>JAWOJB010000092.1:0-43558 GCA_046484325.1 Acidimicrobiia bacterium | reverse complement strand
AGCGAGGTGTTGCCCGCCGGCCCGCGCTCCATCCCCTCGAGCTCGGCCAGGGCCTGGGTGGCGTAGAAGACCTCCCCCTGGGTGACCGTGACGAAGCGATCCAGGTAACGGAGCGGACGGGCGGCGTTGCGGGGCACGTCGGCCCGATCCGGCCAGGTGGTGAACGGTATCGAGAAGCCGGTGTGACCGGTCGTGAACGACTTGCGGTTGAAGTCTCGATCGGAGGCCATGTGGAGCCCGGACAGGTCCACGCTCGCCCCCACCACCGTCGTCGAGGTTGCGCCGGCGGCGAGGAGGCCGCGGGCGGTGCCGGTCACGTTGCCGCCCCCGGCGTGCGTCACCACGACCACGTCGGGGAACTGCCTCTCCCGTGCAAGCACCTCGGTGGCCACCTCGAAGCCGAGCGTCTCGATGCCCAGCACCGAGTAGGGGGTGTACAGCGAGGCGTCGAAGAAACCGGTCTCGTCGAGCACCATCAGGAACACCGAGAACAGCTCCGGCCCCACCGACAGCCTCAGCACCTCGGCGCCATAGGCCTCGCAGGCCCGGCTCTTCTCGGCGATCTCGGGCTGGGCCACCCCCCGGCTGTCGAAGGCCTCCTGGACGACGATGCACCGCAGCCCTGCCTTGGCCGCCTGGGAGGCGACGGCCGCGCCGTAGTTGCCGCTGGTGGCCGCCGCCACCCCCGGGTACCCGCGCCGGGCGGCCTCGTGGACCGAGAGCGAGGCCCGGCGATCCTTGAACGACCCGGAGGGGTTGGCCGCCTCGTCCTTGACGAAGATCCTGGCCCCCTGCCCGGGCGGTGCCACCCGGCGGACCACCTCGGTCAGGTTGGCCAGTTCGACGAGCGGCGTGTCGCCCACCGCGGTGTGCCGCTGGACCGCCCTGGCCTCCTCGAGGCCGTAACCGGCATCGGCGAGCAGACGCTCGTAGTCGAAGGCGAGCAGGCCAGTGGCGTACCGCCCGTAGTCGATCCCCACCGCCCGCTGGACGATCTCGTCACGGCGGGCCATGATCGAGGCGTAGGAGGGCGTGGCGCTCATGCCGGCCCCCTCGGCCGGGCGAGCAGGGCCCGCAGCTCGGGGCCGACGTCGGCCAGCTCGGGGACGGGAGGGCCGAACCCATGGGTGTAGGCGGGCACGACCGTCTCGAGGGTGCCCCGCAGGCGGCGTCCGGTGGGGGTCACGATCTCGGCCTCGTCGCCCACCCGAACCGGCTCGACGAGCCGGCCCTTCACCCGCATCTCGAGCGGGACCCGGCTCGTGTCCTCGGGCACCTGGGGAGCGCGCTCCCCGGCGGGCAGCACGATCGTGTGGAGCTCGACCCACGTCCCGGCGGGCACCGGCTCAGGCATCGGCCACCTCGACGGGTTCGAACGATCGGCGGAGGCCGCCGGGCAGGGCGGCGGGGACGGGGAGATGGGCCATCGATGTGAGGCCGGGGCCGGCGGCTCGCACCCGCGGGATCATGTTCACGGCGAGGGCGGCGGTGGCGATGCCGCCGGGGATCTCGGGGCTCCCCGACAGTCGGACATCGGGGACACCGGTGATCTCGATGGTGTCCCCGGTCTCGACTCCCTCCGCCTCGGGCCGGACCTGCTGGGGATGCACGAGGGTGATGACGGGCCGGCCGCCTGCATACCCGACGGCGGTGTGGAGGCAGCCGGCCACCATCCCCGGTCCGACGGTGACGAAGGGGGTCGTCCGCCGGGAGCGGGATACGATCGGTTCCCTGGTCTGCTCGACCCGATCGATCTCCCATCCGAGGGCGGCGGCGATCATGCCGATCGACTCGGGGAACCCGACGTGACCCACCACGGTGCCCGCCTCGACCGCGGCGACGAAGGCCTCGGGTGAGAGCCCGACGCCCTGGCTGCGGAGGACGGTGGGCCCGTAGGGGGCGAGGTCGTTGACCCGGGTGGCGGTGACCCGTTCGACCTCGATGCACACCCCGGTCAGGGCGACGACCAGCAGATCTAGGACGAACCCGGGGTTGACGCCGGTGCCCAGCACCGTCGCCCCGTGGTCGCGGGCGAGCCGGTCGATGCGATCCGCCCACTCGGGGGAGCCGGCCCATGGCCAGGCGAGCTCCTCGGCGATCGAGATCACGTCGCAGCCGTGCTCGAGGCAGGCGGTGATCTCGGGCTCGGCGTCGACGAGGGTCGAGCAGGTGGTCTGGATAACCAGGTCGGGGCGGGCCCGGTTCAGCGCTGCCCGGAGGTCGGTGTCGATCGGCAGCCCGATCGACCGGGGCGGCTCGAGCAGCCCACCGGCGTCGACGCCGGCGCGTTCGGGCCGCCGTGCCACCACCGCCACCGGTTCGATCCCGTGCTTGGCGAGGAGGATTCCCATCACGCTCGAGCCCATCTGGCCGGATCCGAGCACCGCAACTCGAACCGGCGCGCCGAGCGCGTCGGACGCAACTTCGGAGGACATGGTGGGTCGATCGTCGCGCAAGCCGCCTCGGGGCGGCAGAGTCGGAGGTCACGGTGGGCCAGGACGCCCGAAGGCCGTCCCGGACCGGCCGTCAGGCGCTGGCGGCCAACGCCGCGTCGAACAGCCGCGGCTCGTCGACGCAGCGGGCGGACCCGGTGACGACAGCCCGGTCGGGGTCGTCCGGCACGCTGACGGGGATCCCCGTCTCACCTGCGATCCGGTGGCCGAGCCCCCTGAGCCGGGCCATCCCGCCTCCGAGCACGATCCCGGAGCCCGCCAGGTCGGCTGAGAGCTCGGGTGGGGTCTCCTCCAGGGTCCCGTGGACCACCGACAGGATGCACCGCACCACCGGCTCGATCGCCTCGCGCACCTCGCCACTGTCGAACACCACCCTCCGGGGGAGCCCGGAGGCGATGTGGAGCCCCACGACCTCGATCGAGCCGACGTCGTGCCGGGGGTCGGCCGACCCCACCGCGATCTTGACCCGCTCGGCGGTGGGCATCCCGATCGCCACACCTCGCACGAGTCGTGCCCACTCGGCGATCGCCTCGTCGGCCTCGACCCCGCCCACCCGGGCGCTGTGGGAGGCGACCAGGGATCCGAGCGACACCACGGCCGCCTCAGTGATGCCTGCTCCGACGTCGACGAGCATCCCGCCCGCCGGTTGGTCCACCGGGAGCCCGGCGCCGATCGCCGCGGCCAGCGGCTCCTCGATGATGAACGCGGTCGACGCCCCTCCGGAGTGGGCCGCCTGCTCGACGCTCCGCCGTTCCACCTTGTTCGCACCGGCCGGCACCGAGACCAGCACCCGGGGCCGCACCCCCGGCCGCCCGGTGCGGCGGAGGAACGATGCGAGCATCTGCTCGGCGGCGCCCACCTCGTAGACCACGCCGTGGCGGAGCGGATACACGGGGTCGATCCCCACCGGGTTGCGACCCACCATCGCCTTGGCCCTGGACCCGACGGCGATCACCGACCGGCGACGCCCCCCGAACGCGACCACCGAGGGCTCGTCGACGAGCACGCCTCGACCGGGTGCATAGATACGGGTGTTGGCGTTCCCGAGGTCGACGGCGAGATGAGGACGCCAGTGCATGGCACCAGGTTATCGCCTCGGGAGGTGCCCGATCCCGGATCCCGTCGTCAGGCGGGACCCGGGGGTCGGAAACGCTCGATCAGGCCGGTGTGAGCACCCTTGGTTCGACCGGCTCCTCCATCGCCACGGCAGGCTCGGGCGTCCGCCCCCACCACTTCAGCCAGACGTACACGGGGATCCGCGCCAGCAGCAACAGCATCCCGAAGAACACCACTTCCTGGCCGGCTCCGTAGATCGCCCACACCGAGTAGGCGAACGCCAGGCAGGCGATGATCGAGTCCTTCACGAGCCGCCGGCCCTCGAATCGCTCACGGTCCGTCACGAACAGCATGGGCTGGGCCATGGCCGAGTAGGCATAGGGAATGAGGGTGGTGAGCGTGGCGATGAGAAGCGTGTACGTGAACAGCTCCACCGGACCCCGGGTGTAGTTGGCCGCCATCAACAACGTGATGAGCGCGCTCGACACGACCAGGCCGACCCAGGGGGGGGGCCGCCGCGGGACAACCGGGCGAAG
This sequence comes from Acidimicrobiia bacterium, assembly GCA_046484325.1. Classification (GTDB taxonomy): domain Bacteria; phylum Actinomycetota; class Acidimicrobiia; order Spongiisociales; family ZC4RG35; genus JAWOJB01. The sequence goes on along the minus strand of JAWOJB010000092.1, from coordinate 39,513 downwards.
GCCGACGGGAACAGCCGATCACGTGGCGCCGACCGCGGGATCTGGCCCTGCAGCAGGATCCAGCCGTTGAGACAAGAGAACGTGGAGATCACCGCGCCAACGCCACCAGCGTGCGCGGCCCATCCCCCGAATGCAGCTCGGCGGGATCGGCGAACGGGGCGGTGGACGTGGCCAGCGTGCCGATCGGCACGATCCGCAGAACGGCCGTCGTCGCCAGGATGTAGATGGCCGCCGCCACGATCGTCCCCGGCACGGTGGCCCGGGGGATAGTCCGCTCGGGGTCTACCACGTCCTCGGCAGGCACGGTCGCCGACTCGAGACCGATAAGCGCCCACAGGGTGATCACCGCCACCGCGGTGACGGTGGCGAAGATCGAGCCCCCGCTCGGGTTGAACGGCGTGAAGTGATCGAGGTTCATGAAGAAGAGCCCGATCGTGGCCATCGCCACCAGCGGGATGATCTTCAGGGTCGTCGTGACCGCCATCGTCGCCGCTCGGGCGGAGCGTCGCTCGAGGACAATGCCGGGTTCCCGGCGTGCGTCACCCGGACGCAGGGCGGGGGAACGGGCCGGCCTTGGCGTAGAGCCCGACCACCGAGCCACCCAAATGGCCGGCCAGCCAGCGGGCGGAGTCGGCGAGGGCCTCCAGGTCGAGGCCGGTGTCGAACCCCATCCGGTGGAGCATGTAGACGAGGTCCTCGGTGCAGATGTTGCCGGTGGCGTTGGGGGCGAACGGGCATCCGCCCACCCCTCCCAGCGAGGCGTCGAAGCTCCGGACCCCGACCTCGAGCGCCGCGTAGGCGTTGGCGATGCCGGTGCCACGGGTGTTGTGGAAGTGGGAGCCGAGCTGCACACCGGCAGGCACCAGGCCGGAGATCGCCCCGAAGCGCTCGACCACGTCGGCCGGCGTCGCCACCCCGATCGTGTCGGCCAGGCTGAGCCGGTTCGGCGGCACCTCGAGGCAGCGCTCGACGACGTCCACGACCTTGCTCACCGCCACCTCGCCTTCGAACGGGCATCCGAAGGCGGTGGACACGACCAGCCCGGCGCCGACCCCGGCCTCCCTGGCCCGGGCGGCGATCCGCTTCCACACCTCGATGCCCGCGTCGGTGGTGGTGCCCTGGTTCCGCTGCGAGAACGTGTCGGTGGCGACGACCGCGTAGCCGATCTCGTCCACCCCGGCGGCGAGGGCCCGATCGAGTCCCTTCTCGTTGAGTACCAGGCCGATGTAGGAGACGTCAGGGTGCCGGGGGAGCGAGGCCATCACCGCCTCGGCGTCGGCCATCGCCGGTACGAGCTTGGGGTGGACGAACGACGTGGCCTCCAACCGGCGGATGCCGGCATCGACCAGCCGGGTGACGAGCTCGACCTTGACCTCGGTGGCCAGGAGCGTCGACTCGTTCTGGAGGCCGTCGCGGGGGGCGACGTCGATGATCTCGACCCTCTCGGATGGCACGCCCTGCTCCACGCTCGCCGTCGACGGGCGATGGTACCCACCGGTCCGGATACTCTGGGGGCGATGCCGACCCTGCGTCGCCTCCTCGTCGTGGTGCTGCTCGGGCTCGCCGTCTCCACCCCGGCCGCCGCCCAGGAGGCCCCCACCTGCCCCGAGTACCGGGGCATCACGTGCGCCGGGTGGGTCACCGACACGGCCGGCGTCGTGGTCGACGACGAGCGGCTCGAGCGGGCGGTGGGCAGGGTCGTCGAGCGCACCGGCAACGAGATCGCGGTCGTGGTCGTGCCCGACTCCCAGGGTCTCGACCCCCGGCGCTTCGCCGAGGAGCTGGGCAACACGTGGGGGGTGGGCTCGGCGGAGCGCAACGACGGCGTCGTCGTGCTCGTCTCGCTGGCCGAGCGGAGAACCGAGATCGTCACCGGCTCCGGCCTCGAAATCCCCGATGGCGAGCTGTCGTTCGTGGCGAGCCTGGGAGACTCGTTCTTCGCCGACGGCGACTTCGACGGTGGCATCGCCGCCATCGCCGGGGGGCTCGACCAGGTGCTCGGCGGAGACACCACCACTCCCACGACGGCTCCGACCACCTCCGGCAGCTCGCTGGGACTGTGGGTGCCGCTCGCCCTCATCGGGCTCGTGGTGGCGGGCGGCTTCGGCGGGGCGGTGATCACCGGCGTCCGATCCGACCGGCGGCGGCGTGAACGCGAGATCGTCGAGCGCCGGCGCCGTCTGGTCGACGAGCAGCTGGCCCGGCTCAACCCGTCGGGCCACGAGGTCGTGCTGCCCGGTGACTTCTTCCTCCCTCGCCCGGAGCAGGCGGCGCCGGTCTCCACCGGTCGGGCTCTCGAGGCGGTGGCGACCCTGGCCGGCGGCGCCCTCCCGACCGACGCCGAGGCGCTGACCGCGGCATGGAAAGCCGGCGCCCTGGCTTTCGGCGACGAGGCCAAGCTGGCCGAGTACCGCGAGCTGCCGCTGGAAATGCGCGTGTCGGGGGAGCAGGACCTGCTCGAGGAGTCGGTGCAGACCACCGCCCGCCAGGCCGTCGAGGCGCCCGGAGACGCCGAGTTCGAGGTGCTCCGCGGGCAGCTGTCGGGGCTGGTCGACTCGCTCCGCCCGTACCGGGTGGCCGAGGCGACCCGGAGGCTGGCCCGAGAAGTCGCCCGGCGCAGCCGTCCCACCCCGATCGGAGCGGCCGTCGTCACCGACCTGGGGGAGCGGCTCCTCCAGGCCCGCCCCCTGCTCGACGCCGACCATCCTCTCGATGAGTCGGTCGCCGACCTGGAGGGGGCCTACGCCACCGCCGCCGAGAAGGCGGGGCGGATGGAACGGCTCTACGAGGTTCTGCCGCCGGTGGAGGCCCGACCGGCGGTGGCGGCCGCCCTCACCGACTTCGACGACGACCCCGAGGAGGCGGTCCGCCGGTACCAGGGGCTCCTGGACCGGCTGCAGGCCGAGGGCAAGGAGCTCGCCGACGACGGGCTCGATCTGCCGGCGGTTGCCGCCTTCCTGCTCATGAACAACGACGAGGAGGCACTGCCCGAGTTCGTCGATGCCTACCGGGGGGCCCGCCGGGCGGGCGAGGACCCGCCATTGTCGGTCGAGTATGCCCTCGCCGGGCTCCGCACCCCCGAGGAGCGGGCGGAGGCGCGCCAGGAGGCCGACGCGCTGGGGCTGCCGGTGTCGATCGCCGCCGCTCTCGTGCGCCGGGGCGACCGGGCGATCGCCGCCTACCGAGAGCTGCTGGAGGAGCTCGCCGGCGAGGACGTGGTCGCCGATGGGCGCCGCACCATCGCCGCCGTGCTCGCCCTCTCGCTCGAGCCGGCCCAGGCCCTCCGGCGCTGGCAGGAGGCCAGGGCGGCGCTCGACGCGGTCGGCCTGGAGGGCTCGTACGCCGACGTCGCCGCCGCCTTCGGCGCCTCCGACCCCCGCGGTCCGCGGGCCTTTGCGCTCGCCTACGCCGCACAGCGCCAGGCGCTGGCCCGGTCGAGCATCGACGATGCCGACCGCTACGCCCCCGAGCTCGCCCACGCCGGCACCGGACGGGGAGAGGACACCTGGACCGGCCGACCGATCCCCGCCGACGTGCGGAGCTTCGACCCGTTCTTCCTCTTCTACTACCACTGGGTCATCACCCGGGGGGTGAGCGGCTCGCTCGGTTGGCGCCCGGTCTACCGGGACACCTCGTGGAGCCGGAACCGGGACTCGTGGTTCGGCGGCTTCGGCGGTGGGGGCGGGTTCGGAGCCGGCGGCGCCGCCGGCTCCACCTGGGGGAGCAGTGGCCCCTTCGGCGGAGGGTTCGGAGGGTTCGGCGGGGGAGGAGGGTTCGGCGGGAGGATCGGCGGCGGGGGAGGCTCGGGATGGTGACCACCCACAGGCTCGGAGCCGGGCTGATGGTCGCGGTCCTGGTGGCGGCATGTGCGACGGACCCGACCACCGACTGCATGGCCCCGCCGCCCGGCGAGCTCTCCGAGGAGTCGGCGCTCGCCCTCACCCTCGAGCCGAATCCTGTGGCGGCCGGCTCCGAGGCCGTCCTGTCGATCTCGGCCGAGGGCCTGGGCGCCGAGGCGCTGGTGGGTGCCGGGCTCGAATGGCAGTGCTGGGACGGATCGGGGTGGGTCGTCACCCATCAGGTGGTCAGGGAGTCGGTAACGCTCGAGGTCGTGCCCGGTGAGACCACGACCGTCCCCGCCGTCGGCTACGCCGTCCCCAACGCCACGAGGATCCGAGTGCCCGAGGCCGCCGCAGGCGTCTATCGCATCGTCGATCGGGCCTACACCGGCAACCGGGAGGTGGCCGGGTTCGTGTTCGTCGAGGTGGGCTGAGGCCCGCGGCGCCTCAGGGAGAGGTCACGTACCGGCCGCGGAAGTAGCCGAGGGCGGCCGTGTCGGTGTCCTCGAACGTCATCGCCCGCACCTGGCCGACCTGGATGACGTGGTCGCCTCCGTCGTAGGTGGCGGCGGGGTCGCACTCGAAGACCGCCAGTGCCCCGGAGATGACCGGGATGCCACTCCGCCCTGGTGACCAGTCGACGCCCTCGAAGCGCTCGATCCCCTTGGTCGAGAAGCGCTGGGCGAGGGGTTGCTGGTCGGTGGCCAGCACGTGGACGGCGAACCCGTTCCCCGCCTCGAAGGCCTCGATCGTGAGCGAGTCCCTGCCCAGGCAGACGAGTACGAGAGGGGGATGCAGCGAGACCGAGGTGAACGAGTTGGCGGTGAGCCCTGCCGGAGACCCGGCGGCATCGAGGGTGGTCACGATCGTGACGCCGGTCAGGAACTGCCCGCAGGCGGTCCGGAACCGCCGGGGGTCGATCTCGCTCATCGGACGCTCCTCGCTCAGCGGGCCCGACGGTACCGTCAGCGGGGGGTGGTGTCGTCCGGCCGGAAGGACGGCCCATGGCCGGGGATGACGACCCCCGCCACCTCGAGCACCCGGGATCGGTGCAGATGGAGCTGCCCAGGGTCGGTCGCCCTGGGGTCCTCGGCCGGGCCCCCGCTGTGCCACCACAGGTGGGTGAACGCCACGATGCCGGCGGAGGTACCGACGAGTGTCGTGATGTCCTGCGGCGTGTGGCCCGGGGTGGCCGCCAATCGGACGCTCGGGGAGACCGAGAAGCCGTCGGCATCACGGGAGGTCCACACGTCACGCCGATAGATGGCCCAGTGGTCGTGGAAGCGGGCCTCGTCGAAGAGGGCGGCGTGAAGCGTGTGGTCCGGATGATGATGGCTGAACACCACGTCGGTGACGTCCTCGGGGCGCAGGTCGTGGGCGAACAGCGGGTCGAGGATCATCGAGCGGTCCCGCACCATCCCCGGGTCGATCACGACCACAAACCCCGGCTCGACCACGAGTCCCACGGTGGATCCGACCCGCTCGCCGGCGTAGCCCTCGTGGAGGACCGTCACCTCCGCCTGTTGCACCTCGGGCAGTCCCAGCTCAGCCATCCGGCTTCTCCTTCCTGATCCGTTCCGGTCCCAGCGCCGCGAGGTCGACCCCCGCCTCCTCGAGCTCCGGGGAGACACGTCCGTCGAGAACCAGGTCGGCGACCAGCCGGGAGGCGCCCGGGGCGGTCTGGATGCCCGTACCGCCCTGCCCGACCAGCCAGCAGAACCCATCGACCCGGTCGTCGAACCCAACGACCATGCCCCCGTCGGGGGCGAAGGTCCGCAGCCCGGCCCAGGCCGACCGGACCGTGACGATACCGAGGGTGGTGGCGGCGTTGATCCGCTCGATGGCCAGGGCCACCTCCGCCTCTTCGGGGCGGGCGTCACACGGCTCCGACGGCGTCTCGTCGGCCGGCGAACAGAGGAGCTGGGTGCCGTCGGGCTTGACGTAGAAGTCGTGGTCGGCGTCGACGGCCATCGGCCGCCGTTCGAGATCGACCGAGCCGGGCACCATGAACGCCGTCCGCCGCAGCGGTCGCAGCCCGACCGGAGCGACGCCCGCCATCCGGGCGACCTGATCCCCCCATGCTCCGGCGGCGTCGACGACGATCTCACCTTCGAATCTGCCGGCGCCGGTTGCCGCCTGCCACATCCCATTCGCTCGTCGCAGCTCGCGGACCGGGGTCGACCGGTGGATCCCCCCGCCCTGACGGCGCATCGCACGCACGAATGCCTGGTGGATGGCGGCGACGTCGAGGTCGCGGGCGCCCGGCTCCCACACCCCCGCCTCGGCATGGCCAGGACGGATCTCTGGCCACAGCGACCGGACGCCCGTCTCGTCGAGCCACTCCACCGCGGTGCCGGCGGCGCGGCCCGCGGCGTGCAGCCGCTCGAGGGTCGACAGCTGATCGGGCCGCCCGAACGTCAGGGCCCCCCGCTCGGAGAGGAGCGGGGCGTCGACCAGCCCGTCCGGTGGGTTCTCCAACCAGGGCCGGCTCACCCTGGTGAGGGGGCGGATCGACGTGTGTCCGTAGTTCTCGAAGAGGAGCGCCGCCGACCGTCCTGTGGTGTGATGGGCGAGCTGTGCCTCCTGTTCGAGAAGCACCACCGAGGCCCGTTCCGACAGGAACGCCGCCGCCCCCATCCCGGCGATCCCGCCGCCGATCACCATCACGTCGAAGCGGTTCACCACCACGACTCGACGCTAGCTCTGCCGCCGGTACGCTCGCCGGGTGGCCGAACCCTCTCGCTCGATCTCCCCGGCCCGGGTGGTGGGTGTCGGGGTGACCGGCGGTCTCTTGAGTGGGTTCTTCGGGGTGGGCGGAGGCATCGTCATGGTGCCGCTCCTGATCTGGCTGTTGCGGGTCGACCGGCACACCGCCCATGCCACCTCACTGGCGGCGATCTTCGTGATCGCCATCTCGGGGGCCTTGACCTACGGATTGGCGGGCAGCGTGGATCTGGGTGTCGGTCTCGCCCTCGGCATCGGCGGCCTGGCCGGCGCCTATGCCGGGGCCCAGCTCATGCACCGCCTGTCCTCCTCGGTACTGCGGATCGTGTTCGCCGTCGTGTTGGTGGCGGCGGGGCTGAGGATGCTGGTGCCGTGACGGCCTTCCTGGCGGTCGTCATCGGCCTCGTGGCCGGCGTCGCCTCCGGCCTGGCCGGAGTGGGCGGGGGCGTGGTGATGGTGCCGGCGATGACCGAGCTCCTCGGGATGGAGCAGGCGGTGGCACAGGGGACCTCGCTGCTGGCGATCCTCTTCACCTCGGTGTCGGGCACCGTGGCCAATGTCCGCAACCGCCGGGTGCACCTGCCCACCGCCCTCCTGATCGGGGTGAGTGGAGCGGCCGCCGCCTGGCTGGGGGCCCGGGCGGCGCTCGCCCTTGACCCGGCGCTGCTCAGGCGGCTGTTCGGGCTACTCGTGCTGTTCAGCGGCGGCCGGATGCTCTGGCAGGAGTGGTGGAGCCGCCGGTCAACCGACCTCGACCCCAGCGCCGCGTAGTTCGGCGGCCGCCCGCTCACCGTCCCCCGGCTCGAGGTCGACCGCGGCGGTCAGCCCGAGCGGGACCCGGGTCGGATGGCCGAGGCCGGTGGCGTCGAGAGCGGTGGCCTTGACGCAATAGTCGAGCGCCAGCCCCGCCACGACCACCCGGGTCGACCCCGCCCGGCGCAGCAGATCCTCCATCTCGGTGGTGGTGGTCTCGCCCGTCTCCGGATCCCGCATGGTGAACCCCGAGTAGCCGTCCTCACCGGCGGCGCCCTTGCGGACGACGGGGCCCGCCACCAGCAGCCGGGGGTGGAGCTCGGCCCCCCAGGTCTCGCCGACGCAGTGGACCGGCCAGATCCCCCCGTCCTTGGCGAAGTGGGGGGTGGACTCGGGGTGCCAGTCCTGGGTATAGACCACGAAGGCGCCGGCGGCGAGGGCGCGGACCACCTCGGCGTTCACCGCGACGACGACGTCCTCGCCACCCCGGACGTAGAGCGAGCCGCCCGGGTCGGCGAAGTCGTTCTGGCAGTCCACGACGACGAGGGCGGTGGCGGCGTCGTAACTCTGCATGCTCCGAGCGTACCTCCCTGCGCGTCGCCCGAACTGTGGGCCGGTGACCACGATCCGTGTGTTCACCAACCCAGGGTTGGTGAACACACCCAGTGTGGTGAGGGGCCCGCGGTTCGGGGCGGTAGCGTGGGCGAATGGCACGTGACGGGCTCGGCCGCGGGGCGTTGTTCACCGACCACTACCAGCTCTCGATGGCCCAGCTCTACTTCCGGATGGGCCTCCACGAGCGCCCGGCCCGCTTCGAGCACGTCTTCCGCAGCTACCCCGACTACGGCAAGCACCAGGCCGGCTACTGCATCAACGCCGGGATGGCGCCGCTACTCGACTGGATGTCGACGGCCCGCTTCGGCCGGGACGAGGTCGAGGCGCTGGCCGGGCTCGCAACCGCCTCAGGCCGCCGGCTCTTCGCCGACGACTTCCTCACCTGGCTGAGGTCGACCGGCGGGTTCGACGGCGTCGCGCTCCACGCCGTCCCGGAGGGCAGGGTGGTCCACCCGGACACGCCGATCACCGTGGCCGAGGGCCCGTTGGCGATGGCCCAGATCCTCGAAACACCACTCCTCAACCATCTCAACTACCCGACCCTCATCGCCACCAAGGCATCGCGGGTGGCCGAGGCAGCCCGTGGGGGGCCGGTGCTCGAGTTCGGCATGCGCCGGGCACCGGCCGAGGGGGCCAACGCCGCCACCCGGGCGTCGTTCGTCGGGGGGGCCGACTTCTCATCCAATGTCGGAGCCTCGCTGGATGCCGGCATCCCGTCGCGGGGCACCCACGCCCACTCGATGGTCCAGGTATTCATGGCGCTCGGCGAGGGCGAGCTGGGGGCCTTCCAGGCCTACGCCGACGTCTATCCCGACGACTGCCTGCTCCTCGTCGACACCATCGACACCCTCGAGTCCGGGGTTCCCAACGCGATCACGGTGTTCGAGGGCCTCCGGAGGGCCGGGCACCGCCCGGTGGGAATCCGGCTCGACTCCGGCGACCTCGCCTACCTCGCCATCCAGTCTGCCCGGATGCTCGACGCCGCCGGGTTCGAGGACACCACCATCGTCCTGTCGAGTGCCCTCGACGAGCTCGCCATCTGGCAGATCCTCGCCCAGATCTCCGAGGAGGCGCCGCGGTACGGGGTCGACCCCGACCGGCTCATCTCCCGGCTGGTGTACGGCGTGGGCACTCGCATGGTCACCTCGGACGGCGACCCGAGTCTCGACGGCGTGTACAAGACCACGGCGGTATTCGATCAGGGGGGTTGGGTTCCGGCGGTCAAGGTGTCGGACAGCCCGGCCAAGGTGATCAACCCGGGCGCCAAGCGCCTGTGGCGGATCTACGACGAGCGGGGGACCGCCACCGCCGACCTGCTGGCCCTCGAGCACGAGGAGCCGGCCGCTCCGCTGGTGCTCCGGCACCCCTCGGTCCCCGAGATGCGCCGGACCCTGGGATCGGATCGGGTCTCGGAGGTCGAGCCTCTGCTCGAGCCGGCCTGGCAAGAGGGACGGCCCCTCGTCGACGGGGACATCGGGGCTGCCCGGTCGCGGCGCCGGGCAGACCTCGAGCGCCTCGACCCCGGCGTCCGCCGTCTGGTCAACCCCCACGTGTATCACGTGTCGCTGTCGGAGGATCTGTGGCGGCTGAAGCAGCGGCTGATCGAGGAGGCGACCGCACCATGAGCGAGGGGCCCCCCGGAGGGGACCCCTCGACGGTGGGGAACGGTGTCGGTGGATCAGTCGATGGGTGGTGGCGGGAGCTCCTCCAGCGCCTCGCCGAGATCCTCCTCGGCGGCCGTCTCGACGGCGGGCCGGGCGGCGCGGTCCTGACCTCGCAGGGCGGGCAGCACCAGCGCCAGGCCGAGGGCTATGAGAGCCGCCGCCCACAGCCATCCGTAGGACAGTCCGGCCAGGAGCCGCCAGGGCTCGGGGGCGACCATGAAGGTGATGCCGAGAGCGGCGAAGATCACCCCGAACACGAACGACACGGCATCGAAGCGATGCTGCTCCATCAGCGACCTCCTTCTTCGACGGTGACGGTGCCGGCACCGACCTCGATCCCGAGCTCCAGCATGGGCCCGCCGAGGTCGAGGAAGGCCTTGTCCGTGATCGCCAGCCCATCGCCGTAGGCACCGGGGAGGACGATCGTCCCGCTGCCGACCGAGGCCTGGACGTCGTAGCCCTGGCCGGCCGGGAGGATCACGGTCACGTCTCCGGTCCCGAGCTGGACGTCGACCTGACGGTCCTCCGTGAGGGTCACCGCCCCGAGATCGAGCACCAGGTTGCCCGTGGCGAACTCGTATGAGTCCTCGATGGCGTCCTCGCTGGTGATCACCCGGGTGCCGGCCACGATCCCCGAGCTGGTGCCTCGGGGCTCGGAGCCGCCCCGCCGGACCACGACATCGCCGACGTTGGCGCGGGCGTCGACGACCACCGTCCCGCCCGAACCCTCCAGGTTGCGCTGGAGATCGATGCCGGCGCCCTCACGGGACACGCCCTCGATCTCGACCCGACCCATGCCGACCGAGGTCTCGACGGCGGCCTCGACGCCTTCGGGAAGAAGGACCCGCAGCTCGCCTATCCCCAGGCGGGCATCGAGCTCGACCGTCCGGCCGCCCAGGTCCACGCCGCGCAGGTCGACGACGAGCTGGCCGATCGAACCGACGTACTCGGGAGCGATCTCCTCGACGGTGGCGGGCCGGAAGGTCCGGTCGCCGATCGCCCCCCGGTACTCGAAGTCGGCGAGGGGCGACATGAGCAGGCCGGGGATCAGCAGGGCGCCGATCACGATCAGCCAGCGGGCCCTCCCGAACCGGGCGCCGACGATCAGCCCGAAGCCGAGTACGGCGATTGCCATGCCGAGGTAGTGGCGAGGGCCGAGGTCGAGACCGGGGGTGAGCATCTCCACCAGCCCGAGGGTCCCGAGGGCGACCAGCCCCAACCCCACGGTTAGCCGTCCGAGGAACGACCGGGGCTGGGGGGGAGTCGCCCGCCGGGGCTGGACAGGGGGCACCGGCGACGGGGTGACGGGCGGGGGAGTCCCACCGGAACCGCCTGCCCCGGTGCCGGCGGCGGTCTCGACCCCGGTGCCCGTGAAGGCGGCCCGGGTGCCGTCGGACGCGGTCATCGCAGCCGCCGAGCGGTCACCGCCGAGCTCGCCCCGATAGAGCAGCACCCCGACGACGATGAGGATCACCGCCAGGAGCAGATCGCCTCGCAGGAACCCGATGCCATCGCTCAGGATGAGGAGCGCGAGCACGATGAGCCCTACGCCCACCCAGGCGCTCCCACCCTGGATGCGGGAGAGCAGCTGCTGGGCGAGGGACTGGTCCTGATCCACCCGCGGGATCAGCAACCATCCGGCCAGGTAGAGGGCGACGCCGAGCCCGCCCGGGAAGGCGAGGATGACGAAGAGCAGCCGGACCAGCCAGAGCGGGATCTCGAGACGGTCGGAGATGGCCCCCGACACGCCTGCGAACACCCTGCCTTCGACCGGCCGGCGCCAGGGAGGCTGCCCACCGGGGGTGGGAGCGGCCTGGGATTGGGTTGTGGTGTAGCCGTCCATGGGCCCCACCCTGCCGGGCCGAGCCGGTGGGGTCCATCGGGTATGTCCCCGACGCGACCCCGAGAACCCCGGGGTGGGCTCGGGGTGATCCCCCGTTGAGCGGCCCCGAGCCGTGGCGGCATACTGGCGGCATGACCGAAGCCCGCGCCGCTCACCTCGCCCGCCCGGGAGGTCGCTGGACTGTGCGTCGCAACCCCGAGAACCGGGTGGTGGCGGGGCTGGCCGCCGGGGTCGCCGAGAGGCTCGGCATCGATCCGGTGTACGTCCGGGCCGGCTTCATCGTGCTCGGCTTCGTCTTCGGCCTCGGCGTGCTGCTGTACCTCGCAGGCTGGGCCGCTACCTCCGACCAGGTCGGCGGCACCACCGAGCCGGTGGAGCCGGCCGGTCGTTCCCAGCTGCTCGGGCTCGGCGCCGTCTTCCTCGGGTGCCTGCTCCTGCTCCGCTCGATCGGGATCTGGCCGGGTGAGACGGTGATGTGGCCGGTGACGGCGGTGACCTTCGGGCTGGCCTTCCTGTGGGAGCAGCGTGAGATCGACTCGCGCCGGGCGCTGCTCAGCCTGGTCGAGCCCGGTGGTCGATGGCGGCTCGTGATCGGGGCCGGGCTGCTCCTGTTCGGGCTCTCCCTGCTCGGCCGGAGTGCCGTCCCCCAGGTCGGCAGCGTGATGGTGGCGGTGCTGGTGACCGGGGCCGGGCTGCTGCTCGTGCTGGGGCCCTGGCTGTGGCGGCTGGCCCAGGACCTGGGGGTCGAGCGGCGCGAGCGGATCCGCCAGGAGGAGCGGGCCGAGATGGCCGCCCACCTCCACGACTCGGTGCTCCAGACCCTCGCCCTCATCCAGCGGACCGAGGATCCCCGCCGGATGGCCACGCTGGCCCGGGGACAGGAGCGCGAGCTTCGGCGATGGCTCTACGAGCGCTCCCCGCACGACGGGTCGGCGGTGCTGTCGTCGGCGCTCCAGGCCGTGGCGGAGCGGGTCGAGACCGACCACGACGTCCCGGTCGAGGTGGTGACGGTCGGCGACGTCCCGATCGACGATCGGATGCAGTCGCTCGTCCAGGCCGCCGGGGAGGCCATCACCAACGCCGCCAAGCACTCCGGCGCCCGCCGGGTGTCGGTCTACGCCGAGGTGTCGGACGGCACGGTCGAGGTGTGGGTCGCCGACCAGGGTGACGGCTTCGATCCGGAGGCGGTGCCGACCCATCGGCGGGGGATCAGCGAGTCGATCGTGGGGAGGATGCGCCGCCACGGCGGTTCGGCCGAGGTGACCGCCGAGCCGGGGGAGGGGACCGAGGTTCACCTCGTGCTGCCGCGGGAGGGATCGTGACCCGGGTGTACCTCGTCGATGACCACCGCTTGTTTCTGGCAGGCGTCCGGGCGGAGCTCGAAGGCCGCTGTGAGATCGTCGGATGGTCCGACGACGTGGACGAGGGCGTGGCGGGCATCCGGGCGACCGCACCCGACGTGGTGCTCGTCGACGTCCACATGCCGGGTGGGGGAGGGTTGGCAGTGGTGGCCAACGTCCACGAGACCCACCCGGGCGTCAAGTTCCTGGCGCTGTCGGTGTCCGACGCCGCCGAGGACGTCATCGCCATGATCCGGGCGGGGGCGCGAGGGTACGTGACCAAGTCGATCGGCCCCGATGACCTGATGGCGGCGATCGAGCGGGTGCGGGCGGGCGATGCCGTCTTCTCGCCCAGGCTGGCCGGCTTCGTCCTCGACGCCTTCGCCGGATCGATCCAGGCCCCGGTCGATCCCGAGTTGGATCTGCTGACGCCTCGGGAGCGAGAGGTGCTGCGCCAGATCGCCCGCGGGTACAGCTACAAGCAGGTGGCCCGCAGGCTGTCGATCAGCGTCAAAACGGTCGAGACGCACGTCTCCGCCGTGCTCCGCAAGCTGCAGCTGTCGAACCGCCACGAGCTGGCGCGGTGGGCTTCCGGGCGGCACATCGTCTGAGCAGGAACCCGGAGGGCGGGTGGCGGCGTCGAAGGGGTGACGCACCGGCCGATGCCAGGTGTGTCGCGTGGTCCCTCGTACACTCGGAGCGTCCATGTCAACGCCGACCATCGAACGATCTGGAACGCGCGCGCGACGGTCCGGTGATGCCGTGGCCGCGCTCAAGAGCGCCGTGCTCCCAGGCTGGGGGCAGTGGGGCCAGGGCCGTCACCGGACCGGGATGCTCTTCTTTCGCGGCCTCGTCGTCATCGCCACCGCCGTGCTGGCGCTGGCGGCGGCCGGTCCGACCCGGATCGCCGAGATGCTCGTCCGCCCACCCGTCTTCCTCGGGCTGATCGTCGGGTACCTGGTGGCGCTCGGGTTCTGGCTCTTCGCCATCTGGGACGCCTGGAGCGAGGGTGGGCGCCGGGGCACCTCGACGGGGGCCGCCATCATCATGATCGTGGTGGCGGTGCCATTCCTCGTCTTCGGCTGGAACTACTTGGTCCGGCCCTATCAGACCCTCACGCGGGTGTTCGGCGGCAACGCCGTCGAAGCCTCGCCCACCACCTCACCATCCGCGGCCGACGGCTCGGTGCAGCCCGGGACCGACCCGGGCACCACTCCGACCACGGCTCCCGAGACCACCACGACCACCGTCGCCGACCCCTTCGCCGGCAAGGATCGGGTCAATGTGCTCGTGCTCGGCGGTGACGCCGGGCCCGGTCGCGGCGGTATCCGCACCGACACGATGATCCTGGCCTCGGTCGGGATCGAAGGCGGGGACGTGGCGCTGTTCGGGTTCCCCCGGGGGCTGTCGGGCCTCACCTTCCCCGACGGAGAGCGGTTCACCGCCTACCAGGGGATCATGAACGAGGTCTATCCATACGGGATCGACAACCCCGAGAAGTTCCCGGGTTCGAACCCCGGAGCCGAGGCGGTGAAGTCGATGGTGGAGGGGCTGACCGGGGTGGCGGTCGACTACTACGTGATGGTCAACCTCGAGGCCTTCGTGGAGGTCGTGGACGCGCTGGGTGGGGTGACCATGTACATCCCCAACACCATCATCGACGAGGAGTACCCGAAAGAGGACGGGACCACGGTTTCGATCCGGATCGACCAGGGCGTTCAGGAGCTCACCGGGACCGAGGCGCTCGCCTACGTCCGTAGCCGCCGTCAGAGCGACGACTACTCCCGGATGAGCCGACAGCGGTGTTTTCTCACCGCCGTCGCCGCCCAGGCCGACGTGACCAGCCTCATCCGTGGGCTGCCGCGGCTTCTCACCACGGTCGAGCAGAACGTCCTCACCGACATCCCTCTCAACCAGTTGCCCAAGTTCCTCGAGCTGGTGGGCAAGGTGGAGGCGACCGAGGCGATCACCCTGACCTTCGGCCCGCCCGACTGGATCTCCGGATACACGGCCGCCCGATTCCCGATCCCCGATCCGGCCAAGATCGGCCCAGCGGTGGCGCTCATCACCTCCGACCCCGACCAGGCCCGCCTCACCTATGGGCTGGAGCCGGCCGGGGAGGTGTGCGGGTACGGAGACGACCCCACCTCGGCGCCGACGACGACCACCACGACCACCGGCTCCTGATCCGGGCGTCAGGGGCGCCGGCCCAGCGCGGCGAGTGGGGTACGGGCGAGGATCCGCAGGTCGAGCAGCAGCGAACGGTGCTCGACGTACTCGAGATCCCAGTGGGCCCGCTCGCCGAAAGTGAGCTCGGAGCCACCCTCCACCTGGGCGAGGCCGGTCATGCCGGGCCGTACGCGAGACCGGGCCCTGGCATTCGGGTCGAGCAACTCCACCTCGGCGGGCACCAGCGGGCGTGGTCCCACGAGCGACATGTCGCCCCGGAAGACGTTCCACAGGTTGGGCAGCTCGTCGAGCGATGTCTTGCGAAGCCAGCGCCCCACCCGGGTGACCCGGGGGTCGTCGTCAATGTAGAGACGGGGACCATCGGCGACGGTGTCGGGCCGCACGTAGCCGTCGTTCGCCACCCGTGCGAGATGTTCGTAGAGGGGCTCGTCACCCGCCTGGTCGACCATCGACCGGAACTTGATCATCACGAACGCCCGCTCGTTCTTGCCGATGCGCGGCTGGCGGAAGAAGACCGGACCCGGGCTGTCGATCTTGACGGCCACGGCGAGGGCGGCCAGCCCGGGAAGCGTCACGGCCAGCAGCGCGGCCGACGAGAGCAGATCGAGGCCACGCTTGACCAGGTCGTAGGCGGTGTCGGGGCTTTCGGGGTCGGAGACCTCGGCGGCGAGCATCACGAACAGCAGGGCTGCCAGCTCGCCGGCCACCATCGCCCATCCCACCCGCAATCCGGGGTCGCCGGCCACGACGAGCAGGGTGGCCCCGGCCACGATCAACGCGACGGTCCAGGCGGCGGCGAGCTTGCCGGTGGCCCCGAGGGCGATGAGGACCTGATCGAGGAAGATGGAGGCGGCGGCCAACCCGCACCCGGCGACGGCCAGGCCGGCCAGGACCGGGTCGGGTCGGAAGGCCGGGCCGAAGAGGAGCTCGATGACCGGTGGCCCCAGCCAGGCCCCGCCGGCATAGGCGATCGGCGCCACGACCAGCCCGGCCAGGCCGAGCCGGCGCGACCAGCTCCGCAGTTGCCGGTGCTCCCGCCGGGCGACCAGCTTGGTGAGCCCGGCCAGCAGTCGGGCGGCGAGGTTCTGGGCGACGAGGAGCGGAGCCCGGGCGAGCGAGAAGGTGACGAACACCACCGACACGACGGCGTCGACGCCGGCGGGGTCGTCCTCGAGGGCGCCGGCCACGAGCGGTCCCGCCAGGACGAAAGCCTGTGAGATCGCCCCCGCCAGCACGAAGCCGGCCATGAGCGAACCCGAGCCTGCCCTCCCCGGGACCCGATCGGTCTGCTCGATCCGGACGAAGGGGCGCCAGGCGAGGATGACGAGCGGAGGGAGGGCGATCGCCCACGACAATCCGACGGCGGTGGCAGAGGCCGCCAGGGCTACCACGCCGAGGGCGAGGGCGACGCGGACGAGGGCGGCGGAGGCCGATCCCACGCCGTAGGCGACGTACCGGCCGTGCCCTGCCAGGAATCCCCTGGCCAGAGCGAAGACGGCGTGGGTCGCCACGACGGCGGCGCCGATGATCAGGTAGATCTGGTCGCCTGCGAAGAACCGGTCGAGGGTGACCTCGACGAACACGACCATCACCAACAGCGAGGCGCCGATCGTGACGGCGATCGATCGACGGTCGTGCTGGTCGGGCGCGCCGCCCCGCAGCAGCGTCAGCCGCCGAACGGTGAGCAGCTCGACCGGGGTGAGCAGCACCGCCAGGATCAGGGAGTGGACCGACAGCAATGCCGCTACCGGTGCGAACCCGACATCCCCGAGCGTCCGGCCTCCGATGACCTGGAACGCATAGGCGGCGAGACCGGCGACGAGCGAGCCGATGGCCATGGCCGGGGTGCCATCCCGCACCATCCGGCGGGCCACGCTGCCGGTGGAGCCCGGAGCCGGATCGCGTACGTCCACGACGACCTCCGTTTCCCCGGTCAGCCTTTGCACCGTTCGCCCCGCTTCCAGACGCCCGTGATGTGGGCGGGATCTGCCAGCAAGGAGAGATCGGCGACCGGGTCGCCGTCGACGGTGATGAGATCGGCATCCCACCCGGCGGCGAGGATCCCGGCCGGGGGAGCCTGCGGTCCCAGTGTGAGCGGGCCGTTGGCCGTGGCGGCCTCGATCGCCTGCAGCGCGGTCATCCCGGCGGCCGCCAGGTGGCCGAGCTCCTCGCCGTTGCGACCCCAGAGGCCCGGTCCCCAGATGTCGGTTCCGAGAGCGATCGTGACACCCGATGCCACGGCGATGGCGACGGCCTCGGCGTGGCGATCGGCGAGGGCGGCGATCTTGGCATAGGCGTAGTCGGGCATCCCCTGGGAGCGTCCCGAGGTCATCAGGTACTCGACGATGAACCGGGTGGGCACGAGTACCGCCCCGGACTCCCGCATCGCCGTCGCCGCCTCCTCGTCGAGATAGGTGCCGTGCTCGATCGTGCGCACCCCTGCCTCGAGGGCCGCCATGATCCCGGGCTTACCGTGGCAGTGGGCGGCCACGACCCGCTCCGCGCGGGCCGCCTCCTCGACGATGGCCGCCAGCTCGCCGGCGGAGAACTGCTGGTGGATCGGGTGATCGACCTGGCTCATCACGCCCCCGGAGGCGCAGACCTTGATCACCCTGGCGCCCAACCGCAACTGGCGGCGGACGAGACGCCGGCAGTCGTCGGGGCCATCGCACAGGGTGGGCGCACCGAAGTGGCGCTCGAACAACTCGTCGACCTGGGAGACGGGCAGGGCGTGGACGTCCCCGTGACCTCCGGTCTGGGAGAGGATGCTGCCCGAGCCGAAGATGGTCGGACCCGGGATCGAGCCCTCGTCGATCGCCGTCGCCAAGAAGGTTCCGTACCCGCCGACCTCGCGCACGCTCGTGAATCCGGCGGCGAGCGCGGCAGCGGCGTCGACCGCCGACCGCACCACCCCGACCTGGGGTGCGCCCCCAACCAGGAGTTCGAGGTTGGCTCCCCGGATCCCGAAGAAGTGGCCGTGACACTCCCACATGCCCGGCATAACCGCCGGGGTGGTGACGACGGTCGCCCCAGGGGTGGCGGGAGCCCCATTGGCGGGACCGGCATAGGCGATGGTCGAGCCCTCGGTCACGACCACTCCGTCCGAGATCGGTTCGCCCCGCCCGGGGACGAGCAGATCTGCCTCGATACGGGTGGCGACCATCTCCGCACGCTACCAACCGGGCCGCGACCCTCCCGGGTTTGCCGATCAGCCGGTGGCCCTGAGAACCGCCCGCGAGATCACCTCGAGCCCGCCGAAACCGGTCCGGGCGCTGATCGTGAGGCGGGGGGCGCCCGGACCCACCTCGGCGGGGTCGGTCACCGCCACGTGGTTGGCGCCGAACACCGCCGGGCCCATCACGGTGACGAACCACGTGTCGGGGACGCTGATCTCCGCGGCGCCGAACAGGGTGGTCACCTCCAGGTGGGCGCCGTGGTCGCCGAGCACCGCCCTCCGCAGGTCGAGCCGGGTGCGACCGAACATCGTCAGCACCGAGCCGCCTGCAAAGGCGTCCGACCGGTTGCGGACGTCGCCCTGACGGAGTGCGGAGACGATCGTCACGCGCTCGGCGTCGGGCTCGGAGACCTCCCGCACCCGGGTGCGGGCGACGAGGGCGGCCAGGACCGAGCCTGCGACGACCAGGAACCAGCCGAAGAGCCCGGTGACGAGGAGACGGCGGACGACTCGCATGGCAGCGGATGATGGCATGACCTCGAGTCGAGGGCGAGCCGTGGTCTTTCGGCGGGTCGGGGGACCGGGTCCCCAATTGGCTTGACTCGGGCTTCTCGGAGTCGTAGGTTCCGTCCGTCGCACACCAAGGTCGCACATGCGGATGACGCCGATCACCTTCACGAACCCCGACGCCCGGCTCCGGGCGCCGGGGGTGCGCGTCCGTCCCTTCGGTGGGGTCGGCGCCACCCTCGTCGAAACCGGCGTCGACGCCCACCGGCGGCCCATGGTCGAGTAACTCCGACTGACTCAGTCCCCCCCGACGGCCGCCGGTACCCCCCACCACCACCGGCGGCCGTCCCGCGTGCCGCCCGAGCAGTCAGAGGTCCCCATGCATCACGACATCTACGAGCGTGGCCGGTGCGTTGCATCCGGCCGTCACGACCTGTTCTTTTCCGACGACGCGGCCGACCTGGCCGCCGCCCAAGCCCTCTGCGGGTCCTGCGACGTCCGGCGCGAATGCCTCGAGGTCGCCCTCGAGGCGGGAGCCGAGTGGGGGGTGTGGGGCGGCATCGTCTTCTGGGACGGGCGGGCCTACCACCGGAAGCGACCGCGAGGCCGGCCCCGTCGTGAGGACCGGCACCGGCCGGTCGAGGCGAGCGAGCAGGAGTTGCGGGCGATGGTGTGCTCGGCGTGAGCCGTCAGATGACGGCCACGTCGAGCAGCCGTCGGATCTCGGGCGGGCGGCGCATCTTGGCGATCGCCCGCATCTCGATCTGGCGTACCCGCTCGCGGGTCACCTGGAGGTGGCGTCCGACCTGGTCGAGGGTCGACGGCGTGTAGTCCCCGAGGCCGAAGCGCATGCAGATCACCTGGCGCTCGCGATCGTCGAGCTCCGCGAGTGCCACCGCCAGCTGCTCAACGCCCATCGACACGAGCACCGCCTCGAAGGGGGTGACCGCATCGCGATCCTCGATGAAGTCGCCGATGACCGCGTCGTCCTCGCCGACCGGATCGGACAGCGACACCGGCTCGGGAGCTATACGAAGCGCCTCCTCGACCCGGTCCTCGGTGAGACCCGACTCGAGGGCGACCTCGGCGATGCTCGGAGGCCGGCCCAGCCGCATGAGCAGCTCGGCCTCGGTCGACTGCACCAGATTGATGGTGTCCACCATGTGAACGGGCACCCGGATGGTCCGGCCCTTGTCGGAGGCGGCGCGTCCGATCGCCTGTCGAATCCACCAGGTGGCGTAGGTGGAGAACTTGAACCCCTTGCGCCAGTCGTACTTCTCGACGGCCCGGATGAGGCCGAGGTTGCCCTCCTGGACGAGGTCGAGGAAGGGCAGGCCGGCGTGGCGGTAGCGCTTTGCGATCGAGACCACGAGCCGGAGGTTGGCCTCGATGAACGCAGCACGGGCGTCGGCGCCGCGGGCCGCCACGGCGATCAGCCGGTGCCGCTCCTCCGCCTCCAGCTCGGCCCCGCCGGCCAGGACCGCCTCGGCGAGCTTGCCTTCTTCGATGAGGCGGGCGAGCTCCACCTCCTCCTCGGCGGTAAGCAGGTCGTAGTTGCCGATGCCGTTGAGGTACCGCCCGAGGGCGTCGTCACCGACGTCTCGCGCAGAGGCGCGGCTCACCATGCTCGATGCTCCATGAACCCCGCTATCGGCACGGTCGGCCGACGGGTTGAGCGCCGATTCGGACCGGCGTCCTACCATCCCCGACTGCATCGGGCGTTTAGCTCAGCGGGAGAGCGCCTGCCTTACAAGCAGGAGGTCGCTGGTTCGATCCCAGCAACGCCCACCCGGGTCAGAGGTCTCCCAGAGCGCCGGTGGAGGTCTCGGTAGCATCCACCGGGCATGCCGGTTCCCACCATCGCCGAGGTCCTCGGAGGGCTCGATGCCGCCATCGATCCGTCCAGGGCGGCCGGTTGGGACGCCGGGGGACTCCAGGTCGGTGACGCCGAGGCCCCGGTGCGGCGGCTGGGCGTCTGCCACGAGGTCACCGACAAGGTGGTTGCAGCCGCCGAGGCGGATCCGCCCGACCTGCTCGTCGTTTACCACCCGCTGATCTTCCGGGCGCTGACGGGGGTCCGGGCCGGACCCGGGTCGGAGGGGCGGGTCTTCCGGCTGCTGCGGGCGGGCGTGGCCGTGGCCGTGGTGCACACCGCGTTCGATGCCGCCCCCGGAGGTGCCGCCGACGCCCTCGCCGCCGCCGTCGGACTGACGGACTCGGTTCCTTTCGGGCCGATCCACCCCGCCGGCCAGGTCAAGGTGGTGACGTTCGTCCCCGCCGAGGTGGTCGAGGAGGTGGCGGCGACGATGGCCGCGGCCGGGGCCGGCCGGATCGGTGCCTACACCGGATGCAGCTTCCGATCCGAGGGCACCGGCGCGTTCGAGGCGCCGGCCGGGGCGTCGCCGGTCACCGGCTCGGCAGGCGCGGTGAACCGGGAGCCGGAGGTCCGTCTCGAGATGATCGCCCCGGCCGGGCGGGAGGGGGCGGTGGTTGCGGCCCTGGTCCGGGCCCACCCCTACGAGGAGCCGGCGTTCGACGTCTACGAGGTCCGCTCCAACCTCGGGTTCGGCGGGAGGGTGGGTTCGCTCGCCTCCCCGACGTCGCTGTCGCGATTCGGCGCCCAGGTCGGCTCGGTGCTCGGCGACACCGGCTTGCGGGTATCGGGGGCGGAGGACCGGGAGATCGTCCGGGTGGCTGTGATCCCGGGATCCGGCTCCTCCATGCTCGCCGACGCCGCCGCCACAGGGGCGGACGTGTTCGTGACCGGCGATGTGGCCCACCATCGCGCCATCGAGGCGCTCGACCGGGGCATCGCGCTCGTCGACCCGGGCCATGCCGCCACCGAGCGACCGGGCCTGGCCCGACTGCGCGAGCTGGCCGGGATGCTCGGGCCGGAGGTGGTTGACCTCGTCCATCACGATCCGACTCCGTGGTGGCGACCCGTGGCCCGATAGCTCTCGGGGCCGGCACCCGGATGCCTACCGGGGGTCGTCGATCCCCGAGATCTCCGGCCACTCCTTCTAGGCCGATTGGTGCGCCGGCTTCGTGCGCAGCATCCGGTACGAGAACGGTGAGGCCGTCGAGGAGGAGAACTGGATCGAGCAGCTGGGCCAGACCCCCGGGTCAACGCGTTCGGGGTGGATTCCGACGGCGAGCTGTACCTGGTCGTTCACGACGGGTTCCTCGCCCGGATCGTCGCCGAGCGCTGATCGGCGGGTTGACCCGGTCGCGCCTGAGCCCGGTACCCTCACGACCCGATGGACGAGATGAACCCCCTGTCGGACCTGCTCGACCTCCAGGAGCTCGATCTCGAGATCGACCGGCTGCTCCACCGGCGGGAGACCCTGCCCGAGCTCGAGCGATACCACGAGGTGCACGACCGGCGCGAGTCGCTCGCTGCCGAGCACGAACGGCTCGCCGGCGAGTTGCGCGTGCTCGAGCTCGAGCTCGACAAGCAGGACGGCGAGTTGGGGATCCTCGAACAGCACCTGCAGGAGTCGGAGACCCGCCTGTTCGCCGGAGGTATGAGTGCACGGGAGACCGAGAACAAACGGGTCGAGGTCGAGTCCCTGCGCGGTCGGCGGTCGGCCCTCGAGGAGCGGGTGCTGGCCCTCCTCGACCGCCGGGAGGGGCTGCAGCTCGAGGTCGATGCCGCCGCCGGCGTGCTCGCCGAGTCCACGAGCGCCGAGTCCGAGCTCGAAGCCGCCATCGCGGCCGAGTGGAAGGTGATCGACGCCGACATCGCCAGGCTCGAGGCGAGGAAGCGGGGGATAGTCGAGCCGATCGCTCCCGAGACCCTCTCGCTCTACGAGCAGCTCCGGCGAACCAAGCAGGGGGTGGCGATCGGCCGGCTGGAGCACGGGGTGTGTGGCGGGTGCCACCTGGCACTCTCCCATGCCGAGCAGGCCGAGGTGGCCGCGGTCGATCCACCCCGGTGTATCCACTGCCGCCGGCTGCTCGTGCTCTGATGCCGGGGAGCTTCGTCCTCTTCACCGACGGGGCATCAAGGGGCAATCCGGGCCCGGCCGCGATCGGAGCGGTGCTGTACCGCAGGGAGGGAGACCGGCTCGTCAAAGTGGCCGAGCTGAGTCGGGCGATCGGCCGGGCCACCAACAACGTGGCCGAGTACCTGGCGGTCGTCGAGGGGGTCGAAATGGCGTCGGCTCATGCACCCGACCGGTTGGAGGTGAGAGCCGACAGCCAGCTGCTCATCCGTCAGCTCGCCGGCGTGTACCGGGTGAAGGCGCCCGGTCTGCGCGACCTCTACCAGCGGGCCCGGGCCGGGCTGGGCGGCATCCCCGAGGTCAGGCTGGAGCACGTGCCCCGGGAGCAGAACCGCGAAGCCGACGCCCTCGCCAACGCCGCCCTCGACGGATGAGGCGATCCCGGCGGTGATGATCTGGCACGTCGCCTCGGCGGCCTTCGTGTTCCGCTGGGTGTTCCGCGACCCGAAGGTCGACTACCGGTTCCTGATCGCCGGCGCCCTGGCGCCCGACGTCGTCGACCTGCTGACCGGAACGGTGCTCGTGCCTCGACTCGCCACCGGCGAGCTCATGGCCCACTCACTGCTCCTGCCGTCCCTCGTGGCGGTCGTGGTGCTCCTCGCCACGCGGCGGGGGCGCCGCCGCCGGGCGTGGATGGCATTCGTCGTCGGCTGGCTGATCCACCTGTTGGTGGACGGGATGTGGGCAACGGCCGAGGTGTTCTTCTGGCCCCTGTTCGGCTGGGACTTTTCCCCCGGCGAGGCCCCCTTCTGGCCGCTCGCCTGGCGGCGAGCCTTGGCCGACCCGGTCCGCTGGTTGTTGGATGCCATTGGGCTTGCCTACCTGGCCGTGCTCTGGCGACGGCATGGCCTCTCCGATCCGCAGGCTCGATCCAGGCTCCTCGCCACCGGCCGGCTGGACTGACGCCTCCGCCGGTAGCGTGGCACCCCATGGACCTCGCACTCAGCCTCACCACCCCCGGACTCACCGTTCCCGAGCTCGCCTCTCTCGCCCGTTGGGCCGAGGAGCTCGGATACGGGGAGGCGTGGCTCTCGGAGGTCGCCGGGCCCGAAGCCTTCGTGACAGCGGCGGCCACCGCCGCTGCCACCGAGCGGATGACCGTCGGGGTGGCGGTGGTCCCTGCCTATACCCGGACCCCGGCCGTGCTGGCCATGGCCGCGAGCTCGGTATCGCAGGTCCTCGCCGGCCGGCCGTTCCGGCTGGGGATCGGCTCGTCGTCCGAGGCGATCGTCGACGGATGGAACGGGGTGGCCTTCGAGCGGCCGCTCACGAGGGTCCGCGAGACCGCCGAGGCCGTTCGGGCCGGCCTCGACGAGGTGGGTGACTTCGAGGGGCGGACGGTGGCGATGAGGCGGTTCCGGAACGCGGCGCCGGCGGCGGGACCCGTGTCCGTCTACGTCGGAGCGCTGAACCCGGGGATGCTGCGGGTGGCGGGCGCGGTCGGCGACGGCGTGTGTCTCAACATGATGCCGGCGGAGGTGGTGCCGCGGCAGCTGGCCGAGGTCCGGCACGGGGCCGCAGCGGCGGGACGGGACCCGGCCGGGTTCGGGGTGATGGCCAGACTCCAGGTGGCGGTCACCGACGACCCCGCCCCGGTCCGTGAGGTCCTCCGGCGGACCTTCCTCGGCCCCTATCTCGCCCAGCCCGTGTACAACCGCTTCCTGGCCTGGATGGGGTTCGAGGACGAGGCCGCCGCCATCGCCGAGGGGTGGGCCGCCCGCGACCGGGAGGCGGTGGCGAGGGCCGTCCACGACGGCCTCGTCGACCGGCTCACACTGGTCGGCGACGGCGGCGCCGTTCGGGATCGCCTCGACGCTTTCGCCGGGGCGGGCGTCACGACGGCGGCGCTCAGCGTGCTCTCTCCCGACCGCGCCGTGGTGGAGGAGACGCTGCGAGTGCTGGCTCCGGCGTGACCCGCCGGCTCCTCGCCGGGCTGCTGGCGGTCGCCGTCCTCGGCGCCTGCACGGGTGCCACCGACTCGACCGTCGGGGAGGAGCCGGCGGCGGAGGTCGGGGCGGCCGACCCGGGCGAGGCAGCCGCCGGCGTCATGCGGGCGGTGATCGCCGGCGAGCCTGAGGCGGCCGCCGGCCTGACGGCGCTCGACCAGATGCCCATCGTCGCCCTCCTCGAGGGCATGCCGGTCCGTGAGGCGGTGGCCCTCGACGATGCCGCCCGACGGGCGGTGGCGGCCAACTTCTGGGCCGGCTTCGGCGACCGTCTCGATCTTCCCGACGACCCCACGCTCGTCACCGTCCAGCGGGTTCGGGGAATCCCCGTCACTGGAGCGTTCTCCGAGGTCGTCCTCGCCGGGGCGGGGACCCAGGGGGCGACCCTGGTCTCGCGCCGCGACGGCGGCTGGCAGGTCGACGTGCTGGCGTCGTTCGGGCCTGTGCTCGCCGGCAACCTGGCGCAGGTGGTGGAGTCGCTCGAGGCCGACCCCCGGCCCGAGGCCGAGCGGATGCTCGACCTCATCCGCGACCAGCGACCTTCGCTGATGGCGCTTCGCTCGCGGGCGGGCGTCTCCGCCGAGGTCCGTCAGATCGTCTTCTCGATCCTCTCCCTACTCGACGAGTGAGCGGTGGTCAGGAGGCCGCGGCTCGCAGGCGGGGGAGCACCTCGGCGCCCAGGAACTCGATGAGGCCCTCCTGGTCGAGCGACGTCATCTGCAGCGTGACGATGTCGGCGCCAACCTCGGCGACGAGCGGCAGGTAGGTCTCGACGATCTGGTCGGCGTCGGCCACGAGTGAGTAGCGGCCGAGTACCTCGTCCCGGGGCAGGGCGTCGGCGCGTTCGCGCAGGTCACGGGGATCCACCGCCTCCAGCCGGCCGGGTGCCCGCAGGCCGCGCCACGAGAACAGGGCTTCCCACGCCTCGTCGAGATCGGAGGCGAAGACCGACCAGCGGGTGGCGAGCACCTTGGGAGCATCACGCCCGGCCTCGGCGGCGGCCGCCGCCGCCGGCTCGATCACCTTGGCGATCGTGTCGACCGGGTCCTTGACCGAGGTGATGATCCCGTCGGCCATCCGGGCCGCCAGCTCGGCCGACTTCGGCCCCCCGGCGGCCAGCCACAAGGGCACGGGCCCGATCGGGGGCGAATAGAGCTTGGCCCGATCGGTGCGGTAGTACGTGCCGTTGAAGGTCAGCTTCTCACCATCGAGTAGCCGGCGCATGATCTCGAGCGCCTCGGCCATCCGCTCGGCCCGTTCCCGGTAGGCGGGGAACTCGTACCCGAGCGGGCCCTCGTTGATGTTCTCGCCGGTCCCCACGCCGAGATTGAAGCGCCCGCCGCTGAGCCGGTCGAGGGTGGCGGCGGCCTGGGCCACCACCCCCGGGTGGAACCGCCAGAGCGGGGTGGTCACACCGGTGGCGAACTCCAGGCGGTTGGTGGCATTGGCCATCGCCCCGATCGTGGCGAAGGCGAACCCGGCGGCAGACCGGTCGTCCACCCAGGGATGGAAGTGCTCGGAAACCACCACCATGTCGAAGCCGGCCTCTTCCGCCAGCACGGCGTGGCGGACGAGCTCCTCGGGTTGCCACTGCTCGTGGCCGCAGAAATAGGCGAACTTGGTCACGGCGACTCCTGTCGGCATTCGGCTCCTTGGGCACGATACGCAGCTCGGATCTC
This sequence comes from Acidimicrobiia bacterium, assembly GCA_046484325.1. Taxonomy (GTDB): domain Bacteria; phylum Actinomycetota; class Acidimicrobiia; order Spongiisociales; family ZC4RG35; genus JAWOJB01. The sequence continues at coordinate 13,234 of JAWOJB010000092.1, read as the reverse complement.
GACCCCAAAGGCCCGGTCTCGGGCGCCGCTACCCGGGACCGGCGCGTATGGTTCCGGCGATGACGCGCCATCCCACCGATGCCAGGACCGTCGGCGAGCTGCGGGACTCGGGGTGGGTCGACCGGTCGGTGAAGGAGGAGCTCCGGGCCAACCTCATCAGCCGGATGCGCGCGGGGGAAGCGCTTTTCCCGGGGATCGTCGGGTACGGTGACACGGTCATCCCTGCCCTCGAGCGCGCCATCCTCGCCGGGCACGACCTCATCCTGTTGGGGGAGCGGGGCCAGGCGAAGACGCGCTTGATCCGCCGGCTGGTCGAGCTGCTCGACCCCGTCACCCCGGTGGTGGAGGATTGCGAGATCAACGACTCGCCGTACCGCCCGGTGTGCGCCCACTGCCGGCAACGGCTCGCCGAGGAGGGCGAGGCCACCCCGATCCGCTGGCTGGGCCGGGATCGCCGGTTCGGCGAGAAGCTGGCCACACCCGACACCGCCGTAGCCGATCTCATCGGCGACGTCGACCCGATCCGCGTGGCCGAGGGCCGCTATCTGTCCGACGAGCTCGTCATCCACTATGGACTCGTCCCGCGAACCCATCGCGGCATCTTCTCGATCAACGAGCTGCCCGATCTCCCACCGCGGATCCAGGTGTCGTTGCTCAATGTGCTCGAGGAGCGCGACGTCCAGATCCGGGGCTTCAATGTCCGGCTCCCGCTCGATCTGTTGCTCGTGGCCACGGCGAACCCGGAGGACTACACGAACCGGGGCAGGATCATCACACCGCTCAAGGACCGGTTCGGGTCCGAGATCCGCACCCACTACCCACACGTCCGCCAGGACGAGATCGCCATCATGCGCCAGGAGGCAGAGCCCCCGGCGGCGGGGGTGCCCGTGAACGTCCCCGCGTTCATGGAGGACGTGATCGCCGAGTTCAGCCACCAGGTACGAGCCTCCGGACACGTCGACCACCGTTCGGGGGTGTCGGTCCGGCTCTCGATCGCCAACCTCGAGACCCTGGTCGCGTCGGCGGTCCGGCGGGCGGTGCGCACCGGCGAGGCGGAGGCGGTGCCCCGCATCTCGGACCTCGACGCCATCATCCAGTCGTCGCTGGGGAGGGTCGAGTTCGAGGGCTTCGAGGAGGGCCGGGGGCTGGAGATCCTCCGGCGGCTGCTGGCACAGGCGGTCCTCGAGGTGTTCCGGGAGCATCTCGCCGGGTACGAGTGGGCGCCGGTCCTCGAGTTCTTCGACGGAGGCGGCAGCCTCGAGGTGGGCGACCTCGTGCCCACCGACCGGCTGCTGGCCCAGGTGGGCGGCCTCGACGTCACCGGGCTGCTCCTGCGGCTCGGTATGCGGGGTGAATCCCCCGGCGACGCCGCCTCGGCGGTCGAGTTCGCCTGTGAGGGTCTGCACCTCACCCGCCGCCTGAACAAGGACGGCGACCGCTATGTCTCCTGAAGAACCAACCCAGGGCTGGGGAACACACTCAGCGTGTTCCCCGGCCCACGGTTCGGTCCGAGGCAGGGCGTGACCCGGTCCCGCTACTCGCGCTGGGACGGAAGCCAGGACCCGTTCGAAGCGCAACTCCCCGTCGACGACCTCGCAGAGCGGCTCTCCGAGGACGTTCTCGACGGATGGGGGATCGACCACGCGCTCCGCCGTCTGCTCCAGGAGGGGATGGAGGGCCGTTTCGAGGGGCTCCATCGGCTGCGGGAGCGGATCGAGCACATCCGCAGACTCGGCCAGGAGCGGATGGGTGCGCCGGATCCGCTGGCCGGGGTGCGCGAGCGGCTCGACGAGATCACGGAGACCGAGCGTCGGGCACTCGCCGACGACGATTCGGATGACGCCCGGTTCGCCGAGGTTGCCCTCGACGCGCTCCCGGAGAACGCCGCCGACCGCGTCCGCCGTCTCAGGGAACACACCTGGCGCTCGCCAGAGGCGCAGGAGGCCTTCGAGGCGCTGCTCGACGAGCTGCGCCGCCAGGCCCTCGACACCACGTTCCGGCGGCTGGCGGAGGGCATGGAGGGGTTCTCAGACGAGGACCGGCGCCGGCTGAGCGACATGGTCGCCGACCTGAACGAGATGCTGGAGCTGCGGGGCCAGGGGATGGGACCGTCCCAGGAGCGGTTCGACGAGTTCATGCGCCGGCACGGTGGGTTCTTTCCCGAGGCCCCGGCCTCCTTCGACGAGCTCCTCGACGTCCTGGCCGGGAGGGCCGCCGCCTTCTCGCGTCTCATGGCGTCGATGACCCCCGAGCAGCGGGCCGAGATGGATCGGCTCATGAAGGAGGTGCTCGAGGACCTGGACCTCGCCTTCGAGATGGACCGACTCACCCGCAACCTGCGAGCCGTCGCCCCCGGCCGTCCGTGGGACGAGCCCGTCGAGACGGGCTCCGAGCCCATGGGCCTCTCCGAGGGGCTCGACGCCATCGACCGGGCTTCACGACTCGACGAGCTGGGGCGCGCCCTCGGGCAGGACTACCCAGGTGCCTCGCTCGAGGACGTCGACGTCGACGCCCTGCGGGCCACGCTCGGGGACTCGGCCGCCCGGGACCTGGAGCGTCTCCGCCGGATCGAGCGCATGCTCGAGGACGCCGGCATCGTGGCCCGAAGCGCCGGCCGACTGCAGCTCACGCCTCGCGGGGTGCGCAAACTGGGGGAGCGTGCGCTGGCGCGGGTGTTCCAGCGACTTCAGCCCGGACTGGCCGGCTCCCACGACGTCGACGCGGCGGGTGGCGTCGACGAGCCGACCGGCGCCTCCCGGCCATGGCGGTTCGGTGACCCGTTCCGGCTGGACCTGCGCCGGAGCCTTCACAACGCCGTCCTCAGGTCGGGCCCGTCCACCTCGGGCGTCCGGCTCCATCCCGACGACTTCGAGGTCGAAGAGGCGGAGCAGCGCACGCGCGTGGCCACCGTGCTCCTCCTCGACATGTCGCGCTCGATGCCCCTACGCGGGCACTGGCTTCCCGCCAAGCGCACGGCTCTGGCTCTCCACACCCTCATCGCCTCGTCCTACCCAGAGGACCGGCTGTGGATCGTCGGCTTCAGCGACTACGCCCGCCGAATGTCCCCGGCCGACCTGGCCGAGGTCGACTGGGAGCCCGTGTACGGGACGAACATGGAGCACGCCTTTCTCCTCGCCGGGCGGCTGCTCGCCAAGGAGCGTGATGCGGCCAAGCAGGTACTGCTCGTCACCGACGGCGAGCCGACCGCCCATCTCGAGGGCGAACGGGTCTTCTTCCACTGGCCGCCGGTTCGTGAGACCCTCGACCGGACCTTTCGGGAGGCGTTGAGGCTTTCACGGACAGGCGTGACGATGAACGTCTTCATGCTCGAGAAGTCCCCGGGGCTCGTGGACTTCATCGACCATCTCGCCCGGATCGTCCACGGACGAGTGTTCTTCGCATCGGGCGACGAGCTCGGCGACCTCGTGGTCGCCGACTACGTCCGCAGCCGCTGACGTAACCAGCGGCCGTGCCTATCGCTCCTGGCCGGCCCGCCGCCTAACCCGGCAGGCTGGTCCGGGGAGGAGGCGAGCGTGCGAATCGGCCGTGTGCTGTTGGGCCTGACCCTCATCGGGGTCGGGGTGCTGTTCTTGATGGACCTGACGGGCTGGGTGGACGCCTGGGCGTTCATAGGGACCTGGTGGCCCGTCGTCTTCATCGTCCTGGGCGGGATCCAGATCTTCGGGGGGCCCCGGCCCCTGCTGGCACCGTCGTTGTTGATCGTCTTCGGGCTCGTGATGCTGCTCTTCACGACGGGTCTCATCGACGTGAGCCCGGGTCTCGTGTTCCTGCCCCTTGCCGCAATCGTGGCCGGGGTGATGTTCCTCTTCGAGGGACAGGAATCCGACTCCGGTGACGCTCGAGACGGCATCACGACGATCGGGATCTTCTCGGGCGCCGAGGCGAAGTCGACGTCGCTCCGGTTCCGGGGGGCGACGATGCTGGCCGCGTTCGGCGCGGCGAGCATCGACCTCACGGAGGCCGAGATCGAGGACCGGGCCGTGATCGACGCGCTCGTGCTCTTCGGCGGCGGCGACGTGATCGTGCCCGAGCACTGGAAGGTCGTGGTGTCGGGGATCCCACTGTTCGGAGGGTGGTCGAACAAGGCCCGGATGCACGACACGGCCCCGGATGCCCCGGTCCTGCGGGTGAACGTTGTGGTGGCCTCCGGCGGATTTGAGGTGAAGACCCGCCAACGGGTCCCCGCCGCGGTCTGAGATTCCGACCTCTCCCTGCGCTTCAGCGCCGGTAGAACGCCCGGGCCCCGAACCCGACGGCGAGCAAACCCATGCCGGCCAGCCACGTCACCGGGTCGACCCACCAGGCCAGGAAGGCGCAGGCGGCGAGACCGGACCACGCCACCCACCGGGGGAAGCGCCGATCGGCCAAAGGCAGCCGTAGCGTAGCCAGGTTGGTGATGGCGTAGTACAGGAGGACGGTGAATGCCGAGAAGGTCCAGGTGACGCGGACGTCTCCGATCATCGCCGTCCCGCCGACCACGGCCCCGGTCCACACCACGGCGGTCACGGGGGAGCCCGAGGGCGCCACCCTGGCGAGCGCGGCGGGCATGTCGGTGCGCCGGCCCATGGCGAGCCACACCCTCGACAAGCCGAGGATCAGGTTGAGGAGCACGCCCAGCATGGCGGTCACCGCGCCGACCTCGATTGCGCGGGCAACGCCCCCGTCGAGCATGGCGGCAAGGGGGGCGCCCTCCGCGACGACGGCGGCGGCGAAGCCGTCGGCACCTCCGAGGCGGAGGCCGGCCAGCGCCACTCCGAGGTAGAGCACGGCGGTCACGGCCAGGGCCACCACGACGGCCACGGGGATGGTCCGGGCCGGGTCACGTACCTCTTCGCCCATGGTGGCGATCCGTCCGTAGCCCGTGTAGGCCACGAACATGAGTGCCGTGGCCTCGAGCAGCGACGGAAGACGGAGGTCCCCGTCGGCGATCCGGATCGGGTTCTCGCCGGTGAAGATCCCGGTCAGGATAAAGGCCGCGAGGGCCACCAGCGTCAGCGTCACGATGGCGACGTTGGCCGTGTTCGAGCGTCGCACTCCACCTGCCACGACCACGGTCAGCACCGCCACACCTCCGACCGCCAGGGGCACGGCCAGCTCCGGGTTCCATCCGAAGGCGACGATCACGTATCCGGCGAACCCGAGGGCGGCGGTGGCCGCCGAGGCGGTCTTGGCGAGGAGGAAGAGCCAGCCGGCCGCGAACCCCGCCGACGGCGACAGGTAGCGGTACCCGTACTCGTAGGTGCCTCCCGACACCGGATGGGCGGCCGCCAGCTGGGCCGACGAGAGGCCGTTGGCGGTGGCCACGAGGGCAGCCAGGGGCACGGCGAGCAGGATGGCGCTCCCGGCCACACCGGTGGCGATGGCGATCGAGACGAAGACCCCGGTGCCCAGGATGGACCCGAGGCCCATCGCCACGGCGCCGACGAGCCCCACGTCTCGCCGCAGACCGCCCCGGCTCACCACACCGGCCACGGTACCGCGGGCCGGTCGTCCGGGGGGTAGGGATGTTCGGGCCTCGACAGGAGATCGCTGGTCCGGGCGGCGAGCGCCGTGGCTTCGGCCCGGCCGAGCATCGATGCGACCCGATCCTGCAGGCCGGCGTCGAGCGCCCGCAGCAACCGCTCGAGCCGCTCGACGTGCTCGACCGGGAGCGGTTCGCCGGCGAATCCCCACAGGACGGTTCGCAGCTTGGGAGCCGGGTGGAAGGTGAGCCCGTTGTCGATGGCGTAGACCCGGCCGGATGGACGATCGCGCAGGAGGTGGCCCAGCTTGCGATCGGCGTTGTTCGTGACGACGTCGAGTACGGCCACCGACCAGAGCACGGGGTCGAGGACCGGCCGGAACATGGGGCGGGGATCCCAGTCCTCGTCCTCGTCGAGGAACCGCTGGGCCGATCCCGGGCCGTAGGGTCCCTGTGCCGGCAGGGTGACGGGGACGATCGGCATGCCCATCGCGTCGGCGACCTCGAAGGTCAGCACCTCGCGGGCTGCCAGCGTCTGCCAGCCGAAGTCCCACAACGGCTGCTCGCCGGCCACGGGCTTGTACACCCACAATCCGCCGTCCTCGGCAGCCGCCAGCACCGTGGTGTTGGAGGCATGGGGCAGGTGCCCGAGGACCTCGACCAGCCGAACCTGCTCAGTTGCGGGCCGGGCAGGCATGGCCGTCGGGATCCATCGGCAGCCGGCACCACCGGCAGATCGGCCGTCCGCCCGCAACCGCCTTCAGTGCGACCTCGGCCATCGCCACGAACTGCTCGGGGGCGACGATGAAAGTGACGCCCTCGCCCTCGTCCGTGGACTCGACGGTCAGCGACACCAGGTCGGATCGATCGATCCCCATGGCGATGCTTCCGATGCGAAAGCGCTCGTCCGAGGCTTCGTCGATGTCCAGCCCCTCTTCGATGAGGCGATCGACCGCCTCACCGTCCACGTCGACCTCGGATCGTGCCAGGATCTCGACGCCCTGTTCCGCCAGGGCCGCGATCTGCTGCTTCTCGGCGAGCATGAGGTGCCGGACCCCTCCGGCCACGACCTCCAGGTAGAAACGCCGGCTGCCGGGTCGCCCGACTGCCCCGGCGGCGATCCGCTCTGCCGGTCCCAGGTCGTCTATCGCCATGTCGAAGGCTCTCCGCTCGTGTTGACGGCGACGATCCGCGGTGTCCCCCCCGAGGGCAGGTCGACCACCGAGAGGGAGGCGGGGGCGACCGTGATTCGCTGGAAGAGATCGAGCGGTTGGCCGAGGTAGTGGGACAGCAGCGCCTTGATCACGTCGGCGTGGGTGACGAGCGCCACCGTCTGTGAACGATGGCGCCCGGCGATCCCCTCACAGGAGGCGACCGCTCGCGCCTGTGCCTCGACCAGCGACTCGCCCCCGGGGAAGCGCATTCTCGAAGGGGTGGTCTGCACGGTTCGCCAGGCCTTGAGGCGGGACAGCGACGAGAGGGTCCGGCCCGACCAGTCGCCATAGTCCACCTCGAGCAGGCCGTCGTGGCGGATCGGTTCGAGCCGGCGACGGTCGGTGAGGGCGAGGGCCGTCTCCCAGGTTCGCTCGATCGGCGAGGCGTAGACCGCTCGGAAGGGGACGGAGGCGAGCCGATCGGCCAGCCCCGACGCCTCCACCCGACCGGCGTCACCGAGCGACACGCCGGGGAGACGCCCGGTGAGCCGCGTGCCGGTCTCGGGGGTGCGGGCGTGCCGGATGAGGAGGATGCGGGTCACGAGCCCGGAGGCTACCGACGGCTCGGATCTTGTGGGAGGCCGGGGTCGGGTTCGATGAGCTCGGGACCGTCGTTGCGGACCGAGTTCACCCGTTTCGAGATGGCATGCTCCATCAGGAGGTCCGGGTCGAGCGGCTGCATCAGGGCGCGGACGGGTTCGACGTCGGTGAGCTCGCGGTCGAGCCAGGCGTCCCAGACCTCGTGGGGTAGGTTCAGGGGCATCCGATCGTGGATGTGGCGGATGCCGCCAGCGGCCTCGGTGGTGATGATCGAACAGGTCCGCACCCAGGTGTCGGTCTCCGGGTCCTTCCACGACGACCAGATTCCGGCGAAGGCCATGGGATAGCCGTCGGCCCGATGGATCCAGTGCGGGGTGCGTCCCCGGTCCTTCGGCTCCCACTCGTAGAACCCGGTGGCGGGGAGGATGCAACGCCTCCGGGCGAACGACTCGGCGAAGAGCCGGCTGGTGGCCACCGTCTCGGCTCTGGCGTTGATGTGGATCTTCCTGGCGTCCTTCGCCCAGTGGGGGAGCAGTCCCCAGCGCATGGTGCCGAGCAAGCGCTCGTCGTCGTGCTCGGCCACCGCGTAGACCTCGTCGGTGGGCGCGACGTTGAACGACGGCTCCCTCGGGTCGGCGACGATGCGGTCCACCCGGAAGTGCTCGGCGTAGTCGGCGGCGTCGCCGGCGATCACGTATCGGCCGCACATGGCGTAGACGGTACCGGTGCCGGGGAGCCAGGTCGTGGCGGACGATCTGTCCTCCTCGTCACCCCCGGGTGTCTGCGCAAAGACCGCCCCCGGGGGGCGCCCGTTCGTACCATCCCCGTATGTCCGACGCACCCGACCCCGCCACCAGGGACCGGTTCGGCCTGGTCCTCGTGATCCTCCTCGCGACCGTGGCGGTCGGGGCCCTGTCCTTCGAGTCCCGGGTCGTCGCCTCGATCGCCGTGCTGGCCGAGGCCGGGGCCCTGCTCGTGATCTACCGGGTGGCGGAGGTGCGTGGCCGGGCGACGCTGGTTGCGGTCGTCCTCGTCGCCATGGCGGTGGCGTCGCTCGTGATCTCGGTGTGGGTGGGTCCCCCGGAGTTCGGATCGGGCCTGCAGTCCGCCGTCGGGCTCCTGATCGCGGTGACCGGGCCGTGGGTCATCGTCCGCCGGCTCGCCCGCCACCGCACGATCACGATCCATACCGTGGCGGGGGCGCTCTGTCTCTATCTCATGATCGGCCTCGCCGTCACCTATCTGCTCGTCCTCGGACAGCGGTTCGTCGACGGGCCGATGCTCCTCGGCAACGTCGGGGATCCGCTGGTGCTCAGCGACGCCATCTACTTCTCGTTCATCACTCTCACGACGATCGGGTTCGGCGACATCACCCCCGCCACCGGACTCTCACGGGCGGTGGCGATGGCCGGGGGCCTGATCGGGCAGATCTACCTGGTCAGCGCCGTCGCCCTGCTGGTCTCCAACATCGGGCGGCCGCGTAGCGGGTACCGGGAGGCGGAGTAGAGTCCCGGCCGCCATGATGCAGCCGACCGGTGAGCGATCCATCCACCGATTCGAGGTGATGGTCGCGGTCCTGATGTCGCTGACGACCGTCCTCGCTGCCTGGTCGGGGTTCCAGGCGACCAAGTGGAGCGGCATCATGGCGATCCGGTTCAACGAGGCCGGGGCGCTTCGCTCCGAGTCGCTGCGGTCGTCGAACCTCGCCGCCACCCAGCGGGCTGTCGACGTGGGCCTGTTCACGAGGTGGGTCGAGGCCTATGCGGATGGGAACGAAGATCTCGTCCGCTTCTACGAGGAGCGGTTCCCCGAGCGGCTCGGGGTGGCGATCGACGCCTGGGTCGGTACCCAGCCGCTGACGAACCCCGACGCCCCCTCGTCGCCATTCGCCATGCCCGAGTACAGGCTGGAGGCCGAGGAGGAGGCCGAGGCCTACGTCGAGCGCGCCAACGGAAAGGCCACCGAGGCTCTCGAGGCCAACCAGAACGGCGACAACTACGTCCTCACCGCCGTCCTGTTCGCCTCGGTTCTGCTCTTCGCCGGCATCGGCTCGAAACTGGCGAATCCGAGGGCCCGGTTCGGCATGGGGATCCTCGCCCTCGTCACGCTCGTCGGCGGTGCGGTGGTCGTCCTCACGATGCCGATCATCGTCCCGTGAGCAGCGGTCCCCGGTCGATGGCGAAGAGGGCCCCCGGAGGAGCCCTCTTCACGGTGCGAGCCCGCCTGTAAGCCGGATTCTGTCATCCCCGGTTTCGGCACCTGGTGAAATGCGCCGAAAGTGGCATCTACCAGGGAAAACACGCTCGCGTAATTACGCTCTTGCCATTGACGTTTCTCGTTGTGTTGTGTCACGGATGTGTCACGAGCGAGGGGGCCGCTCGATGCGGCGGGTGACCACCTCGTCTCCGACCGGCATCTGTTTTGAGCGACCTGAAAGGGGCATCATTCGTTCGGGGTCGAACTCCGGGTTCATGATCCGGTCTGCTGGACGTGCTGTTCCAGCACATGCGCCGCAGGCGATGCACTGCCCGCCTCGTTGATTCACAGGCGCTGACGGATGTACCCAGCGATGTTGCCAGCCACCGTGACGAGTGCCCCCAGGAGGGTGACCAGCAAAGCGGTGTTAAGCGTCATGACGGCTTGGCGCGTCGCTGCGGTGAGGGCGGAAGCCGTCACCGCCGACTTGAGGCCGTGAAGGTGAACACCGTAGAGCGCACCAAGGAGCACTCCGACTCCGACCAGGACCATGGAGGGGATCACATAGAGCAACGTGGTTTGGCCCCGGGAGGATCCCACCGTGCGGTATAGAGCCATTTCCGAGCGGCGAAACCACGTGATGAGCCAGATCATGATCCCAACCACGGAGCCTGCAGCGGCCCAGGCATAGCGGGTGGGACGCCCGTGGAATGCAGCGACCGGATCAGTTCGCAAGCGGTCCTCGCCTAACAGCCGCGCCACAATGACGGTCCCCTCTCCACGGCTCAGCCATGCCGTGATCCATTGTTGGGCAACCCGATCCGCTGCGGGGATCACCTCGACCCAGCACTCATGGAGCTTCTCCACCGGAGCGGTTGGTATCCACATCCACGGTCCCGGGTCCGGAATTCGTGCGCTCATGTCGACAACGGACACCCGGGCTCTCCCGAGACCGTGTCCGAGGAGAACCATCCCGCCGTCCGCCAGTCCGATCCGCGAAGCAGCGGCCTGGGCGACGTAGACGTCGCCCGGCGACGGCGAGTTGTGGGGAGCGAGCAGGGTCAGCATGCCACCGATCGTCATCCGCGCTTCGAACAACTCTCCTGGTGCCTTCGCAATGGCTACCGGGCCGTCTAGCTTGTATCCACCTGCCGTCAACGCCGCAGGGTTGTGGCCGAGGGCGACGCATCGAGTCGCATCGATGGACGACATGCTGCCTTCCGCCCGCGCAACATACACGTAACGTCCGGCGCTTCGAAGCTCGGCATCGGCAACCACTGCGGCACGGACCTGATCCAGCTCCGTGGTCACGACCGAGCCCGTAACAGCTGCGGTGACCACAGCAATGACTACCCCCCGCCATCTCTCGGCTAGGAGGTTGGCGCCGATCTCTCGGAGCACTACAGAAAGCCGCCACATCTCCGTCAGACCTCGATGGCTCGGCCATCACGAAGCTCGAAGCGTCGATCACAGGCTTCCGCGACGAGCGGGTCGTGCGAGGCGACGACAACAGTCGAGTCCGAGGTGCTGAGGGCCGCGAGGGAAGCGATGACCTGCTCCGTGTTGGATCGGTCCAACTGGCCGGTGGGCTCGTCGGCGAGGACAAGCGGCGGCCGGCCGACCAGTGCGCGGGCGATCTGAACCCGCTGTGTCTCACCGCCAGACAGCGAGCCGGCAGCTCGGCTGGCGAGTTGGCCCAAACCAATGGCCACCAGAGCCTGTCTCGCAGTTGCCGCCGCCGTGGGGGTATCCAAACGTCGCTGGTGGAGTCCCAGCAACAGGTTGTCAAGTACGGTGCGGCGCCCCAGCACGGTTGGTGTCTGGAACACCCATCGGATCGTTTCGGGCGGTGGCCGGCCCTCGATCGTTCCCCGCTGTGGATGTAGTAGCCCTCCGATGAGCTGGAGAAGCGTGGTCTTGCCCGACCCCGAGGGTCCGGTCACGGCGATCACCTGACCTAGGTCGAGTCTCATCTGCTCGATGTTGAGCACCGGCGGGCCACCCGGGTATCCGAAGACGACACCTCGGAGTATTAGGGACATGACGGGTCCGTAAGGACTTCGAGAGGGTTGATCAACACGGCTCGGCCCGCCAGTGACTCCTTCAGGTCGGTGACACCCAACGTGCCCCCAACGGGACTGACGGGAACCGGTGTGAGGGCGCCGCCGTCCTCGACCCAGACACAGGTAGAGGCGCCACCCTTGTCCACCATTACCGCCGACGACGCTACGGCCCATACCTCTACCGGCTTGGGAAGCCGCAGCGTCACCGGGATCAAGGTGGCCCCTCCCGCCTCACCGTCGGGAGAAAGCGGCCGACCGGCATCCCAGATAGCTCGAGCTACATCCTCTGGAACGGCGGATCCGCCGGTGACCACGCCCACTTCCGTTCCCACCACCTCCAACAGGCGCTCTCCCTCGAAGCCGAGGGGGCTGCCGTCACCTCGGAGCAGCCGAACAGAGCCAACCTTGGGCTCGGTCGAAGCGATCACGGACCCGGCCCCGGGGGCCGGGGAGCCGACCGCCACCAGGACCTCGCTTACGACCAGGGGCTCGCTTGGCAGCCAGATCAGCAGGGAAGGCGAGAACACACCGGTCGGGCGGGGAGCACCAGCCATCGCTTCGAGGGCCGTCACCGCCGCCGCCGTCGATCGGGTGAACATCCCGTCGGGCTCCTCCCCGAACAGCCCCAGGGTCACCAGGAGCCTCTCCAACGCCTCGACGTCCCCGCCCCTGGAACCTACGGCCAGTTCCCGATGAAACGGCATGTCGCTCGCCATCGCTAGGCGAGTGACACGATCCACCGTCAGCACGGCGTCACCGGTAGTTAACACGTCGCCTTGCGAGATCTCCACCGAGGTCACCACACCGGCCCATTCCGGGGCAACCAACACAGGTCCACTCTTGATCTCTACCTCGGCAACGACATTCATGCGGCCGTCGCGGATACGTCGTGTCGCCTCGGCGAACACCGGCTCGGGCCCGAACCGAAGCTCTAGGGGGGTGTCGTCCACCCGCCACGCCAATGCCCACAAGCCCACGGCCGGCCCCAAGGCCAAGCCGAGTATCAGGATCCAGGGGACCATCCGGCGGACAGCGGAACCCGACGGAGCAGTCGTATCCTCCGGCATCGGCTTAGTCTTCCAGCCCCGCCGCCTTCCGCAGCGACACCCAGGGCGCCCCACCGGAGTTCACACAGTCCGATGCCGCCACCACGTCTGCGATGTCGTACTCCTCAGGTGACAGGTCATACAGCCACAACCTCAAGGTATCCAGATCCCAATCCTCCGACAGATCCCGATACACCTCGGGAATTTCCCGGCGCACACATGCCAAGATCGCTTGCCGCTGCCGCTCCCGGTGCTCGGGGGTCTCAGGATTGTCTCTCGCATAGACGGCCGTGATCGGATCTATCGATCCCTCACAACCCAGTATGACTGGGGTGGCATGATCAGTAGGATTGTCGAAGTCGTTGTCTAAAGGGTGGTAGACCTCCATTAGACCGAGGTTGAGGGTGGGGTCGAAGGCCACCCTCCCCTCCAAACCGCCTTCCACCATGCACCGGTACATGTACTGCTTGGCCAACACGAACTCCTCGAATGTCACGTCCTCATCGGCCAGAACAGACTCGATGAACTCCGCCGGCACCGCGTGGGGACCGACCTGATTCGGGTTGGCCTCATCAGGCCCTCGGTCCACGACGCCCGCACCCGCAACGCTGGCGGGTGAGTTTGGGTCGGTACCCCCGGGACTCGTGGCGCAGCCGGCGATCAGCAGCACGAAGCCAAGAAGGCCGAGCAGAG
>JAWOJB010000083.1:0-3206 GCA_046484325.1 Acidimicrobiia bacterium | reverse complement strand
GTAAACGTATTCGACCCACCAACCCGCTCAGCCAACGTCTTCGTAATCGCCGCCGTCAACGTCGTCTTCCCATGATCAATATGACCCATCGTCCCCACATTCACATGCGGCTTCGAACGCTCAAACTTCGCCTTCGCCATGGCGGCTTCCTTCCTCTCCGTTCGTCATGCCCCTCGCGGGGTTGGGTCCGTAGCGGCGGGCGGACTCGAACCGCCGACCTCTCGATTATGAGTCGAGCGCTCTCACCGACTGAGCTACGCCGCCCCGTCAGGCGGCCGCGCCGCCCGCAGAGCCCCCTCGGGGACTTGAACCCCGGACCCCTTCCTTACCATGGAAGTGCTCTACCACTGAGCTAAGGGGGCGTGCCCGGTCCTCGCAGACCTGGTGCCGGGAGAAGGATTCGAACCTCCGAAGGCATACGCCGGCAGATTTACAGTCTGCTCCCTTTGGCCGCTCGGGCATCCCGGCATACCCCGAGCCTGCGGGGCGAAGAGAGCTTAGCGCCTCGGGGAGAGCCCCTCCAAGGTGCCGGACGGCGTCACAGCGAGCCGAGCCGGACCCCGACGACGGCGAGCACGGCCCCTGCGGCGAGGGCCGGAACGGCGTAGATCGGCCCTGCGGACCAGAGCACCGCGGCCACCAGCGCCATCCCGCCGGCCCCCACCCAGGAGAGCGTGCGGGCCCGGCCGAGGACCGCCGCCCGCCGCTCTCCGCCGATCTCCTCGAAGCCCCCCAACTCGCGCCACCGCGCCATGCTCCGCCGGAGCGAGGCCACCAGGAACCAGACGGCTCCCACCACATAGAGGATGCCCAGGCCGGCCCACACGGGCCTCACGAGCAGCAGCAAGAGGATCGATCCGGCGGCGGAGATAGCCAGTGCCCGGGTCACCGACCCGAGATGGTCGAGCGCCCACTGCGGTCCATGCAGGGCGGATCTCAACGAGAACGATGCACCCCAGATCACCGCGGCCACGGCGACGACCGCGACGAGCGCCGTGGCGCCCTGCCCGGTGAGCTCGATCACCGCTGGTAGGCCATCTCCTCGAGGCGGCGGATCCGCTCGGGGATCGGGGGATGCGTCGAGAACATGTGGACCATTCCCCGGCCCCGGCCCTTGAAAGCCTTGAGCGGGTCGGCGATGAAGAGCTGGCTGACGGCGGGGTCGATCTGCATCGGGACCCGGCTCGTCCCGGCGTCGAGCTTGGCGAGGGCCGAGGCGAGCTGGAGCGGGCTCCCGGTGAGCTCGGCTCCGGACGTGTCGGCCTGGTACTCGCGTGATCGGGAGATCGCCATCTTGATGAGCATGGCGGCGATGGGGGCGATGAGCAGGGCGACCAGCCCGGCGATGGCGCCCAACGGGTTGTCCCGGCTGTTGCGGCCGCCCCCGAACCAGAACGCCATGCGGGCGAAGACCGAGAGGGCGGCGGCGAGCATGGCGGCGATCGTCGAGATCAGGATGTCCCGGTTCTTGACGTGGGCGAGCTCGTGCCCGAGCACCCCCTCGAGCTCCCCCCGGTTCATGACCTGGAGGATGCCCGTGGTCACCGCCACGGCGGCGTGGTTCGGGTTGCGACCGGTGGCGAAGGCGTTCGGCTGAGGCGAATCGATGAGGTGGATAGACGGCATCGGCATCTCGGCCCTCGCCGCCAGGTTGCGGACGATGGCGTACACCTCGGGGAGCTCGTGCTCGGCGACCGGACGGGCCCGGCTCGCCTTCAGCGCCAGCTTGTCACTGAAGAAGTACGCGAAGAAGTTGAGGGCGGCCGCGAACCCGAGCCCGATCAGGAACGACGCACTGGTGCCCCCGAACAGCCAGTACCCGAGCCACCACACCAGTGCCGACATCAGGCCGAGCAGGGCGACGGTCTTGAGGTTGTTCATGATGAGGTCATCGTACCGGGAGAGGTGGATTACGGGCCGTTCGGCCGGACACCCGACCGGTCGGTGGTAGTAGGGTCGGACGGGTGGGCTGAGGGGACAGCAACGAGAGGGAGGGGCCGCCAGTGTCGGCCCCGGGAGAGAGTGGAGGTTTCGTCGTGAGACGACTTCTTGTCATCATGTCCGTGCTGGCGCTTGCGCTGGCGGCCATCCCGGCGGGGGCGCAGAGCAGCCTCGAGCGGGGCGAGGGCCGTGAGCTGCCTGCCGGCATCGAAGAGCTGAAGCTGAGCCGGCCGGTCGAGCTGAGCGGGATCACGCCCGCCGACCTCGAGACGAGCCTGCTGACGGCCGAGGGAGCGACCGAGGTCATCGTGCGGCTGGTGGAGCCGTCGGTGGCCGAGCTCGGGGTGACCGGCGACGCCGCCGTTCGCGCCCGCAACGACCTGCGCGGTCAGCAGGCTGCGCTGGTCGACCGCATCCGCGGTCTCGACCGCAATGCAAGCCTCGTCGCCTCGACCCAGATCGTGCTGAACGCCATCGTCGTCGAGGCGGACGCCGCCATCCTGCCGGAGCTGGCGAACGACCCGGCGGTGGCGCGGATCGCCCCCGTCGGCAACTACGAGCTCGACCTGCTCGAGACCGTGCCCTACATCGGGGCGTCGGCGGTGCAGGACCTGGGCTTCACCGGCAAGGGCATCAAGGTCGCCGTCTTCGACAGCGGCATCGACTACACCCACGCCAACCTGGGCGGGTCCGGCGACCCCGCCGACTACGCCAACAACGACCCGACGATCATCGAGCCCGGTACATTCCCGACCGCCAAGGTGGTCGGCGGCTACGACTTCGTGGGCAGCGTGTGGCCGGATGGTGATTTGGCGCCCGACCCCGACCCGCTCGACGACGGGCCGGAGGCCGGTCACGGCACCCACGTCGCCGACATCATCGGCGGCGTGGACGGGGTGGCGCCGGACGTCGACCTGTACGCCGTCAAGGTGTGCTCGTCGGTGCCGACCGCCTGCTCCGGCATCGCCCTGATCCAGGGCATGGAGTTCGCAGCCGACCCCAACGGCGACGGACGCCTGAACGACCGGGTCGACCTGATCAACATGTCGCTTGGGGCGCCGTACGGCCAGCCGTTCGACGACGACCTGTCGGCGGCGGTGGACAACGCAACCCGGCTCGGCATCCTGACGGTCGCCTCGGCCGGCAACAGCGGCGACAAGCCGTACGCGATGGGCACCCCGTCGGCGGCGGCGACCGCTCTGTCGGTGGCGCAGACATCGGTGCCGAGCGCAGTGCTGCAACTGATGCAGATCATCGCCCCGGCC
>JAWOJB010000008.1:0-5704 GCA_046484325.1 Acidimicrobiia bacterium | reverse complement strand
ATCACCTGCTGGACCGCGATGGGCACGATCACCCGGCCGGCGGTCGCCATGAGCGCTAGGACGAGGGTGAAGGGCAGACCCCGCCGAAGCTCCGGCGAAAGGGCCAGTCCCCGCCGGATCGTGATGAGGGCACCGGCGCGCCTGCTCACTCGGCCTCCTTCCGCTCGTAGGCGTCGATGAGCGCCCGGTAGGCGGGGAGCCCGGCGTACAGCTCGGCGTGGGTCCCACGCCCGACGATCCGTCCGTCCTCGATGAAGATCACCTGGTCGGCGAGGAGGATCGACGACCTCCGGTAGGCCACGATGAGCACGGTCGTGTCGAGCTCGGCGAGCCCGTCGAGGATGGCCGCCTCCACCGTCGAGTCGACGGCGGAGGTGGCATCGTCGAGCACGAGGAATCGGGGCGAGCGGACGAGGGCCCGGGCCAGCGCGATCCGCTGCCGCTGTCCCCCGGAGAGGGTTGCCCCCCGCTCACCGATCAGGGTCTCGTACCCGTCGGGGAGCTCGGCGACGAAGCCGTCGGCCTGGGCGATGCGAGCGGCGCTCCGGACCTCGTCGTCGCCGTACTCCTCGCCCAGGGTGATGTTTGCCCGGACGGTGTCGTCGAACAGGAACGGCTCCTGGAACACGAGGGCGGTGCTGCGGGCGAGCTCGCCGCGGTCGAGCTCCACCAGACCCCGCCCGTCGAGGCAGATCGTGCCGGTGTCGGGGTCGTAGAGGCGGACGAGCAGGTGGGCGATCGTGCTCTTGCCCGAGCCGGTGGGGCCCACCAACGCCACCGTGGCGCCGGGAGGCACGTCCAGCGTGACGGACTCGATCCCGCGTCGTTCGGCTTCGACGGCGTCGGGATACAGGTAGGCGACGGCCTCGGCCCGGGCGGAGGCGCCGCCGGAGGCGGCGAGCCGGGTTCCGCCGTACCCGACCTGATCGGGCACCCCCACCACGGCCTCGATCCGCTCCCACCCGACCACGGCCCGGGGGAGATCCGCCAGCAGCCAGGCGAACACCCGCATCGGCAGGGCGATGAGCCGGAACAGGTAGGCGAAGGTCACGAGGGTTCCGGCGGTGATGAGGCCCTGGTCGATCCTCAGCGCCCCGACGTAGAGCACCGCCAGGATGCCGAGGCTGGGCAGCGCCTCCATCACCGGGTCGAAGACGGCGCGCAGCCGGCCCACCTCCACCATCCGGTCGCGGAGGTCCTCCGAGCGCGCCCCGAACCGACCCACCTCGATGTCCTCACGACCGAGGGTCTTGACCACGAGGGCGGCGTCGAACGACTCGTGGGCGATCTCGGAGACCTCGGCGCGGAGTTGCTGGGCCTCGGCCACCACCACCCGCATCCGCCTCTGGTAGGCGACGTTCGAGAGGGCGATGGCCGGTCCGGCGGCGAACCCGATCAGGGCCAGGAACGGGTCGGTCAGTACGAGCAGCACGGCGGTGATCGCCAGCATCACGATGACCCCCAAAGCCATCGGCAGCGGAGCGGCGATCGAGGAGGCCGCCTCGGCATCGGCGTTGACGTTGGACAGCAGCTCGCCAGTCGGGTGGCGGCGGTGCCACTCGATCGGGAGGTCGAGCAGCCGGTCGGTGAGGTCGATGCGATCCCGTGCCTGGAGGCGGTACTGGGCGGCGTAGGCACCGATCCTCCGGAACGTGATGCCGATCGCCCGCAGCAGCGCCACCCCGAGCACGGCCGCGGCCGCCCCGGCCAGGGTGGCGGTCGCCACCTCGCCGGCCTCCACGGAAGGGATCAGCACCGAGTCGGTGACCCAGCCGATTACGTACGACGAGGCGATCGTCATGATCGCGAACAGGACGGTCCCGACCGCCCCCACGCCAAACTCCCTCGGGGCGCGCCGGAGTTGCCGGCCGATGAGGGCGAGCCCCCGGCCGGCCCCGACCCGGTCGGGCGGTCGCGACCGCGTCATCGTCCCGGAGGCGGCCATGCCTCCCGACACTAGGGAGAATCGAGATCGACCGGGCTGCCAATCGCCGTTGATTGAGCAACGCTGAGGCCACTGCCCTCGTATCTGCTCAATGAACGGAGGGCCACGTAGCCTGTCGGCGAACGGCGCCGGGGCGAGGAGAGCTCGTGACGGATCTCACCAAGCTCATCGAGGCGGGTGAGCTCGAGTCGCTGCAGGCATGGCTGGAGGCGACCGGCACCCTCGACGTCGCCGCGGAGCTGTCCCGGATGGAGATCCGGGCCAGGGCCCTCCTGTTCCGGCTCCTGCCGAGGGATCGAGCGCTGGCGGTCTTCGAAGCGCTCGAGCCCGTCCATCAGCAGGACATCCTCGACGGGCTGCGCGACGAGCGGGTCGCCGGCCTGCTCGAGGATCTCGACCCCGACGACCGGGCCCGGCTCTTCGAAGAGCTGCCGGCCTCGGTCGTCCCCCGCGTGCTCGCCGGCCTGAGCACCACCGAACGGGCCTACACGTCGATCCTGCTCGGGTACCCCGAAGACTCGGCGGGCAGGGTGATGAACCCCGAGTTCGTCCACCTCCCGGCCTCGCTGGAGGTGGCCGAGGCGATCAACCGGATCCGTCGAACACCCGCCGAGCCCGAGGTGATCGCCATGTTGCCGGTCACCGACGACGAGCGCCGCCTGGTCGGTTCGGTGCGTCTCGCCAACCTCGTCAGGGCTGCCCCCACCCAGCGGGTGTCCGAGGTGCTCGAGCCCGAGCTGCACCAAGTGTCGGTGTTCGACGATCAGGAGACGGCGGCGAGGCTGATCGGCGAGGCCGGGCTGCTCGCCCTTCCCGTCGTCGACGGCGAGGAGCGGATCGTGGGCATGATCACCGTCGACGATGCCATGCGGGTGCTCGAGGAGGAGGAGACCGAGGACCTGCACCGGGCGGGAGGCACCCGACCGCTCGGACGCCCCTACCTGTCGATCGGTGTACTGCGCCTAGCAGGTTCTCGCGCCCCCTGGCTGCTCGCCCTCGTCGTGGCGGCGGCAGCGACCGTCAACGTCCTGCAGTTCTTCGAGGACACCCTCGCCGCCGTGGTCACGCTCGCCCTCTTCATCCCCTTGCTCATCGACACCGGCGGCAATGCGGGGGCCCAGGCCTCCACCGTGATCGTGCGGGCGATGGCGGTCGGTGAGGTCAGCCCCACCGACCTCACCCGGGTGGTCTGGCAGGAGGCGAGGGTGGGCATCCTGCTCGGTGCCGCCCTCGCCCTCATCGGCCTCGCCCCGGTGGCGCTGTTCTTCGACCCCCGGCTGGCGATCGTCGTGTCTGCCACGCTGCTGACGGTCTCCGCCTGGGCGACGCTGGTCGGGTCGCTGCTTCCCATCCTGGCCAAGCGGGCGGGCATCGACCCGGCGGTGATCTCGGCTCCCCTGGTCACCACCCTGGTCGACGCCACCGGGCTCGTCATCTACTTCCTGATCGCCCGGGCGATCCTCGTGATCTGACCGGGCGGCCCGGGTCCGGCTGCTAGCGGGACCCGGCCCGGGGCGGATCGAGCAGCAACCGGTAGGCGGGTCCGTCGGGAGCCGCCGAGTTGATGTCGCCGGCCACGACCACGGGAAGCCGGGTGTCGAGGGGACCGGCCAGGAGCTCGGCCACCTGCGCCCGTCTCAGCCCCTCCATGGAAAACGGATCGAAGGCCGGCTAGCCAGGCCCCGGGTTCCCCTCCGTCGCTACAACTCGTAGCTCAATCCGACAGCCCGCCCGATGTGGCCAAGTGCTGCTCATACTCATCGAGGTAGCGGGAAAGAGCCTCGGCGTAGCGAGCGTTCCGAATCGGATCGTCATGGGCCAGGGGTGCGTAGCCACCGCCGATGGGAAGGGGCTCACCAACCCAGTCGAGCTCGTCATCCCAACCGGGATGGGTCTCGTTCAGCCACTCCAGATAGTGAATGACCGGGTCCCCGGCTCTCAGCCATCGGGACGCCACGTCATCCCAGTCCCGGGAGATTGCCCCAATGCGGGACCCCTCGATCAGAAAGGTCAGGGTCCCATATTCAGGTCTTCCCTGGACCTGGCGAATTCGATCGGTCGACTCGTAGTCGCACCTCACCACCTGAGCGGTCTGCTCACAATCGCTCAGTGTGATCGATGTCTCCAATCCCGCCCAGAACTCAGCCAGGTCGTCGTCGATCGGAACCACCATGGGCCCGAAGGTGGCGTCATCTGTGACGTACCTCGAGAGGTCCGTCTCACCGGAGCTGACGGCCTTGGCGAATTCCTCCGACACGGCCACCCCGGCCGATACAGAGTCTGTCTCGTTTGCTTCCAGACCCAACCATGTCACCGTTCCCAGCACGACGACCGCCGCAGCCGCCAGTGCCATCCCGGCCAGGGGCCGACGACGACCCCTGTCTGGCTGCTCCGTCTTCTCTTCCGTCTTCGCCATCTCGCTGCTCCCTTGCTCGAGGATTGCGAGGTACCGGGTGGCGCCGACGCCGACCGCATCGAGCGCGTCAAGGTCGGGAACCGGGTTGGCTTCGACGAGCAGGGCCATTACACGTTCTTCTGTTGCCACCATGCACCTTCTTTCCGAGCAGCGGGGGATGCACTTGACTTCTTCTCCACTTGGTTGAACTCACGTGTCAGATTCTTCCGCGCCTTGTGTAGGCGTTGGCGCACCGCCCCGACACTTATGCCGAGAGCGAAAGCCACGTCTCTCAGCGCCAACTCCTCCCATGCGGTGAGTCGAAGAATCTCCTGATCGGTGGGCTTGAGTCTGCCTAGTGCCTCATGGACCATCTGCGACTCGGCGCCCATGACGATGTATTCCTCCGGAGCCATCACTGATTCTGCGCCTATCGATGCGAGCTTGTCGCTCAATCGTCGTCGCCGTGTCACACCCCGCCATTGGTGGCTGAGGACCCGAAAGGCGACGCCATAGAGCCATGGGAGACTCTCATCACCTTCGGGAACTTGATCGATCCTGTGCCAAACCGTGAGGAAGATGTCGGCCACTGCGTCCTCGACCATGTCGGCGTGTGTGCGACGACGGCAATAGGCGTAGACGTGCCGGTGAAACCTCTCGTATAGCTCGACAAAGCGAGCATCGCCGGCTGTCATCGTCGAACCCTCGCACATCGCATGGGCTTCACATCGTGGATATGCCCGGACTCGATCGAGACGTCAGAGAATTTCTCTGACGTCCGTGGGCATCCGGGCATACGTCAAGTGAGCAACGGGGGTTGCAAGGCGTTCCCGGGTGCGGCCGGCCCGGATTCGCCTCATCACTCCCCCTGGATGTGAGCCGGCATGTCGATCGAAGGAGCGAGGTGGCCACTCACGGGGAGCGGCCCTCGTGTCTGCCCAATGAAGGGAGGCCAGGCGGACCGAGCTGCTAGCGGGACCCGGCCCGGGGCGGATCGAGGATCAGGGTGGTCACGACCCCGGCGTGATCCGACGGCCACAGGCCCTCGATGCGATCGCCCGGCTCGTCCCCGACCACCTCGACGGACATCGCCCGGAACCCGCGGCTCGCCAGCACCACGTCGATCCGGGTTCGCAGGTCGGGCTCCTCGTTGCGGAGGTCGGCGTCGTGACAGCAGGTATAGCCGGGCTCTCCCGGGCGGAGCACCGTCCACGGATCCCACAGACCGCCGTCGAGCAGCAGCCGGTAGGCGGGTCCCTCGGGAGCCGCCGAGTTGATGTCGCCGGCCACGACCACGGGAAGCCGGGTGTCGAGGGGACCGGCCAGGAGCTCGGCCACCTGCGCCCGTCTCAGCCCCTCCATGG
>JAWOJB010000045.1:0-45404 GCA_046484325.1 Acidimicrobiia bacterium | reverse complement strand
GATCGTGTTGCCGGAGGGCACCCAGATGGTGATGCCGGGGGACAACACCGAGATGTCGGTGGAGTTGATCACGCCGATCGCGATGGATGAGGGGCAGCGGTTCGCGATCCGGGAGGGTGGCCGGACGGTGGGAGCGGGCCGGGTCATCAAGATCGTCAAGTGACGCCTCCGGCGTCGCATTGCGCACTGCGTATTGCGCACCGCGCACCGCAACGAACGAACGAAGTGAGCGAGTGAACAGAGATGCCATCCGACAAGCGACCGCCGATCACGCTGGCCTGTGAGCAGTGCAAGCGGCGGAACTACGTGACCACCAAGAACAAGGCGAACACCCGGGAGCGGCTCGAGCTCAAGAAGTACTGCCGCTGGTGTCGGACCCACACCGCCCACCGCGAGACCCGCTGAGGTGATGAGGGGTGGCGGTGCCGCCCCTCATGCGCGCCCGCGGGTACCGTCGCTCCATGGCGCTGGACCATCTCGCCGGGCGTACCTACGGCTGCTTCCCCTTCCGCATCTGTCGCGAGAAGGTGGCCGAGTTCGTCTTGGTGACCGGCGATGACCCGCTCCGCTGGGTCGACACGGCCCCGCCGGGCTTCGCCGCCGCCGTGTTGTTCGGGGTGGCTCCGCACCTGCTCGAGGACCCCGACGTCCGCTCGGCTGGGCGATCGGTCATCCACGGCGAGCAGACGTTCACCTGGCATCGCCCGCTCCCGGTGGAGGCGGAGCTTGCGGTCGAGGGGGTGATCGGGCGGGTCCGCACCCGAGGGGACGTCCACCTCGTCGGCTTCGAACTGCGGGCGACGCTCGGCGGTGAGCCCCTCGTCGAGGGATCCTCGACCTTCCTGATGTCGGGCTCCGCGCCTTCGGCCGGGTGGAGCGAGGAGGAGCCCGAGCCGGCTCCGGACGACGACGGCAACCCCTCGAACGGGACGATCGCCGTCAGCCGCGCCGAGCTCGTCCGCTACGCCGCCGCCACCGGGGACTGGAACCCGATCCACTGGGACCACGGGTCGGCGGTGGCGGCCGGGCTGCCGGGCGTCGTGGTCCACGGGCTGCTGCAGACGGCGTGGCTGTGCCGGTCGGCGACCGCCCGGATCCGGGGGGACCACCCGCTGGCGTCGGCCAGGTCCCGCTATCGGGCACCGTTGCGGCCGGCGGTGGCGGCCCGGATCGATGGGACGGCCGGTGATGACGGTCGGTATTTGCTCGATCTCCGCACCGATGCCGGTATCTGTGTCTCGGCCGTGCTGGAACCGGCAGGTGGGGTAACCCCGTGACCGTGCCGCGGGTCGAACCGTACGACGAGGAGACGCTCCTCGCCCGGGCCCAGGCCGGGGATCGAGAGGCATTCGAACGGTTGATTCGGGAGCATCAGGACACCGTGTACACCCTTGCGCTGCGATTGACCGGGGACCCCGACGAGGCGACCGAGGTGGCTCAGCAGGCCCTCATCCGGGCCTGGCGCGCCCTCCCCCGATTCCGGGGGGATGCTCGCCTCTCCACCTGGCTGCACCGGATCACCGTGAACACCGCCTGGAGCCGTCGCCGCCACCTTCGCCGCCGGGCGACGGTGCCGCTCGAGGCCGTTCCCGAGCATCCGGCGCCCCCGGGCCCCGGGCACCCCGAGACGGCCAGCGAGCTCGCCGAGTTGAGGGCGTCGCTCCGTGCCGCCCTCAACGCCCTCCCTCCCGAGGCTCGGGTGGTAGTCGTACTGAAGGATGTGATGGGGTGGAGTCATGCGGAGATCGCCGTCGAGCTCGGCATCAGCGTCCCCGCCGCCAAGGTTCGCCTCCATCGCGCCCACCGGCGACTCCAGGTGCTGCTCGAAGGGGAGGGGGCGGCATGACTCGGGATCGAGCCTGCCGGCGGGCAGGTCCACGCCTGGCGCTCGCCGCCCTCGAGGGCCGCCCGGCACCGCGCCGGTCCCGGAGGCACGCCGCCCACTGCGAGACCTGCGGGGCTCGGGTGGCTCGCGCCTCCCGTGCCCGCCTGGCGCTCTCCACGATGGGCTCCGAGCGGTCACCGGCCCCGATCGGGCTGGTGCCGGCCGTGCTGACTGGACTCGATGCCCCCCTCGCCGCAGCCGGCGGGCACCGAGGGCGAGTGGCCGCCATCACCGCGACGGCGGCCGCGGTGGGGGCCGGGGTGGCGGTGGCCGTCGTCACCCGTCGGCGCCATCTCGCCTCTGCCTGAGCCCGGGTTTACATGCGTCGACGGCGGCTCGTATACTCGTGCCACCGCTTGGAACCCCCAGAGGGGTGTAGCTCGAATTGGCTAGAGCGCCGGTCTCCAAAACCGGAGGTTGGGGGTTCGAGTCCCTCCACCCCTGCCCGCCACGACGGTCCGACATCGAGGACGAGAGACGATGAACCGAGAGATGCGCCGCCTGCAAGAGCGGGAAGAACGGCGCCAGAAGAAACAGGACGAGAAGCACGGTGGCCGACGCTCGCCCGTCCAGGCAGGCGGTCGTCCGCCGGTGCCCGAGCGGGAGCCGCTGTGGCAGCGCCTCACCGAGTTCCTCCGTGAGGTGCGGGTCGAGCTGCGAAAGGTGTCCTGGCCCACGCGCCAGCAGATGATCACGTTCACCGCCGTCACCCTCATCACGAGCTTCTCTCTCACGCTCTTGATCTTCGGGGTGGACGTGGTGCTCAAAGAGGCGGTGCTCTTCGTGATCGGACGGAGCTGATGTCGGACGTGGTCGAGATTCCCGAGGATGTCCTGGAGCAGGAGGCGGAGGCCGTCGAGGAGGCACCCGTCAGCCCCTACGACCTGCCCGGAGATTGGTACGTCATCCACTCCTATTCGGGGTACGAGAACAAGGTCAAGGCCAACCTCGAGACCCGTACCCACTCGATGCACATGGAGGACCGGATCTTCGAGGTCCAGATCCCCATGGAGGACGTGGTCGAGTACAAGGGCGGGAAGAAGGTCACCGTTCCCCGCAAGGTCTTCCCCGGCTATCTGCTCGTGCGGATGGACCTCGACGACGACTCCTGGTACGTGGTCCGCAACACCCCTGGTGTCACGGGGTTCGTGGGCGGGAGCAACAAGCCCACCCCGCTCTCGCGGCGGGAGGTCGAGCGCTTCCTCGGCGTGCAGAAAGAGGAGGAGAAGCCCAAGCCGCGCTTCAAGCCGGCGTGGGAGGTGGGGGAGACGGTCCGCGTGGTCACCGGCCCGTTCGCCGAGTTCAACGGCGTCATCGAGGACATCAACCTCGACCAGTCGAAGGTCACGGTGCTCGTGAACATCTTCGGCCGGGACACCCCGGTGGAGTTGGGCTTCGAGGACATCCAGAAGTCCTGAGTACCCGGTACTCAGGACTCAGTAGAGATCGAAGGCAGAGAACATGGGACGCAAGAGACTCGCCGCCGTCGTGAAGATGCAGCTGCCCGCCGGGCAGGCGACGCCGGCCCCGCCGGTCGGAACCGCTCTCGGGCCGCACGGCGTCAACCTCATGGACTTCGTGAAGGCCTACAACGACGCCACCGCCGCCCAACGTGGGACGATCATCCCGGTCGAGATCTCGGTCTTCGAGGATCGCAGTTTCACCTTCATCCTCAAGACGCCCCCGGCGGCCGCGCTGCTGCGCCAGTACGCCCGGGTCGAGAAGGGCTCCTCGGAGCCCAACAAGAGCAAGGTCGGGTCGGTGACCCGTGACCAGGTCAAGGAGATCGCCCAGATCAAGATGCCCGACCTCAACGCCAACGACATCGAGGCGGCCATGAAGATCGTCGAGGGCACCGCCCGGTCGATGGGTCTCGACGTCGTCGGCTGACACACGCAGAGCGAGTGGGAGGCCGGCGCGCCGGCCGTTCGGACCACAGGAGGAACCATGCCGAAGCACGGCAAGCGCTACGAAGAAGCCGCCAAGCGGTACGACAAGCACGCCGCCTATGCGGCCTCCGAGGCGCTCGGCCTCGTCAAGACCCTGGCCGCCGCCTCGTTCGACGAGACGGTCGATGCCGTGTTCCGGCTCGGCATCGACTCCCGCAAGGCCGACCAACTGGTCCGGGGCACGGTGTCGCTGCCCCACGGGACCGGCAAGGAGGTGCGGGTGGCGGTGTTCGCCCCGTCCGACAAGCACCGTGAGGCCGAGGAGGCCGGCGCCGACGTCGTCGGCGGCAAGGAGCTCGTCGAGGAGATCCAGGGCGGGCGGGCGCTCGACTTCGACCTGGCCATCGCCACCCCCGACATGATGGCCGAGGTGGGCAAGCTCGGCCGGGTCCTCGGGCCTCGCGGCCTCATGCCGAACCCCAAGGCCGGCACGGTCACACCCGACGTCGCCAGGGCCGTGGCCGAGTTCAAGGCCGGGCGTCTCGAGTACCGCAATGATCGCTACGGGAACGTCCACATCCCGATCGGTAAGGCCTCGTTCGAGCTCGATCAGCTGGTGGCCAATCTCGCTGCGGTGGCGGCCGAGCTCGTGCGGGCCCGGCCGGCCTCGGCCAAGGGCCGTTACGTCCGCACGATCTCGGTGTCGTCGACGATGGGCCCGGGGGTGAAGGTCGACGTGGGCCGGATCGAAGACCTCGCCTCGCTCGACGTCTGAGAAATCCGGCGGTTCTTCCAAGATATCCCTGGACACCAACGGGCGTCGATGCGATAGTCGCCACCAGTCGGGGGTCTCCGGAGGAACTGGGTGGGTCACCGACCGCCCCCACCCGAACATCCCGGAGTACCGGATACGGGCCCGCGGGGGTCCAGGCGAACGGCAGTCCCTACCCTGCCGGCGTCGTGGGGTTCCCGCTGGACACGGTGGACCTGGCAACCGGAGCCCGTCTCCGGCCGAGGACCCGGAGACCCCCCTCTCTTCCCTCCCGGGATTGGCCCCCAGGGCCTGCCTCCGGTACAATCCGGCGCCGCATCCCCCATACTCCTCGGCCCAAGACCGCCGGTGCCCCCGGGCACAATGGGTTCCGTCCCGCCGGCGCAGGCTCGGTGCTCGTCAGAGCCCCCGGTCGCCGTGCCGAGGGCTCTGTTTCATGATCGGAGGAGCACATGCCGAGACCTGAGAAGGTCAGGGCAGTCGAGGACATCAAGGATCGAATGGAAGAGGCCGAGGCTTTCTTCCTCACCGAGTTCCGCGGTCTCTCCGTCGGGCAGCTCCAGAGGCTGCGGCGCAATCTGCGCGAGGCGGGAGCCGACTACAGGGTGGTGAAGATGACCCTCGCACGTCGCGCCGCCGACGAGTTGGGTCTCGAGGGAGTGGGCGAGCACCTGAGCGGACCCACCGCCCTCACGTTCGCAGAGAGCGATCCGGTGGCCACCGCCAAGGCCCTGGCCGACTACGCCAAGGACAACGAGCGACTGGTCGTCAAGCTGGGTGTCATGGCGGGGAGGGTGATGCTCCCGGAGGAGGTCTCCAAGCTCGCCACGATCGAGCCGCGCGAGGTGCTGCTGGCGAAGATCGCCGGCGCCGCCAAGGCGCCGCTCGCCCAGATGGCGGGCGCCTTGGGAGCCTTCACCCGGAACGCCGCATCGATGTTCTCCCAACTGCTCGAGAAGAAGGAGTCGGAAGCCGGTCCCGCGGCCGAGCCCGTTGCGGCCGAGCCCGAGCCCGAGGTGACCGAGCCTGCGGCGATTGCAGCGGCCCTGCCCGAGCCCGAGGTGACCGAGCCTGCGGCGATTGCAGCGGCCGAGCCCGAGCCCGAGGTGACCGAGCCTGCGGCGATTGCAGCGGCCGAGCCCGAGCCCGAGGTGACCGAGCCTGCGGCGATTGCAACGGCCGAGCCCGAGCCCGAGGTGACCGAGCCCGAGACCCCGACCGACGACACCGACGAACCGGCCGCCACGGCCGAGGAGGAATGACATGGCCAAGATGACCACCGACGAGCTGCTGTCGCTCTTCGAGAAGATGACCGTCCTCGAGCTGAAGGAGTTCCTCGATGCGTTCGAGGAGCGGTTCGACGTCACCGCCGCCGCCCCCATGGCCGTCGCCGTCGCCGGTGGGCCGGGCGTGCCGGCCGAGGCGGCCGTCGAGGAGAAGGACGAGTTCGACGTCGTCCTCACCGGGGCGGGCGCCCAGAAGATCCAGGTGATCAAGGAGGTCCGGGCCCTCACCAGCCTCGGTCTCAAGGAGGCCAAGGACCTCGTTGACAACGCCCCCAAGCCGGTGCTCGAGGGCGTCGACAAGGAGACCGCCGAGAAGGCCAAGGCGCAGCTGGAGGGCGCCGGAGCCTCGGTGGAGCTGGCGTAGAGCGAGCGATCCGCTCGGATCGGGAGCCCCCGGTGCCGCCGGGGGCTCCTTCGCGTCAGCTCGTCGAGTACTCCTCGAGGAACGTAGCCACTCCCGCGCCCTCGCGAGCCCGAGCCGCCACCATCGCCTCGAGCAACTCGAGGTTCTGGGTGGTGGCCTTGGTGGCGTGGGGCACGGGTGTCTCGGCGAGAAAGGCCTGGACGTCGGTGGCCACCGCGGGCCGCGACAGGTAGGGGAGACCCTCCACGAGCCGGCGAAGGCTCATCGCCGGATACCGCTCGAGCATCTCGGCCCACCGGCGGCGGGTCTCCGCCCACGCCGCCTCTCCGCTCCGGCGATTCCCGAACAGGGCGGCGACCACCCAGGATCCGTCCTGATTGCGGATCGTCCCGTCGAGGGTGGCGCCCACCGTGCGGCGGGCCAGGTCGGCGTGGTCGAAACGGGTGAGGGCCTGGAGGAATCGGAGCTCGCTCTGGGGATCGTCCCGGCGCAGGTAGGCGGCCAGGACGTGGTCGTAGTCGGCGGCAGCCCCGTTGGCGGCCAGGATGAAGAGGGCCGCCCGCGCCACCTCGGGATCGGCGGCGTTCGGGCCCGCCAGCACCTCCTCGCCGATGCGGCGGGCCCACTCCACGACCTCAGGGTCGTAGCCCGGGCGGCCGCCGAGGGCCATCAGCACCTGGCCGCGGAGACGGCGGGTGAGGTCATCTTCAGCGGATCGCGGCTCGCGTCCGAGCGACTCGGCGAGCGGCCGCAGCAGATCGCGGGTGAACGCCTGGAAAGCGTCGAGTCGGTCGTCGTCGACGAGGTGGTGCTCGGTCTCGACGAGGACCTTCACGATCAGCTGCCAGACGGGCTGCTCGGGCTCTTCGCGGTAGGCGTCGAGGAGGTGGAGCAGCTCGGCGGCGCCGGCCTGGCCGGCAAGCACGAAGGCGTCGGTGTCGTCGAGGAGGACATAGCGCTCGACGGGATCGAGCTCCGAGAGCCGTCCGATGAGGGCGGCGAACAGATCCGGGTCGTACCCGACGCGGTAGTACCCGTGCCCGCCGGCATTGGCTACCGCCCATTCCAGCTCACCTTCGAGATCCACGTGGGTCTCGGCGTCGGTCAGCAGCAGCCGGTGCTCGAACGGCCGGCCACCGGCCACTCCTCGGAGGTGGACCGGGACCCGCCAGAGGGTGGTGTCCCGCTCGTCCGGGATGGCGAGGAATCGCCGCTGGTGCAGGCGGAGCCGATCACCGTGTCCGGTGACAGCGAGCTGGGGGAACCCGCGCTGCAGGATCCAGGTGTCCATGATCTCGCCGACCGGCCACTCCGACGCGCTGTCGAGCCCGGCCCACAGGTCGGTGGTGACGGTGTTCGCGTAGGCGTGAGCCCGGAGATAGGCCCCGACCCCAGACCGGAAGGCATCCTCTCCGATGAACTGCTCGATCATGCGCAGCACCGAGCAGCCCTTCCCGTATGTGAGGGAGTCGAACATCTCGTCCGCCTCCTGGGGCGAGTTCACCTCGAACTCGACCGGACGGGTGCTGTGCAACTGGTCGGTCGCGTAGGCCCAGGGCCGGTCGACGGCGGCGAACGTGAGCCACCGCTTCCAATCGGGCCGGCGGGCATCGGTCGCCTTCATCTCCATGAAGCTGGCGAATGCTTCGTTGAGCCAGATACCTTCCCACCAACCCATCGTCACGAGGTTGCCGAACCATTGATGGGCCACCTCGTGGCCGATCACGTCGAGGACCCGCAGCCGCTCCTGCTGGGAGGCACGGGCGGGATCGAGGAGGAGTGCGCTTTCGCGATAGGTGATGCACCCCACGTTCTCCATGGCACCAAAGGCGAAGTCGGGGATCGCCACGTGGTCGAGCTTGTCGCCCGGGTAGTCGATCCCGTAGTAGTCGCGCAGGTAGCGGAGGGTGAACTCGGCGCATTCGAGGGCATACCCGGAGAGGTGGAGCCGGCCCCTCGGGGCGATGACCCTGACGGGCACACCGTCGACGTCGATCGGATCGGTCGCCTCGAAGGGGCCGACGACGAACGCCACCAGGTAGGTGGACATCTTCATGGTGGGGGCGAAGTGGACCGCCACCCGGCCAGGCCCCACCGGCTCGCGCCCCGACTCGGAGGTGTTGGAGACCACGAAGAGATGGTCCGGGACCACGAGGGTCGTCTCGAACACCGCCTTGAAGTCCGGCTCGTCCCAACACGGGAACGCCCGTCTTGCGTCGGTCGACTCGAACTGGGTGGTGGCGATCACCTGTTCCACTCCATCGATGTCGGTGAAGGTGGAGCGATAGAAGCCGCGCAGGCGGTCGGTGAGCGCCCCGGCGAACTCGACCTCGAGCGTCGCTTCGCCCGCCGGCGCCGGGGAGGCCAACCGGAGCAAGGCCCGCTGCATCTCCTCGTCGTAGGTCACCGAGGCGGGGATCTCCGCTCCGGCAACGTGCAGCACTGCCCGGCGGATCTCGAGCTCGGCGGCGTTGAGCACGATCTCGTGGACCGGCTCGCTGATCTGCACGTCGACCCTCTCGTGACCGGCAAAGGCGGAGGCCGCGAGGTCCGGTTCGAGCCGGAGCCGGTAACGGGTCGGCACCACGGTACGGGGGAGGCGATGGGGGTTGGACACTCGAACCTCGCGAGATCGACGAATAGCCGGTGGGGATGGTACCCGGGCGCTCGCAGGCCCACATCGGCTGCTCGGTAGGCTGCGGGGGGTGAGCACCATCCTCATCCGGGTGTCCGGGCGCGACCGGCCCGGCATCACCGCGGCGCTCATGGACAGGCTTGCCGCGGGTGGGGCCGAGATCTACGACGTCGAGCAGGTGGTGCTGAGAGGGCGGCTCACGCTGGGGGTGCTGGTAGAGGTCCCCGAGGGGGCGACGACGGTGAAGGACGTCCTCTTCCTCGGCTGGGAGCAGGACCTCCAGGTCGACTTCGAGATCGTCGAAGACCACCCCGAGCCATCTCAGCATCGCTCGGTGGTGACGATCATCGGGCCACGGGTGGGGGCGGACGCCTTCGGAGCGGCGGCCACGGCGATCGCCGGGGCTTCGGGCAACATCGATCGGATCATCCGCCTCTCCCGGTACCCGGTCGTCAGCTACGAGTTGGCCGTCAGGGGTGGCGATCTCGACGCCATGCGCGAGGCGCTGCTCCGCGTCTCGAGCGAGCTGCCGGTCGACATCGCCGTCCAGGCCGAGGGCCTCGACCGCCGGGCCAAGCGCCTCGTGGTGCTCGACGTGGACTCGACCCTCATCCAGGACGAGGTCATCGACCTTCTCGCCGACGAGGCGGGGGTGGTCGAGCGGGTGCGCGAGCTCACGGTACGGGCGATGGCCGGGACGGTCGACTTCGAGCAGGCGCTCCGGTCCCGGGTGGCGCTGCTGGAGGGCCTCGACCAGGAGGCTCTCGATCGGGTGTGGGGGAGGGTGCGCCTGACCCCCGGCGCGAGGACGTTCGTCCGCACCCTGCATCGTCTGGGGATGAAGGTCGCCGTGATCTCCGGCGGGTTCACCGAGTTCACCGACCGGCTGTGCCTCGATCTCGGCCTCGACCATGCCGTCGCCAACCGCCTCGAGGTGATCGACGGCCGGCTCACCGGGCGGCTGGTCGGCCCGGTCATCGACCGGGCCCGCAAGGCCGAGATCCTCCGAGAGGTGGCCGAGGCGGAGGGGATCCCCCTCGAGCAGACCGTCGCCGTCGGCGACGGGGCCAACGACCTCGACATGCTCGCCGCCGCCGGCCTCGGCATCGCCTTCAACGCCAAGCCCGTGGTGCAGACCGCGGCGGACACCGCCCTCAGGGTGCCCTACCTCGACGCCATCCTGTTCCTGCTCGGCATCCGCCGTGACGAGGTCGACGCCGCCGAGCCGGTCCCGGTCGACGGCCTTCCCCCCGTCTGAACACCGCCAACCCAGGGCTGGTGAACACATTCATCGTGTTCATCAGCCCACGGTTCGACGAGGGTCTGGAAGGTGCGCCGCCGTCCGTCCATAGTCGGCCATGGATTTCGAACGAGCCGTACAGGATGCCGCCATGGCCCGGGGCGGGTGGATCACCCGCGAACGGGCCCTCGCCCTCGGCATCACCCCCCGGATGATCGAGTACCGGCTGTCGACGGGACGGTGGAGGTACCACGGTGGCGCCTACCAGGTGATGACCCTGCCGGGAACCGCCCACCTTCGCCGGGCGGCTGTGGAGGTACTCCCCGGCGCCGTGCTCTCCCACCAGACGGCGGCCGAGATCCATGGCTTCCGGCCGATCGAACGCGACAGCGTGATCGTCACCGTGCACTCCCGGACCACCCATGTCTTTCCGGGGGTCACGGTCCATCGGACCCGTGACCTGGCGTCGACCGACGTGATGGTGCGTGACTCGCTCCCGGTCACCACCCGTGCCCGCACCATCGTCGACCTCGCCGCGGTCGTCGGCCGCCGCCAGCTCGAGACACTCCTCGACGCGGCCATCCTCGACCGCCAGGTCGGCTACGAGGCGATCGTCGAGGTGGCCGAGCGGGTATGCCGCCGAGGCAAGCGAGGATCGGCCGTGCTCCGGGGCCTCCTCGACCAGCGCGGGCACGGTCTCGTCAGGTCGGCGACCGCTCTCGAGCGTCTCGGGTTGAAGGCGCTCGGCCTGACCCGCCTCGGTCGGTGGCTCGTCCAGTACCCGGTGCCGTGGGTGCCCGAGCGTCGGTTCGATGCGGCGTTTCCGGATGCCCGGGTGGCGGTGGAATGGGACTCGCGCCGGTGGCACACGGCCGTCGACGACTTCAGGTCCGATCGCGAGCGCGACCGGGCGGCGATCCTGCACGGCTGGGTGGTGCTGCGATTTACGTGGCACGAGCTCGAGCAGGACCCGTGGGCGGTGGCCCTGGAGATCGATCGGGTGCTCGAGGCGCGGGAGCCGGACTGAACCGTGGGCCGGGGAACACGATTTTCGTGTTCCCCAACCCAGGGTTGGCCTCAGGCCTGGTAGGAGCCGGACGTGGTGGAGCCACCGCGGCCGGTCCAGTTGGTGTGGAAGAACTGGCCGCGTGGCCGGTCGACCCGCTCGTAGGTGTGGGCGCCGAAGAAGTCGCGCTGGGCCTGGATGAGGTTGGCGGGCAGCCGGGCCGAGCGGTAGGCGTCGTAGAACGCGAGCGCCGCCGAGTAGGCCGGCACCGGGATCCCGTGCTGGACGGCGGCTGCCACGGCCCGGCGCCACCCGTCCTGGGCCCGGTTGAGGGCCTGGCGGAAGAAGGGATCGAGCATCAAGTTGGCCAGCTCGGGGTTTCGCTCGAAGGCGGCGGTGATGTCGTCGAGGAACGCCGCCCGGATGATGCAGCCCTCCCGCCACAGCGACGCGATCCGGCCGAGGGCGAGATCCCAGCCGTGCTCGTCCGAGGCAGCCCGGAGCAGCATGAACCCCTGGGCGTAGGACACGATCTTGGATGCATAGAGGGCGTCCCGGACCGCGTCGACGAACCCACCGAGGTGATCGTGGCTGACGTCCTCGAGGTCGCCCGGGTACGTCTCGGCATCGGAAACGACGTCGACGTCGATCATCGACGGGCTCGGCCCTTCGAGGCCGGCCGAGGCGGTCAGCCGCGCCTCGCGCATCGACGACACGATACGGGCGTACACCGCCTCGGCCACGAGCGACAGCGGTTGGCCGAACTGCATGGACGAGATCACCGTCCACCGGCCGGTGCCCTTCTGACCGGCGGTGTCGAGGATCTTCTCGAGCAGCGGCTCGCCGTCCTCGTCACGGGTCGCCAGGATCTCGGCGGTGATGTCGATGAGGAACGAGTCGAGCACCCCCTCGCCCCAGCGGCGGAAGACGTTGCTCATCTCGTCGTACCCGAGCCCCGCCGCCCGCAGCAGGTGGTAGGCCTCGGCGATCACCTGCATGTCGCCGTACTCGATGCCGTTGTGGACCATCTTCACGAAGTGCCCGGCGCCATCGGGGCCCACCCAGTCGGCGGTCGGGGTCCCGTCGGCGACCTTGGCGGCGATCGCCTGGAACATCTCGCGCACGTGGGGCCAGGCCTCCGCCGAGCCCCCGGGCATGATCGACGGTCCATGCCGGGCTCCCTCCTCGCCGCCGCTGATCCCGGTCCCCACGAACAGCAGGCCCCGTTCCTCGAGATTCCGGGCCCGGCGGATGGTGTCGGTATACAGGGAGTTCCCACCGTCGACGACGATGTCACCCGGATCGAGCAGCGGTATGAGCTGTTCGATGACGGTGTCGACGGCGGGACCGGCCTGGATCATGAGCATCACCCGCCGCGGGCGCCCGAGCATGCCGACCAACTCGTCCAACCCGGCTGTCGGGATGACCGGGCGGCCGGCCGCCGGGCCGTCCACGAAGGCGTCGGTCACCGCCCGGGTGCGGTTGTAGACGGCGACGGTGTACCCGTGGTCGGCGAGGTTGAGGACCAGGTTCTGGCCCATCACGGCGAGGCCGATGAGCCCGAGATCGGCTGTGGCGGTCATGGGGCGAGGGTACCCATGCCCGTCATGCGTATCCTCCGGAGATGGAGGTCCTGGGCATCGACATCGGCGGGTCGGGTATCAAGGGCAACCTGGTGGACCCGGTGACGGGCGCGCTCGCCTCTGAGCGGCGCAAGATCCTCACGCCCCAACCCTCGACGCCGGACGCGGTTGCCTCGGTGGTGGTCGAGATGGTCGAGCACTTCGCCTATCACGGGCCGGTGGGCATCACCTTCCCGGCCATCGTCCGCCACGGTGTGACCCTCAGTGCCGCCAACGTCGACCCTGCCTGGGTGGGAACCGACGCCGACGCCCTCTTCACCGAGCGCACCGGGCTCCCGGTGACGGTGCTCAACGACGCCGACGCCGCCGGGCTCGCCGAGATGGCGCACGGGGCCGGTCGGGACCGGGAGGGGGTGGTGCTCCTCCTCACATTCGGCACCGGCATCGGCAGCGCGCTCTTCAACGACCGGCGGCTCGTGCCCAACACCGAGCTGGGCCACCTGCACTTCCGGGGACTCGAATCGGTCGAGCAGTGGGCGGCGGCGAGCGCCCGCGAGCGCGAGGGTCTCTCGTGGAAGGACTGGGCGGAACGGGTGAACGAGTACCTCCGGCACCTCGAGCGGGTCTTCTCCCCCGACCTCTTCGTCATCGGAGGCGGGATCAGCCGGAAGTGGGACAAGTGGGGAGACCGTTTGTCGGTGGCCACCGAGGTGACGCCCGCCCGCCTGCAGAACGAGGCCGGGATCGTCGGGGCGGCGATGGCGGCGATGAGCCGTTCAGGCCTGGACGAACTCCTGGAAGCCTGAGACGCTGTCGCGGGGCAGCCGAACGTCGATCATGGTGCCGTCGGGCTCGTGCTTCTCGGCGACCACGTCGCCAAGGCGGTGGGCGGCGGCCGCGATCTCGCCCCGGTCGTAGGGGATCTGGAGGTGCAGCAGGACCGTCCGCTCGCTGATCCGCTCGGAGACCGCCGCCACGAGGTCCACCACACCCTGACCGGTGGCGGCGGAGATCACCGCAGCCTCGGGATGGAGGTTGCGGATCCGGGACAGGGCCACCGCGTCGGCGATGTCCGCCTTGTTGGCCACGAGCAACTCGGGGATCTCGTGGGCGCCGATCTCGAGGAGCACCGCCCGGACCGCGGCGATCTGCCCGTCGGGGTCGGGATCGGACGAGTCCACCAGATGGAGCAGGAGGTCGGACTCCCGGACCTCGTCGAGCGTCGATTTGAAGGCCTCGACCAGCTGGTGGGGGAGCCGCCGCACGAAGCCGACGGTGTCCGAAAGGAGGGTGGTGCTCCCGTCGGGTAGCTCGAGTCGCCGGACGGTCGAGTCGAGCGTGGAGAAGAGCCGGTCCTCGACGAGGACCTCGGCTGAGGTGAGCCGGTTGAGCAGCGTCGACTTGCCCGCATTGGTGTAGCCGACGAGGGCGACCTGGGGCACGTGGGAGCGCCGGCGGGCCTTGCGCTGGGTGTGGCGGTGCTGGTCGAGCGCGCCGAGCTCTCGCTCGAGCTTGGCGATCCTGCTGCGAATCCGGCGGCGGTCGGTCTCGAGCTTGGTCTCACCGGGCCCGCGGGTCCCGATTCCGGCTCCTTGCTGGGACAGCTCCAGGCCCCTTCCTCGCAGGCGGGGCAGGCGATATCGGAGCAGGGCGAGCTCGACCTGCAGCGAACCCTCTCGCGACGTGGCGTGCTGGGCGAAGATGTCGAGGATGAGCGCCTCTCGATCGACGACGTCGACCTCGAACCGCCGCTGGAGGTTGCGCTGCTGGGCAGGGCTCAACTCGTTGTCGAACACCACCACGTCGGCGTCCAGCGCGCCCACGATCTCGGCCAGCTCGTCGGCCTTTCCCGACCCGATCAGGTAGGCAGGGTCGAGGCGGTCGCGCCGGACGAGCTCGGTGGCGATGGTGTCCGAACCGGCGGTGTCGGTGAGGAGGGCGAGTTCCTCCAGGGAGCGCTCGGCCTCCAGCAGGTCGGCGCCGGGTGCAAGCACGCCGACCAGGAGCGCCCGCTGGCGCAAGACCCCCAGGTCGGTCACCGTGGCGGTCAGCCGGCGGCGCTGTCGGGCTCGATGGTCGTAGGTCACGACGCCACGTTATCGAGGGCTCGAGAGCGACCCCGCCGGATATTCGTCACAGGTACTGCCCGTCGGCGGCCACGTGCTCGGGCTCCTCCTCGGCGATGATCTGGGATTCGCGGACCGCCACCACCGGCCTCCCCGTGGCCGGCCAGATGAATCGCCAGGCCCCGGTCGGGACGGCCCAGAACTGCTGGCCGGTGACCACGTCGACGAGGGCGAGGGCGTCGTTGCCGTCCTTTGTACCGGCCGGCACGAGCAGGCCCGAGCGGGTCGTGGCCTCTTCCGGAGCGTGGCCGACCCGCCACCCGCTCATCACCTTGAAGCCGGAGTCCCGGTGTCCGTTCCCATCGTTCATCGCCGGACCAGTGTGCCACGCTCCCGGGGATTCGGGAGCCGGCCATGCCGCGGGTCGGGGCGTTCCCACGACCGGAGGTCGGAGGCAGGAGTAGCGTGCTCCTCATGTCCGACCGATTCTCCGAGGCCCTCGACTACCACGAGCGGGGCCGGCCGGGGAAGCTCGAGATCCGCCCCACCAAGCCGACCGCCACCCAGGCCGACCTCTCGCTCGCGTACACCCCGGGCGTGGCCGAGCCGAGCCTGGCGATCGCCCACGACCCGGACGCCGCCTTCCGGTACACGAACCGAGGCAACCTCGTGGCGGTCGTCTCCAACGGCACCGCGGTGCTCGGCCTCGGCAACATCGGCGCACTGGCGGGCAAGCCCGTGATGGAGGGCAAGGCGGTCCTGTTCAAGCGGTTCGCCGACATCGACGTGTACGACCTCGAGGTCGGCTCGGAGGACCCCGAGGATGTGATCCGGTTCTGCGAACTGCTCGAGCCGACCGTGGGTGGCATCAACCTCGAGGACATCAAGGCGCCGGAGGCCTTCTACATCGAGGAGACGCTCCGCGATCGTCTCGACATCCCGGTCTTCCACGACGATCAGCACGGGACCGCCATCATCGCCGGGGCGGCCTTCATCAACGCCCTCGAGTTGACGGGCCGCCAGGCGGCCACCACTCGGGTGGTGGTGGCGGGTGCGGGGGCGGCCGGGGTAGCCACAGCCCGGTTCTTCCTGGCGCTCGGGGTGCTCCGCGAGCACCTGCTGCTCGTGGACTCCCGGGGGGTCATCCACGTGGGTCGGGACGATCTGGCGCCGCCGAAGCCCGAGTTCGCCCGCGACACGCCGCTCCGCACCCTCGCAGACGCCCTCGTCGGCGCCGACGCCTTTCTCGGCGTGTCGGTCGGCGGCACGGTGACGGCCGAGATGGTGCGCTCGATGGCCGATCGACCGCTCGTGTTCGCCCTTGCCAACCCCACCCCGGAGATCGGCTACGAGGAGGCGAAGCGAGCCAGGCCGGACGCCCTCGTGGCCACCGGTCGCAGCGACTTCCCGAACCAGGTGAACAACGTCCTCGGCTTCCCGTTCATCTTCCGGGGCGCCCTCGACGTCCGGGCCCGGCAGGTGAGCGAGGGCATGAAGATCGCAGCGGCCCGGGCCCTGGCCGAGCTCGCCCGCCGGCCCGTCCCCGAGTCGGTGCTCAAGGCCTACGACCTCGATCGGCTCTCCTTCGGCCCCGAGTACCTCATCCCCAAGCCGTTCGACCCGCGGGTGCTGTGGTCCGTGGCCCCGGCGGTGGCGGCGGCCGCGGTCGAGGAGGGCCTCGCCCGGCTCCCACTCGACGACCTCGACGCCTACCGGGACGAGTTGCGTTCCCGGTTCCAGGCCTCCTACGGGCTGCTCCAGTCGGTGACGGGCCGGGCGCGGCAGCGGCCGCTGCAGGTCGTCTACCCGCACGGCGAGGATGTGCGCATCGTCCGGGCCGCCCGCCGGGTCCTCGACGAGGGGATCGCCCACCCGGTGCTGCTGGGCGACGCCGGAATCATCGGCGAGCTCTCCACCGAGCTCGGGATCGGACTGGCCGGGATCACCGTGCTCGACCCCGCCACCCAGGACGACGCCCGGCGCCGGTATGCGGCACGGCTCGTCGAGCTCAGGTCGGCAAAGGGCATGACCGCCGAGGTCGCCGGGCGACAGGTCGTCGATCCCAACGTGTTCGCCGCCCTCATGGTGGAGCTCGGCGAGGCCGAT
Organism: Acidimicrobiia bacterium; assembly: GCA_046484325.1. Taxonomy (GTDB): domain Bacteria; phylum Actinomycetota; class Acidimicrobiia; order Spongiisociales; family ZC4RG35; genus JAWOJB01. The sequence continues at coordinate 28,572 of JAWOJB010000045.1, read as the reverse complement.
GCGGTTCTGGGCGGGCTCACGACCTTCTACCCGGACACGATCCGCCCGGCCCTGCAGATCATCCGGATGGAGCCGGGGAGGACCATCGCCAGCGCCGTCTACGTGGTGATCACGGCGGGAGCCCCGTACTTCATGACGGATTGCGCCGTGAACATCCTGCCGTCGGCCGAGCAGCTCGCGGAGATCGCGGCGGCCGCCGTCGACGTGGCCGAACAGTTCGACCGGACACCCCGGGTGGCGTTCATCTCGTACAGCGACTTCGGCTCCGCCGGTGGTGACGAGCCCGACCGGGTCCGCCGTGCCGTCGACATCTTCCGGACGCTCCGCCCCGAGATCCCGGCCGATGGCGAGATGCAAGCCGATACCGCGGTCGTGACCGAGCTCGTCCGGCGGCGCCGCCCCCACGGGCCGCTCGACCGGGCGGCCAACGTGCTCGTCTTCCCGTCGCTGACGGCGGCGAACGCCGCCTACAAGCTGCTCAACCGCCTCGCCGACGCCGAGGTCATCGGGCCGATCCTGACTGGTCTCCGGCGCTCGGTCCACGTCCTGCAGCGGGATGCCGAGGTCGGGGACGTGGTGAACCTGACGGCCATCGCCGTGGCCGACGCCCAGCGCAAGGGCTGAAGTCCCCACGAATGCGCCGGAGGCCCCCTTGCCGAGGGGAGTTCCACATGGGACTGTCCGCCTGGAGGAGGTGGTATGCCCTCGAGCGTGGTCGTCGTCGATGTCCCTGCCGGGACTCCGCTCGAGAGCGACATCCTCGAGCCGCTGGGTTCACCGGTGATGGTGTGCCACGGTGTCAGCGGGCAGCCGTGGCGCTACACCCTGGGCGGCGGCTGCGAGACGGGTGTGCACTCCCACGGCGTCGTCTTCGAGATCGACCTCGAGATCCCGGTGCACCGCCAGGTGCTCGCCGCCTACCGGCGGCACCTCGGGGACGGGGTGCCGGTGCGCGTGCTGGTCACGTCGGACCAGGCGGAACGGTGGGCCGCCGAGCTCGACGGCGTCGAGGTCTGGACGGCCGGGCCGTTCGCCGGGCTCCGGGGAACCGCCGCCCGTTGACTCGGCGGAGGCGGACGGGAATCGAACCCGCCGGGGCCGTCTCCGACCCCCACTGGTTTTGAAGACCAGGGAGCCCACCAGGCGCTCGTTCGCCTCCGGGCGTGAGGCTACCGGCCGGTCCGGTTCGAGGCATCATCCCCGGTAACCTCGGACCGGTGGAGACGGATTTCGGCGACCTCGTGCGGCTACGGCGGGAGTCCGCCTCGCTGTCCGTCGCCCGGCTGGCCCGTCTCGTGGGGCGATCGCCCACCACGATCCGGGACTGGGAGCGGGGCCGGTCGAAACCCAACGACCCGGCCGTGCTGATCCCGCTCGCAGCCGCCCTCGGTATCGACGAGGCCGACCTCTTCCGGTCCGCCGGGGTGGAGCCGCCCGACCACGAGGAACGCCCCACGATCGAGCAACAGCTCGCCCTGCTCGCCCCGTCGGTGGATCGGGCGGTCGATTCGGTGGAGGAGGCCGTGTCTCGCGCCCGGAGGGGTGTCCATCTCAGGGAGGAGGCAGCCCCGCCGCTCCCCGCCCCGGAGCCGTCCACCCCACCCCCGGCTCGCAGCATCTCGGCCACCACCCTCGTCACCGACCCCGCCGTGCCGGTTCCGTCCGGTTCCTATCTCGAGGATCCCGAGGAGCGGTGGACCTACCGGCTACGGGCAGTGGCCACCGCCGTCGGCGTCGTGGTTCTCGTCCTCATCCTCGTCTGGGGTGTCGGCCGCCTGCAGGAGGCCCTGGCCGGCGTCTGGGAGGCCATCGCCGGCTGACCGGCGGTCACCCGGTGGCGGATCGCAGCGCCAGGCCGATCGCGGCGAGGGCGGCGACGACCAGGATCCCTGTGCGGAGGGCTTCGTCGGGGACCCGCCCCTTCACGGCCGAGCTCAGCCAGAATCCCGCCATCGTCGGCACCAGCAGGATGCCGGCAGCCACCCAGTCGGCGCGAACGACCACACCGGCCGCGGCCAGCACCACCAGATTCACGATGATGCCGAGCGCGAACACCGCGCCCAGGCTGGAACGGACGGTGCTCGCCCCCGAGTCGCGGTACAGCAGGGCGATCGGCGGCCCCCCGATGGCCGAGGTGGTGCCGCTGAACCCCGAGGCGAACCCGGCTACGAAACGACTCGTCCGGGTGAGCCTCACCGACCACCCGAGGCCGAGGGCGGCCACGGCCGCCAGCACGACGAGGGCGATGATCCCGTCGAGTAGCGCACGGGCCGCCACGATCAGGACCCAAGCTCCCACCACCGAGCCGGGGATCCGGCCACCGATGATCCATCCGACGCCGTCGAGGTCGAGGTCGCCCCGCTCGCGCCAGGCTGCGGCCACCGTCTGGGGCAGAGCCACGAGCAGCACGGGTACCGGGGTGAAGCCGGGGTCGATGAGGGTCAACACCGGCACCGCGAGCACGGCGTACCCGAAGCCGAGCACACCCTGGACGGTCGCGCCGACGAGGGCGACGAGTGCGGCGAGGACGAGCTCGAGTGGCGAGTGGGGGATAACGGTCACCGGGGAGGGAGAGGTCGAGAGTATCGCCGATCCCGAAAACCTCCGACACATCCGCGGACGCGTGCCACAATGCCGTCACCAGAGAAAGGAGGTGGTCCGGATTGGGTAGTGCTTTCGGGACTCTGGAGGTGGCCGGGCGCTGAGCGGCGCTTGCCACCGAGGCGCCGCTCCTCCCTCGGGGAGACGGGTGGCGACTCCAACTCGGACCACCGGCCTTCGAGATCTCTGGACGTGGTCCCACCAGGGCGACCTCACAGGGTCGTAGAACGTCTCGCAGGTTCCAACTCCTCGGGCCCCGCCGCAGGCGGGGCCCGAGCGCGTCCAGATCGGGCAGAATGGGCCCATGGGATTCCGTACCAAGCAGATCCATGCCGGGGTCGAGCCGGATCCGATCACCGGCGCCATCCTCACCCCGATCCATCAGTCCACCACCTTCGTGCAGGAATCGGTCGAGTCGTACATGGCGAAGGGGTACTCGTACTCCCGGGCCGGGAACCCGACCGTGGCGGCCTTCGAGGTGAAGATCGCCGCGCTCGAGGGAGGGGCCGGTGCCACCGCCTACGGCACCGGCATGGCCGCCACCTCGGCGGTGATGCTCGAGCTGTTGAAGGCCGGCGACCACGTGGTCGTCTCCGACGTCGTCTACGGGGGAACCCACCGATTCGCCACCCGGGTCATGTCGAGGTTCGGTGTGGAGTTCTCCTTCGTCGACACGTCGGATCCGGCCAAGGTCGCCGCCGCCCTTCGCCCGACGACCCGGATGGTGTTCACCGAGACCCCGGCCAACCCCACGCTCAAGCTCACCGATCTGGCGGCGGTCTCGGAGTTGACCCGGCCGCGGGGCATCCCGCACGTGGTCGACAACACGTTCCTCACCCCGTACTACCAGCGTCCCCTCGAGCTGGGGGCGGACCTGGTGGTGCATTCCACCACCAAGTACCTGGACGGCCACAACGCCACCCTCGGCGGGGCGGTGGTCGCCGCGAGCGACGAGCTGCAGGAGCGGATGCGCTTCATCCAGAAGTCGGCCGGGCTCATCATGTCGCCCCAGGTGGCGTGGCTGACCATGCAGGGGACGAAGACGCTCTCGGAGCGAATGGACCGCCAGTCGGCCAACGCCCTGGAAGTAGCGGGCTTCCTCGAGACCCATCCGAAGGTGGCCCGGGTGGCCTATCCGGGGCTCGACTCCTTCCCCCAGCGGGAACTCGCCGGCCGTCAGGCCGGCGGGTTCGGCGCCATGGCCTGGTTCGAGGTGGTCGGTGGCGTGGAGGCGGGCAAGAAGCTGATGGCGGCCGTCGAACTGTGGTCGCTCGCCGAGAACCTGGGCTCGGTGGAGTCGCTCATCACCCACCCCGTGACGATGACCCACGGCGACATGTCGGCGGAGCAGCGGGCGGCGGTCGGCATCACCGACGGCCTCGTGAGGCTCTCGGTGGGGCTGGAGGACGCCGAGGACCTCATCGCCGACCTCGATCAGGCCCTCGAACGGATCTGAGGGCGGTCATGCCCCGGCGGCCTCGGCATCCAGGACCGTCCCGAAGCCGTTGGCGCGCATCCAGTTGTCGTCGAAGACCTTCGACAGGTACCCGCGCCCCGAATCGGGGAGGATGACGACGACGAGCCGGTCGTGGTCCTCGTCGGCCACCTGCACGGCTGCGTGGGCGGCCAGGCCACACGAGCCGCCGACCAGCAGGCCCTCCCTCCGTGCCAGCCGCCTGGCCATGGCGAAGGACTCGGCATCGGTGACCCGCATCCAGCGGTCCACGAGGGACAGGTCCATCGTCTCGGGGTAGAAGTCCTCACCCACCCCCTCGACGAAGTACTGGTGGATCTCGTCTCCAGGCGCCGCCGAGTAGATGGAGCCCTCGGGGTCGGCGCCCACGACGACCAGGTCGGGACTGCGCTCGCGGAGATAGCGGCCAGCGCCGGTGACCGTGCCGCCGGTACCCACCCCCACGACGAGGACGTCGATCTGTCCGTCGGTCTGGCTCCAGATCTCCGGTCCGGTGGTGGCGTAATGGGCGGCCGGGTTGGCAGGGTTGGCGTACTGGTCGGGGTGGTAGGCGCCGGGGATCTCGGCGGCGAGTCGCCTGGCCACCCCGTAGTAGGAGTCCTCGTCCTGGGGGAGCCGGTCGGTGGGGCAGACGATCACCTCGACGCCGTAGGCGCGCAACTGGTTGCGTTTCTCATCGGACACCTTGTCGGGGACGGTGCAGATGACCCGATATCCCCTGACCGCCCCGACCATGGCCAGCCCGACGCCGGTGTTGCCCGAGGTGGGCTCCACCAGCGTTCCCCCCGGCCCGAGCAGGCCCCGTCGTTCGGCGTCGTCGACCATCGAGACGGCGATCCGCTCCTTGACCGACCCGCCCGGGTTCATGTACTCGACCTTGGCCACGAGGTTGCCGGGTGGGTGGATCCTTCCCAGCCTGATGAGAGGCGTGTTGCCGATGGCGGCGACGGCGTCGTCGAAGATCTCCATGGGACGGCGAGCCTACCCGGAGGGCGGGAATCTTCCCCGGGTCGTACCGTGCGGTCTGGTCCGATAGGGTCGGGCGGGTGAGCGGCATCACCGTCGTGGCCAATCGGCTCCCCGTGAGATGGGATGACGCCGCCGAACGCTGGGTGACCAGTCCTGGCGGCCTCGTGTCGGCCCTGGCGCCGATCCTCCGTGCGCGAGGAGGCTCGTGGGTGGGCTGGACCGGCGTCGCCGGCCGGAGCGAGGAGCCCTTCGAGGTCGACGGCGTCCGCAACGTACCGGTCGAGCTGTCCGAGCAGGAGTTCGAGGACTACTACCTGGGGTTCTGCAACGGGACGATCTGGCCGCTCTACCACGACGCCATCCGGCCTCCCGAGTTCCACCGGCATTGGTGGAGGCCCTACCGGGACGTCAACCGCCGCTTCGCCGAGGCGACGGCTGCGGCGGCGGGTGACGGGGCCGTCTGGGTCCACGACTACCAGCTCCAGCTCGTACCGGGGATGCTCCGCGAGCTCGGGCTGCGCAGCCGGATCGGGTTCTTCCTCCACATCCCATTCCCCCCGCCCGAGATCCTGGCCCGGCTCCCGTGGCGGCGTCTCGTGCTCGAAGGGCTGCTCGGCGCCGACGTCCTGGGGTTCCAGACCCGCCGGAGCATGCGCAACTTCGCGGCGGCCGCCCGGATCTTCGCCGGGGCCACGGGTCGCGCCGAGGCCCTCGGGTGGTCGGGACGGACGGTCGAGCTCGAGACCGTGCCCATCTCGATCGACGTGGACCGGTACGAGGGCCTGTCCCGACGCCCCGAGGTGATCCGGCGCTCCCACGAGATCCGCTCGGAACTGGGGGACCCGGAGGCGGTGTTGCTCGGCGTGGACCGGCTCGACTACACCAAGGGGATCGACCTCCGTCTGCGGGCCTTCGAGACGCTGCTCGACCGGCGCCCCGACCTCTCGGGACGGATCGTGTTCGTGCAGATCGCGGTCCCGAGCCGGGAGGGGGTGGACCAGTACCAGACGATTCGGGAGCTGATCGAGCAGCTCGTGGGCAGGATCAACGGCGCCCACGGCCGTCCCGAGTGGACCCCGGTCCGCTATCTCTACCGCAGCCTGCCGGTCGAGGAGCTGGTGGCGTTCTATCGCTCGGCCGACGTCATGCTGGTGACCCCGCTGCGGGACGGGATGAACCTCGTCGCCAAGGAGTACCTGGCGACCCGAACCGAGCGGACGGGGGTCCTCGTGCTCAGCGAGTTCGCCGGTGCCGCCGAGCAGCTCGACCGGGCCCTCGTGGTCAACCCGTACGACGTCGACGGGCTCGCCAACACCCTCGACCGGGCGGTGTCCATGCCGGCCGACGAGGTGTGGCGGCGACTTTCGTCGCTGCGGCGATCGGTGCGGCGCTGGGACGTCTACGCATGGGCGGATCACTCGCTGGCACGGCTGGCGTCGTGACCGACCTGCCGGCCGCCCTCCGCCGGCTGGCGGCCGTCGACCGCCTCCTCGTCGGCATGGACTTCGACGGCACCCTCTCGGAGATCGTCGACCGGCCAGACCGGGCAGTGCCCGTCCCGGGGGCGGTCGCAGCGCTGGTCGAGCTGGGCGGCCTCCCCCGAATGACGGTGTCGGTGGTGTCGGGGCGCTCGCTGGCGGATCTCCGGGCGAGACTCGGGCACGTCGACGGTGCCGTCATGGTCGGCGGGCACGGTGCCGAATGGCCGAACGGGGGTCCGCCGCTGTCGGCGCGAGATCGGGAGCGGCTCGAGGAGGTGACGGCCTCGCTCGAGGGCCTGGCCGTCGGGGTGGACGGGGCGTGGGTCGAGCGCAAGCCCCACTCGTCGGCCCTGCATCTGCGGCGGGTCGACCCGGTCGCCGCCGGCGAGCTCGAGACGGCGGCCGCCGCCGGGCCCGCCCGGCTTCCCGGGGTGCGGTCGATGATCGGGAAGGGCATCGTCGAGGTGTCGGTCTCGCCCGCCACCAAGGCCTCGGCGGTCGAGCGCCTCCGCCGGCAGACGGGGGCCGTCGCGGTGCTCTTCGTGGGCGACGACGTCACCGACGAGGACGTGTTCGCCTCGCTGGGCGAGGCGGACGTCGGGGTGAAGGTGGGCGACGGCACCACGGCCGCCTCCCACCGGGTGGCCAACCCCACCGAGGTGGTCGACATCCTCCGGCGGCTGGCGGCGATCCGACGAACCCAGGGTTGGTGAACACGAAGATCGTGTTCCCCGGCCCACGGTTGGCGTGGGGGATGGGGTCGGTAACCTCTGGTCCGTGACCCGGCTCGCCCGTTTCGCCTGGTTCACCCTGGTCTGGAACGTCGGGGTGATCCTGTGGGGTGCGGCTGTGCGCGCCACCGGTTCGGGCGCCGGATGTGGCGCATCCTGGCCCACCTGCCAGGGACAGATCCTGCCCGAGCTCGAGGGGGCCACCCGACTCGAGTTCGGCCATCGGGCCGTCTCGGGCATCGCTCTCCTTCTTGTGGCGATCCTCGCTGTCCGGGTGTTCAGGACGTTCCCCGCCGGCCACCCGGCTCGCACCGGAGCGGTGTGGTCGGGGGCGGCGATCATCGGCGAGGCTCTGATCGGGGCGGCGATCGTCCTGTACGAGTGGGTGGCCGAGGACGCCTCGGTGGGGAGGGCCGTCTCCGTTCCCCTCCACCTCGTCAACACCCTGCTCTTGCTGGCGGCCCTCACCCTCACCATCTTCTGGATCAAGGGTGGCGGCCGGTTGTCGGTGCGGGGACGCGGTCGCGAGGCGCGGGTGCTCGGCCTCGTCGCCCTGGGCCTCGTGCTGATAGCCGCCACCGGAGCGATCACCGCCCTCGCCGACACCCTCTTCCCCAAAGAGTCCTTCACGGCGGGTCTGGCGTCGGATCTCGCCGGTGAGGAAAGCTTCCTCACCCGCCTGCGGATCCTCCACCCGATCGTGGCGATCGCAGCAGGGCTGGTGGCGGCCTGGTTCGCCCGCCGTGAGGGGTTTCCGGCGGGCGGCTCCTCCCGGATCGCCGGGCGGATCGTCATATGGACGGTGGTCGCCCAGTACACCGCAGGCTTCCTCAACGTGGCGCTGGGGACCCCGCTCTGGTTGAGCCTGACCCACCTCGCCCTGGCCGACGTGCTGTGGGTCGCCTTCGTATGGTTGGCGGCCGAGGTGCTGTCCCGGCCCGTCAGGCTGTCGAGCGCGGGAGCCGTCGCCGACTCTCCGGCGGGGTGATCCGGCGGCCGTCAGGCTCGGTGATGGTCGAAGGTCCGGGCGAACCATCCCGCTGCCAGGTCGGCCACACGTTCGAGTGTTCCCGGCTCCTCGAAGAGGTGACCCGCCCCGGGAACGATCGCCAGTTCGACGGTTCCTCGCATCTGCTCCATGGCTGAGCGATTGAGCTGGAGGACCTCCGGGTCGTGTCCCCCGACGACGAGCAAGGTCGGAGCGAAGACCCACGGGAGGGCGTCGCCCGCCAGATCGGGCCGTCCACCACGGCTGACGACGGACTCGACCAGCAGCGGCCGGTCTGCGGCGGCCCGTATGGCGGCCGCCGCTCCGGTGCTCGCCCCGAACAGGCCCACCGGGAGATGCCGTAGCTCGGAGTGACCGTTGGCCCAGACCGCAGCTTCGGCCAGCCGGTCGGACAGCAGGCCGATGTCGAACACGTTGCGGCGGTCCATCGCCTCATCGGGGGTGAGAAGGTCGAAGAGCAGGGTGGCGAAGTCGCGTCGGTGCAGCTCGGCCGCCACCGCCCGGTTCCGCGGGCTCAGACGACCGCTGCCGCTCCCGTGGGCGAAGACCACCAATCCGCTCGGGTGGGGCGGCACCTCCAGACTTCCGGGGAGGTCGAGAGCGCCGACCGGGACGGGAGTCTCGACGATCATGGCTCACCCTCGCGCCGCCCGGCGGTCCCGGCCAGGGCCGTTCGCCCGAGTCGATGGACCATGATGGGCCCGACATCGAGGAGGATCGGATGGAACTTCGCTCGGTTCCGGTCGCGGTGCCGGAGGGCGGCAACGTCATCATCGGCCAGTCCCACTTCATCAAGACGGTGGAGGACCTCCACGAGGTGCTCGTCCAGTCCTCGCCATCGCTGCGCTTCGGCGTTGCCTTCTGCGAGGCCTCGGGGCCCCGGCTGATCCGCCGTTCGGGCAACGACCAGGCGCTCGTGGACGCCGCAGTCGAGATCGCCGCCGGCATCGGGGCGGGGCACTCGTTCGTGATCACGTTGCGCGACGGGTTCCCGATCAACGTGCTCAACGCCGTGAAGATGGTCCCGGAGGTGTGCCGGGTGTTCTGCGCCACCGCCAACCCCCTGTCGGTGGTCGTGGTCGACACGCCGCCGGGACGGGCGATCCTGGGGGTGGCCGACGGCGAGGTCCCACTGGGGGTGGAGACCGATGAGGACGAGGACGCCCGCAAGGCGATGCTGCGCGCCTTCGGCTACAAGCTGTAGGGGCTCAGCCGAGCAACCGCACCAGGTCCTCGTCCCGGTCCACCGGGAGCTCGCAGGCGAACCGCTCGCACACATGGGCGAGTGTCCGACCTGCCCGCCACCGGCCGGACAGCAGCGGCACGATCGGAGCGGAGTCGCCGGTTTCGTCGAGGGCCAGGGCGACGTGGGGCCGGAAGCGCCGCCAGATCGTGGCAGCCAGAAGGCGGGCATCTGGCCCGGTCACCGCGACCTCCTTGGGGCCGCGATGCAGGGTGTGCAGCACGGAGAGCAGATGCCCGACGGCCGAGGGGTACCGCTCGATCATGGGGGATCCTGCCCGGATCGTCCCCTCGGCGAGAGAGCGCAGCCCCTCGTCGCCGGTGAGAAGTGAAAGATGCACGAGGGCCTCCGCCGCCAGCGAGTTCCCGGACGGGAGCGGGTTGTCCATCTGGTCCTTGGGCCGTTTCACCAGCTGCTCGGCGTCGTCGCCGGAGGTGAAGAACCCGCCGGCGGGGTCGGTGAATCGGTCGGGGATCGAGCGGGTCAGCTCGGATCCCCGGCGGTACCACTCCAGCTCCCCCGTCGCCTGATAGAGGGCGAAGAGGCCGGTCGCCATGGCCGCGTAGTCGTCCAGGAAGCCCGGCACCGCTCCCGGCCTCCCCTTGGCCCACGCCCGAACGAGCCGGCCGTCGTCGCGGGTCATCCGGTCCAGGACGAATCGCGCGCACGTCCTCGCCGCCTCGAGGTGATCCTCCCGCCCGAGCACGGCTCCCGCCTCGGCGAAGGCACGGATGGCCAGTCCGTTCCACGAGGCGAGCACCTTGTCGTCGAGGCCTGGCCGGATCCGCCGATCACGCTGCTCTAGGAGCCGGACGCGCGCCCGGTCGAGGGCGGCAGCGGCCTTCTCGGGCGCGATGCCGTGCTCCTCGCCGGTCTCGGTGACGGACCGGGCCTCGTGGAGGATCGTCGCCCCTTCGAAGTTCCCGCCGGGGGTCACGCCGAAGTGGGTGGCGGCCATCGGCCCGTCCTCGGGACCGGCCACCGAGAGCAGCTCGTCGAGGGACCAGACGTAGAACTTCCCCTCCACCCCCTCGCTGTCGGCGTCCTCGGCCGAAAAGAAGCCACCGTCGGGATGCCGGAGGTACCGAAGGAGATAGTCGAGCGTGGACTCGGCGACCTCCCGGAATCGCTCCTCGCCCAGTTCCACCCACGCCCACAGGTAGAGCCTGGCCAGTTGGGCGTTGTCGTAGAGCATCTTCTCGAAGTGGGGCACGAGCCACACCGAGTCGACCGAGTAGCGGGCGAAGCCGCCGGCGAGGTGGTCGTGGATCCCACCACGAGCCATCCGGATCAGGGTCTGGCGGACCATCGCGCCCGCCCGTGGCGCCCATGGCTCCTCGTGGATGCGCAGGAGGTACTCGAGAACCGGCTGCTGTGGGAACTTCGGAGCGCCTCCGAAGCCGCCGTGGACGGGGTCGAATGAGGCCTCGAGCGTCCGGTAGGCGGCGGCGAGCGTGTCCTCGCCGGGAAGATCGTCGGGGGCCGGGAGGGCGCCGGAGATGGCATCGGTGAGCCTGCGGGCCTGGTCGGCGACGGCCTCGCGGCGCTCCGTCCATGCTTCGGCGATGGCCTGCATCACCATGGCGAAGGACGGCATGCCGTGCCGGTCCTCACTCGGGAAGTAGGTGCCGGCGTAGAAGGGCTCGCCGCCCGGGGTGAGCCACACGGTCATCGGCCAACCGCCACGCCCGGTCGTGGCCTGCACAGCCTCCATGTACACGGCATCGACGTCGGGCCGCTCCTCCCGGTCCACCTTGACGTTGACGAACCGCTCGTTCATGACGGCGGCGGTCGCCTCGTCCTCGAACGACTCGTGGGCCATCACGTGGCACCAGTGGCAGGCCGAGTAGCCGACCGAGAGGAGGATGGGTACGTCGCGCTCACGAGCGGCATCGAACGCCTCCTGGCCCCACTCGTACCACTCGACCGGATTGTCCTGATGCTGGAGCAGATAGGGGGAGGTCGATCGGGAGAGGCGGTTGGGCATGGCCATGACCGTACCGGCTGCGGCGGCCAAATCGAGGGCCCCGTCCACCTCGGTACGCTGATCCCCGATCGAGCGACGAGGAGTCGATGACCGACTGGATGAATCGTTCCTGGAAGGTCACCGAGCTGGACCTCGGGCGCGGGCTCGTGCCTGCCATGCCCCACACCCGGATCACCCTCGGGTACGAGGACGGCCGGATCGGCGGCTCGGGTGGCTGCAACCGATACTTCGGCGGGGTCGAGGCCGGTGACGACGGGTCGCTTCGGATCCTGGGCGTCGGGTCCACGAGGATGGCCTGCCTCGAGCCGATCATGGCCCAGGAGCAGGCGTTCTTCGACCTGCTTGGCAGGGTGGACGCCGTCGCCCAGGAAGAGGGGCGACTCGAGTTGCTCGCGGCGGGCACCACGGTGCTGGTGTTCGCCGAGCTGTCGGGCTCACCCGAGGGCGAGTGGCGGTTGTGGGGGTACAACAACGGGAGGCAGGCGATCGTCACAGTCGACGTGGGCGCCGAGATCACGGCCCGCATCGAGGATGGCACGATCAGCGGCTCGGGTGGCTGCAACCGGTACCGGGCGCCGTGCGTGATCGATGGTGAGGCGATCGAGATCGGATCTGCAGTGACGACGCGCATGGCCTGCTCCCCCTCGGTGATGGAGCAGGAGGCGCGCTTCTTCGGACTGCTGGCCGAGGCGAGGTCGTTCCGGGTCCGGGACGGGGACACGCTCGAGCTGTTCGGCGGCGAGGGCGAGCGGCTGCTCCAGTTCAACCGCCTCTGACTTCCCGGCGAACCGTGGGCCGGTGAACACGATTTCCGTGTTCCCCAGCCCTGGGTTGGCGGTATTGGTCAGCCCTCGTCGGTGATGCTCCAGTCTTCCCACTCGGCGAGCTCTTCGGGCTCGGGCCGTTCGAGCACCAGGTCCTCGCTCTCGTCGATCTCGACCAGGTCGATCCGGTCGAGACGCGCCTCGCGCCCGTCGGTGGCACCGAAGCGCATGATCCCGACAAGGTCGTACGCACCGGTGTCGGAGTCCGAGACCCAGGCTCCCGCCACCGGCTCTTCTCCGATCTCACCCCTCGTGAGGACCAGGCTCGGATACCGCTCGACCAGGTCCTCCAGGCCCTGGACGGTCGCCTCCCGGTCGTGGGTGGAGAGCAGATTGGCTTCGACCTCGTCGGCGAGGAGCTCCTCGATGCCCTCGAAATCCCGGGCGGTGAGACACTCCACGAAGGCCACGACGAGGTTCTGGAACTCGGGGTCGACTTCGTCGCCCCGTTTGGCCGGGTCGGTTCCCTCCGGCAGCAGCGACCCGGGCTCCGGCTCCCCCGGCTCGTAGACGGTGACGCCGTCCACCACGGGGTCGAGCCATGCTTCGCCGGCCTCGAAGGCGGCCATGACCTCTCCTCCTGGGTTGCCGGGAGTCTCGCGCCTCGGTGGCGACCGGTGCGAGGGGCCAACGGCCCTGGTCACCGGCTCAGGTGGCGGGTACGGATGCCGGCTCGAGCGGGACGGCGTAGACGACCACGTTGGAGTCGTAGGTTCGGAGCCCCGGGTTGAACGCGCCCCCGCAGGTGATGAGGGTCAGCACCGGGTCCCCCTGCCGGCTGAAGATGGCATCGACCGGCAGTTCGTCCTTCTCGTACTCGGCCCGGGCCACCACCCTGAATCGCTGCGTCGAGCCGTCGTCGAAGTGGACGCTGACGATGTCCCCCGGCTCGAGCCGCCGGAGCTGATGAAAGACGCCCTTCCGGCCCCCGAGGTCGACGTGGGCGGCCAGTACGGCCGAGCCCGGCTCGCCCGGCCGCGACCCGTACCGGTACCAGGCGACGTCGCGGGTGTTCCGAGGAACGTCCATCGAGCCGTCGCGTGCCACCCCATACCCGTCGATCGACGCGTCGACACCGAGCTTGGCGATCTCGAGCCTGACCGGGTCGGGGCCACCGTCGACCTCGAACACCTGGAGGTCTCCGCCGGCGGAGAGGGGGACGGGCGGGGAGGTCGGGTTGGACTCGACCTCGTCCACCACGCCGGGGTCGGGCAGGCTGGTCGCCGGCGCGGTGGTGGCGGTGGGGGTCAGCCCTGCCAGCAGCTCGGAGGGGTCGCCGGCGGCCTCGGCGGGGCGAAGGAGCAGCCAGACCACGGGAGCGCTCACCAGTACGAGACAGGCGGCTGCGAACATGAGGAGCCAGGTGCGGCGTTGCATGAGACGGAAGGAAGGTTACCGGGCGGACGCGGGGCCGGGGGAGGTCGCTCGACCTCCCCCGGCCTGATGGATGCGGATCCGGATCAGCCGCGCTCGCGGACGAGCTTGGCACCGGAGGCGGCCACCGCCAGGGCGGCGGCGCCCATCACGGCGACCAGGGCGACGGGCAGGCCATCGGTGGCCAGACCGCTGTCACCGGTGGGCACGCCCTCGGGGGCGGCGCCCAGGCCGCTGATCACCTGCGGCACGACGGTGAACGAACCGCCGGCGAAGTCGCCGATGGCGTGCACGATCGTCAGGGTGCCGTCGGCCAGGTTCAGGGCGGTCGGCTCGAGCGCCACGATGGTCTCGTCGGCGGCGGCGACGACCTGCACGGTGAGCGTGCCGGCGTCGACGTCGGCCTTGGCCTCGTTCGGGTTGGTCAGATTCTCGAAGACGTTGGTCCCGTCCGCGAGCTGGACGTTCACCGCCGGGGCGGCGGCAACGTGGCGAACGGCTACCCGCGCCTTGCCGGCCGCGAGCGCCGACGTGTCGTTGACGAACGCGCTTGCCGTGGGTGCGCCGGCCTCGGTCAGGTGGGCGACCAGCGTGTAGCTGCCACCCGCCGCCACGGAGGGGGTGTCGAACGCGAGGGCCGGGTCGGTCGCCTCGGGATCGGCACCGGCGCCGTAGATCTCGATCGAGTACACGCCCGGGTCGAGCTCCACCGGTCCGGCGAGGGTGCCGAAGGTGAAGTCGGCCAGGAACGGGGCCGAGTAGTCGCCGTTCACATAGACGTCGACGGCAAAACCGCCCTCGCCGGGGATCCCGTGCAGGACGCTCACGCTCGCCTTACCAGACTGCCCGAAGGCGGCCATCGCCGGCACCATCGCCAGGGCGAGTGCCACCATTCCGATTCCTAGACGTCGCATGACTCCTCCTTGTGTTAGGCAGCGATGTCGAGAGTGCATACGGAGGGGCATGTGCGTTCGGATGAGGATTTCAGGACCGGCGGGCGATCTCGGCCTCGAGGTCGAGCGGCATGACGACTGCGTGGTCCTCGTAGACGCCCCACTCGGAGCGCGGGAGCATCCACATGACCTCGAACTGGTTGCCGTCCGGATCCACCCCGTAGACCGAGAGGGTGGCTCCATGGCTGGATTCGCCGGAGAGTGCTCCCATCAGCCGGAGTGTCTCCCGGGCGGTGGCGAGGTCCGAGACCGACCCGACCTCCCAGGCCAAGTGGTACAGGCCCGTGGCCCCCCGGGGAGGTCGGGGGGCGTCGACGCCGACCGAGAACAGTCCGAGGTCGTGGTGGTTCTCGCCGTTCGCCGCCCGGAGGAATGCGGCGCCCATGCGCTCCTCCCGCGCGATCACCTGGAATCCGAAGGCATCTCGGTAGAAGTCGACGGCTCGCTCGAGGTCGGAGACGAACAGCACCGCATGGTTGAGACGGCGGATGGGGATCGGCATGAATGGCTCCTCTCGCCGGTCTGTCCAACACAGGCGCGCCCGGGCGTGTTCCACAGAAACGATCGCCTGTGGAGAGCTCTGTGGAATTCCCTGGGGAAACACGGCGTTGTCCCAGGTGGAACACCAGGTGAATGGTGTGGAAATCAGGGGGGTTCACAAACGGGTCGTGCTCTGTCATATTGGGCACCCCGGCTTCGGGGTCCCCCTCGGAGGTCACGAGATTCATGGCGGAGATTCATGGCGACTGCTGAAGCGCGTCGAGAGACGGACAAGAAGAAAGAGCGGGTCTTCAACAAGCTGACCGACGAGCGCGGTCGGCTCACGACGGACCTCGTCTCGCAGTACCTCACGGCGATCGGCGAGTACGACCTGCTCACCGCCGAGCAGGAGGTCGAGCTCGCCCAGCGCATCGAGGCCGGGGAGGAGGCCGGCGAGCGCCTCGCCAAGGGCGATTACAAGGGGAAGAAAGAGGAGATCGAGCTCCGGCGCCTCGAGCGGAAAGGGCGCGAGGCCAAGGACGCGTTCCTGACCGCCAACCTCCGGCTGGTCGTGGCCAACGCCCGACGCTACGCCAACACCTCCGGCATCGACTTCCTCGACCTCATCCAGGAGGGGAATCTCGGCCTCATCCGGGCCGTCGAGAAGTTCGACTGGCGCAAGGGCTTCAAGTTCTCGACCTATGCCACCTGGTGGATCCGACAGGCGATCACCCGGGCGATCGCCGACAAGTCCCGCACCGTCCGGATCCCGGTCCATCTCCACGACACCCTCGCCGCGGTGCGGGCCGCCCAGGCGAGCCTCAAGGCCGAGCTGGGTCGCGATCCCCGGCCCGACGAGATCGCCGAGGAGGCGGGTGTCACCGTGGACAAGGTCGAGTTGGCGCTCGGCGTGGCCGACACGGTCTCGCTCGAGCAGCCGATCGGCGAGGACGGGGCCCAGCTCGGTGACTTCATCGAGGACGAGGACGCCGCCGACCCGGTCGCTCTGACCGAGGAGATGGACGTCGCCGACAGCCTGCGCAAGTCGATCGAGCGCCTCCCGATACGGGAGGGCAGGATCCTCGCCCTCAGGTACGGCTTCTACGACGGCGTGCCCCGCACGCTCGAGGAGATCGGCGACGAGTTCAACCTGACCCGGGAGCGGATCCGGCAGCTCGAGAAGCTGGCCCTCTGCCGCCTGCGCCACCCGTCGTTCGGCATCCGCGAGCAGGACCTGCTCTGATCGTCCGGGCCTCGGGCCCGGCCGATCGCAGTGTGCTCTGCGTCCGTCCTCGACCGCAGCGCATCGCGCATGGCTCACCGCGTTTCTGGGTGAGCTACGCTCGCCACGATGCTTCTCGGCGATCTCGTGAGCGGACGGCCCCACGTGTGCGGCCCGGACACCACGCTCCACGAGGCGTCGATCGCCATGAGCGAGGCCGGGCACGGTTCGCTCGGGGTCGTCGAGGGACGCCTTCTGCTCGGGATCATCACCGAACGGGACCTCGTCCGGGCGCTCGCCCAGGGGGTCGACCCCACGGTCGAGCCAGTGCGCGCCTGGATGGGCACCGAGCCCGACGTGTTCCCCCCGAGCGCCGAGGTCTTCGAAGCTGCCGAGTGGCTGCTCGCCTCCGGCTATCGCCACCTCCCCGTCGTCGACGACACCGGTCTGCTGGGCATCGTCTCGCTCCGCAACCTGCTGCGGGGAGTGCTCGACGCCGTCGAGGAGGAGTGACTGCGATCACCGGGTGAACCCGGCGCGAGCGGCGTGTGTCACGGTGGAGAGCAGCGGGGGTTCGCTCCGGGTAAGGTGACCGCCCCGTGGACCGCCTGGCCGCTCTCACGCAGCGATCGCCGCGCCGTGCGGCCGGAACCCTCATGGTGCTCGTCGCCGCGATGAGCCTGGCGATGCCCGGATTGGCCCAGGACGGGTCGGGTGTCACGGTGACGCTTCAGTACACCGATCCGGCGACCGGGCAGCGCACACCCGTCGCCGGGGCGAGCTTCTCGGTGTTTGACGAGCTCGGCGAGCTCGTCGGCGCCGACATCACCGACGCCGAGGGGGTCGTGCTCATCCCCGTGCCGGGCCGCGGGGTCTACACCATCGATATCGACCCTGCCTCGCTGCCCGAGGGCGTAGCCCTCTCCAACCCCGATCGGACAGTCGGGACGGTCGACGTCCAGGAGGGGGAGACGGTGCGGGCGCTGTTCGCCCTCATCGCGGGCGAGGGTGCAGCCGCCGGAAGCACGGTCACCCTCTCCCGGGTGCTGCAGCTGGCCTTCGACGGACTCAAGGAGGGCCTCTTCCTGGCGATGATGGCGATCGGCCTCTCGCTCATCTTCGGAACGACCGGCCTCGTCAACTTCGCCCACGCCGAGATGGTCACCTGGGGCATGCTGGTCGCCTACTTCTTCAACGTCATCGGGCTCGTGGGCATCTTCGGCTTCATGGAGGGCTGGCCTGCTCCATTCGGAGGGCCGGTCGAGCTGATCGGGGCGACGGCCATCGCCGTGGTGTTCGGGGGTGCCATGGGCTGGGCGTTCGACGCCGGGATCTTCAACCGTCTGCGGGGTCGGGGCACCAGCCTCATCGCCCAGATGGTGGTGTCGATCGGGCTGGCGATCGTCGTCCGGTACACCTATCTCTACATCTTCGCCGGCAACCCACGGTTCTTCCGTTCGTACGCGGGCCAGGAGTCGATCTCGCTCGGCTCCGTCCAGGTCGTGCCGAAGAATCTCGTCGCGATGATCATCACCGTCGTGGTGCTCGTGCTCGTGGGGCTCGGGCTCCAGCGGACCCGTACCGGGCGGTCCCTGCGGGCCGTCGCCGACAACCGGGATCTCGCGGAGTCCTCGGGCATCGACGTCCAGAAGGTGATCCGCCTCGTGTGGGTGGCCGGCGGCGCCTTGGCGGCCCTCGGTGGGATCTTCTTCGCCCAGTCGAACGTCATCCAGTGGGACGGTGGGAGCCGGATCCTCCTGCTGATCTTCGCCGGCGTCACTCTCGGCGGTCTCGGCACCGCCTACGGCGCGCTGGTGGGCTCGGTGGTGGTCGGGCTCGGAATCTCGCTTTCCACTCTCTTCATCCCCGTGGAGCTGAAGAACATCGGGGCCTTGATCCTCCTGGCCGTGATCCTGCTCGCCCGCCCCCAGGGGATCCTCGGGCAGAAGGAGCGGATCGGATGACCGAGTTGATGCCCGTGCTGGCCGCGATCGACTGGGGCCAGATCATCACCCTGACGGTCTCGGCAGCGGTGGGGGTGGAGGCGGTGGTCTTCGCCATGGCGGCGATCGGCCTCAACATCCACTTCGGCTACACCGGTCTCCTCAACTTCGGCCAGGTGGGGTTCATGGCCATGGGTGGCTATGGCGTGGCGATCTCCATCGTCATCTGGCAGCTCAATCCCTACCTGGCGCTCGGGATCGGCGTGCTCTTCGCCCTCGTGCTCGCCCTCATCCTCGGGTTCCCGACCCTGCGGCTGCGCGCCGACTATCTGGCGATCGTGACGATCGCGGCCTCCGAGGTGATCCGCATCATGGCCCGCTCCACCACCCTGCGGAGCTGGACCAGGGGAGCCGAGGGCCTCAACGAGTTCGCCGGCGCCTTCTATTCCCTCAGCCCGTTCCGGCGCAACCTCTACTCGTGGGGCCCGTTCTTCTTCACCGGCAACAACCTGTTCATCATCCTGGTCGGATGGGTGCTGGTGGGCCTGGCGGCCCTCCTCACATGGCAGCTGATGCGTAGCCCGTGGGGCAGGGTGGTGAGGGCGATCCGCGAGGACGAGGACGCCGCCCGTGCCCTCGGCAAGAACGCCTACTGGTACAAGCTCCAGGCCCTTATGCTCGGAGGGGTCCTGGGTGGGGTGGCCGGCATGCTGCAGGTGATCGCCAAGTCGACCGTGCAGCCGGACACCTTCGTCCCGGTGATCACGTTCTTCATCTGGACCGTGCTCATCCTGGGAGGGGTCGGCCGCGTGTGGTCGCCGGTCGTCGGTGCCGTCATCTTCTGGGGCCTGCTGGCGTTCGTCGAGACGACGTTGCGTCAGCTCGTGGCGAACGGGATCATCCCGAGCTTCATCATGAACTCGAACCAGGTCGGCATCTTCCGATTCATCCTCGTGGGGCTGGGTCTGATGCTGCTGATGGTGTACCGGCCGCAAGGCATCTTCGGCTCGAGGGAGGAGATGGCGCTCGATGCCCGTTGAAGCCGCCGCCCTCGCCGGCGTCGCCCACCTCCCTGGTGCGGCCAAGCCCGATCCGATCTTGGTCGTCGACGAGATGCGCAAGACCTTCGGTGGACTGGTGGCGGTCGACGTCGAGCACCTCGAGATCCAGCGTGGGGTGATCACGGCGCTCATCGGCCCCAATGGGGCGGGCAAGACCACGTTCTTCAACCTCCTCACGGGTTTCGAGCGACCCGACTCGGGAAGGGCCACTTTCGACGGACGCAAGCTCGACCGCCCGTCCCCACACCGCCTAGCCAAACAGGGGATGGTTCGGACCTTTCAGCTCACGAAGTCCCTCACCAAGCTGAGCGTCATCGACAACATGAAGCTGGGGGCGAAGCAACAGACCGGCGAGCGAATGATGAGGAGCCTGATACCGCCGCTGTGGAGAGCCCAGGAGCGAGAGATCGAGGCCCGGGCCGACGCCTTGCTCGAGCGGTTCAAGCTCGCCCACATGCGCGAGGAGTACGCCGGCACCCTGTCCGGTGGCCAGCGGAAGCTGCTCGAGATGGCCCGGGCGCTCATGGCCGAGCCGTCGCTCATCTGCCTCGACGAGCCGATGGCCGGTGTCAACCCGGCCCTCACACAGTCCCTCCTCGAACATGTCAAGCAACTCCGGCAGGAGGGAATCTCGGTGGTCTTCGTGGAGCACGACATGGACGTGGTTCGCGACATCTCGGACTGGGTCGTCGTGATGGGTGAGGGCCAGGTGATCGCCGAGGGGACCTCCGAGTCGATCGGCAGGAACCAGGCGGTCATCGACGCGTACCTGGGCACCCACCACGATGCTCCCCTCGACATCGAAGAGGAGCAGGCGATGCTGGCCGAGGACGAGGCGATCCTGGGCGGTGACGTGCCCGCCGGATTCGAGGAGGCGCCGTGAGCGAGATCCTCATCGACATCGACAGCATCGTCGCCGGATACGTGCCCGAGGTCGACATCCTCAACGGCATCGACTTCGAACTGCGGCAGGGTGAGCTCGTCGGCATCATCGGCCCCAACGGCGCAGGCAAGTCGACCCTCCTCAAGGCCCTGGTCGGGCTCCTCGACATCAGGTCCGGGTCGATCACCTATGGCGGCGAGGACATCACCGGGCTCAAGGCCCATCAACTCGTCGAGCGGGGCATCGGGTACGTGCCGCAGGTGAACAACGTCTTCCCCAGCCTGACGGTCTACGAGAACCTGGAGATGGGTGCGTTCCTCCGGCCCCAGGCCCTCAAGGAGCGGCTGGCGTTCGTCTTCGAGCTGTTCCCGCGGCTCGCCGAGCGGATGAAGCAGCGGGCGGGGTCCCTGTCCGGTGGGGAGCGACAGATGCTGGCCATGAGTCGGGCCCTGATGATGGACCCCAAGGTCCTGTTACTCGACGAGCCCTCGGCCGGCCTCTCGCCGGCCCTTCAGGATCAGGTCTTCATCCGGACCCGTCAGATCAACCGGACCGGGGTCTCGATCATCATGGTCGAGCAGAATGCCCGTCGGTGTCTGCAGATCGTCGACCGGGGGTATGTCCTCGACCAGGGGACGAACGCCTACACGGACACCGGTGCCAACCTGCTCAACGATCCGAAGGTCATCGAGCTGTACCTGGGGACGCTGGCGAAGGTGGAGTGAGGGTGGCGTCCGACCGCCGCAGAGCCGCTATCCCTCGACATACCTCGCCACACCATCGTCGGCGTCCTTCACCCCGTGCTGGCAGTGGGGCACGGTCAGGAAGGCGTGGATGACGGCATCGTCCCGATAGGCCGCGAGCTCCGGCTTGGCGAGGTCGATGACCTTCTCGATCTGATGGAACACCGATGCCATGTAGGTCCGGGGCGGCCCCTCGATCGTCGCCAGCCTCGCCTCGAGGTCGTCGAGGACGTCGTTCGACATGGCCAGGCCGTCGAGGACGTCGGTGACGAGGATCGCCGAGTACGGGCCCGGCCTCACCCCGCGGACCTGCGCGGCCAGGGTGTCGTTGAGGCCGCGAATGTCGGCCACGGCCGCCTCGAACACCCTGGACCGGACCTCGGCGTCGGGCTCGTCCAGGGTCTGGGCCGACATCCGGTTGGCGACACCACCCACGGCCAACTGCCAGCGCCACAGCACCGGGCAGAGGTCCTGGGCGACCGCCACCAGGCCCGGGTCGGGGGAAGCCCTGTCCTCACCGCCCGGCGTGGACGTGCATGCCGACACGACCAGCGTGAGAGCGACCGCGAGCCGTCGGAAGGTCACCCGTGAAGTATGGCCGACCGGACGCGTGTGGGGCCGGCCCGAAGGCCGGCCCCACGTGGTCGGACGAGGTGATCCGCTCAGGAGGCGAACACGTACTCGTCGAGGTCGGTGTTGGGGGTGGGGCCACCGTCGTAGGTCATGATGCGGTAGCTGGCCGCGGCCGGCTCGCCGGCATCGACGAACTCGTAGGGGCCGCCCAGGCCGTCGTAGTCGATGTCGGTGCCCGCCTCGATCAGCGCCTTGCACTGCTCGAAGGTGGTGCACTTCTCGCCGTCCTTGGTGACGCCGACGATCTCCTGGGCGATCAGCACCGGGTCGTCGGAGCCGGCCACGAGGGCGGCCAGGGCGGTGATGACGATGGCGTCGTAGGTCTCTGCGCCGTAGGCATAGACACCGTTGACGCCGCCTTCGATGGCCCCGTCCATCCGGTCGAGGAACGGCTGGATGGTGGAGAGGTCCACCGATGGCTCGGTACCCCGCATCCCGGAGATGATCAACGGGTCGGGCATCTCGGCGCCGATACCGCCGATGTTGCCGTCCACGCCCCAGACGTTCTTACCCTGGGTCGGGCCGATCCCCCGCTCGTGCATCGTGACCAGGATGTTGGCCGACTCGGCGAAGCCGATGATCAGGATGGCGTCGGTGTCGGCGTCGACGATCTGGCCGACCTCGGCATCGAAGTTGGCCGTGTCGGGGGCATAGGCGATGAACGCCGGGATCTCGCCGCCGAGGCCCTCGTAGTTCTCCTTGAAGGCATTGGCGAGACCCTCACCGTACGCCTCCTGGCGGTAGATCACCGCGGTGGTGGCGTTGCCCTGATCCGAGACCAGCTTGGCCAGCACCTTGCCCTGCAACAGGTCGGACGGGGCGGTACGGAAGTACAGCCCGTTGTCGTTGTAGGTGGTGAAGTCGGGCGAGGTGTTCGCCGGCGAGAACTGGATCACGTTGGCGCCGACGATCTTGTCGATCACCAGCTTGGACACCGCCGACGAGGCCGCGCCGATGATGGCGTCCACCCGCTCCGAGAGGAGACGGTCGACGGTCTGGTTGGCGATGTCGGTGCTGGTGTCGCCGGAGTCGCCCTCGATCAGGCGGACGTCCTTGCCGAGGACGCCACCGGCGGCGTTGATGTCCTCGATGGCCAGCCGGGCACCGGCGATCTCGGGCGGGCCGAGGAACGCCAGGTCGCCCGTCTCGGGCAGCAGCGTGCCTATGACCAGTTCACCGTCGGCCGATTCCGATCCGCTGTCGGTTCCGCCCGTCGTCGTGGTTCCGCCGTCACCGTCGTCGGCGCCGCCACCGCATGCGGCCAGGACGAGGGCGAGGGTGGAGACGAGCGCGAAGAGCCGCAACCATCTGGTATTGCGCATATCGATTCCTTCCTCCCGTGGATGACCTCGCCTCGCAGGGAGGGAGGTCCGGGAACCCTAGTCGAAGGGGACGAGCAAGGGCGCCGATAGCCGCCTCATGTGGGAATCCAGACCAGTTGGAGCGGCTCGACACCGACTGCCGTGCGGGCGAGGGCGATCTCCTTCGATTCGATCCGCTCGGCGGCGGCACGCCATCGGCCTGTGATCTCGAGGATCGCATCCTCCAGCTCGTCCTCCAGCCGTTCGACCTCGGCGAGCGCCTCTTGATGGGAGTCCATGGCCGTGCCGAGGCGCTCCTCGGTCTTCCTGGTCTGAGATCGGCGGGAGGCGGCTCGCGACAGCCCGGTGGAGGAGCGGCGACCCCCGAGCAGCATGCCGAGCAGGTCGCCCGCCACCGAGGCGACCTCCTCCGTGCGGCGACCGGAGACGTCGACCTGGAGCTCGGCCGCGCGTCGCTCGGCCTTGGCGATCCGCTCTCGGGCACGCTCGATCCGGGTCCGGTACCTGTCGGTGAGCTTGGCCACCTCGGCATCGGCGGCGTCCTCGGCGGCGGCCCTGGCACGGACCGAGAAGTCGGCTTCGGACTCGCCCACGCGTGAGGACAGCCTGAGGTCCGGCGCGGCCAGGATGGTGATGCGCTGCTCCCGGACGAGGTGGTCTCGGAGGGAGGAGGCGAGGCCTGTCCAGTAGGTCTTGTTCTTGATGAGCGGGTCCACCGGAGCGTACGACGCCCCGACAGGAGAGATGTCGATGAAGTCCCGTGGGTCGTGGTCCACATTGTGGACCGAAGCCGGGTCGAGACCGGCGACCGGAAGCGGATGGATGACCGCCTCGTAGGTGTCGACGTGGTCTTCGCCCCCGTCGGCACCCTTGTAGGTGAGGTGCACGGTGGCCACGGCCACCGGGACGAGCGTGTCCCCGTCGACCACCCCGCCGACCGAGCCCGCCCAGGGCGCCGACGGGTCGAGATAGGCGACCGTCACGCCCTCGGCCACCTGCGGCATGATGGCCACACCGGTGGTGGGGGCGGCCGGGGTGGCGGTGGGGGCGGGCCGCTCCACCCCTTCCATGAGCGTCGACACCTGCTCGCGCGTGAGGGGGCCGGCCAGGTACGACATCGCCCAGCGGGTGGTGAACACCGCCGGTTCGGAGCCCTTCGCCGTGTGCATGACGAAGGTCCGCTTGCCGAGGCCGGAGATGAGGTGATCGAACGCCGCCACGTCGACGGTCCCTGCCGCGGACGAGAGGCCTTCGAGGACCCGCTTCTTGTCGTTCTCGGTCTGGAGTCGCCCCACCATCCACGTCCCGGCGTTGGACATGGCCTTGTAGTCGAGGTCGACGGGGTTCTGGGTGGAGAGCACCATGCCGACCCCGAATGCCCGGGCCTGCTTGAGGATCGTGAGCATCGGCTTCTTCGATGGTGGGTTGGCGGTGGGAGGGCAGAATCCGAAGACCTCATCCATGTAGACGAGGGCCCGCAAGTCGGAGGCGCCGCTCTGGCCGCGCATCCACGTGACGAGCTTGCTGAGCACGAGGGCGACCACGAACTGGCGCTCGGCGTCGGAGAGGTGGGCGAGATAGAGGATCGCCGCCCGGGGTCGGCCGTCGGGAGCGCGCAGCATCGAGGCGACGTCGAGCGGGGGCCCCACCAGCCAGGTCGAGAACGATGGTGAGGCCACGAGCCCGTTGAGCCGCATGGCCAGGGCGTTGCGGTCCTTGGCAGGGTAGAACGCATCGAGCTCGAAGACACCCAGCTTCCGGAAGGGTGGCTGGACCACCCCGTGGATGAGACCGGCCAGGTCGAGATCCCGCCCGTCCCGCCAGGCTTGCTCGACGATGTTGGCCAGCAGGATGTGCTCGCGACCCGATACCGGATCCGAGTCCACTCCGGCCATACCGAGCAGGGAGGAGACGAACGAGCCGATCTCGTCTCGCAGGGTTTCGGCATCGTCCTCGAAGCCTCCCGCTGGCGCGGCGAGGGATCCGACGACGTTGAGGGGGACACCGGCGGACGAGCCAGGCGTGTAGATGGTCATCTCGGCGGCGGTCCCCAACCGGATCATGCGGTCCGGGCCGATCTCCCAGGACGCAAGCCCGCTTCTCCAGGCGTCGGCGGCGGCGGCCGCCGCCTCGTCCGGGCTGGTCCCGCTTCGGTTGGCGGCCGCCTCGTCGATCCACGGCCGGAAGTCCTCCGGGCGGAACTGGGGGAAGTTGAGGAGGAGATTGCCCATGTCCCCCTTGGGGTCGATGACCAGACAGGGGACGCCGGTCAGCAGCGCCTCCTCGAGCAGCCCGACTCCGAGCCCGGTCTTGCCCGACCCGGTCATCCCGACGATGACGCCGTGGGTGGTGAGATCCGCTCCGGCATACACGAGCGGATCGCCGGTGCGGTCACCGCTCTTGGGCTCGACCATGCCGCCCAGGTAGAAGCTGCCGGGTTCGAGGTCCATCGGGCTCCCTTCGATCGCCCGGCCGATCGTACCGGTAGGCGCAACTCGGGTCAGGGTGGGTCGCGGTGGCCGGTGGGTCTGAGGAAGCGGCGCCGGTGGGGTGGGCTGTCGGGGTCGATCCGGTAGCGCATCCGGTGGACGACGACGTGATGGTGGTACCAGCAGAGGGTGGTCAGGTTGTGGGAGTCGTGGCCGCCGCCCCGGCTCCACGGGTGGATGTGGTGGGGTTGGAGCCGGTAGCGGGAGGTACAGCCGTCGGCGGTGCAGCCGTTGTCGCGGTGGAGCACGAAGCGGCGGATCGACCCCGGAATGGTGCGGGCCGCCGGGGTCGACCGTACCGGGCGCCCGGCCTCGGTGATGGTCACCTCGACGGCTCCGCCGCAGAGGATCTGTTCGAGGGTGAGGGGCCCGACCCGGGGCCCGGCGGCCACCTCGGCGCCGGCCCGGCCTCGGGTGGGGGCGGCCAGGGCGGCGTCGACGAACACGGTGGCCGCCACGGTGGCATCACCCGTCCGGCAGTCGCGGGCGAGGGAGTCCTCACACACCGAGACCAGGGCGTCGGCCAGCCGCTGTCCGATAGGGCCACGGTCTCGGTAGGGAGGCTCGGGAAACGAGTCGGCCCGTTCGAACAAAGCCGTCTCGACCAGCGAACCGTCGAGGCTCGCCAGCATCCCCCACGCCCGGTAGCCGCTGCGGTCCAAGGTGGGCTGGAGGACGAAGTGGCGGCCCTCGAAGACGTCCTGTTCGTCCCGGCGGGTCATCCGCCGGTGGCGGGCGACCAGCCGGCGCAGCCCGGCGCCGTCCACCGTCGCAGCGGCCTCGAGGGCGCGGTCCTCGCCGACCAGGTCCGCCAGCCGGACCGCCTCCACCGCCTGATCGAACGACAGCTCACCCCGAGACATCGAGTCGCCCACCGCCCGATGCCCGGATCGGGACAAGCGGGTGAGCGACCGGGCGGTCTCCGCCGACACCGTCAACCGCCCCGCCAGCCACTCGGCCATAGACCGGCAGCCATCGCCGGTGGCGACCTGGCGGCCGTCGAGCTCCTCGACGATCCCCGCCTGCTCGGCCCGGGCCGCCGCGATCAGCGACTCGAGACGTCGAAGCCGCTGCTCCAGCGAGTCGGTGGTAGCCGTCGACCATTCCATGACACAAACCGTAACGGAAGGGTGAGACAGAAAACGGTAGACTACGATCGTCGGTGGCGATAGCCGTCGTTCTTCACCGAACGCACCGCATCGGTACCATCGGTCCCTGCCTATGAGCGACAGCCGAACCACCGAGACCGACGTGGCCGAGTTCGGCTCCAACGTCTGGCTGGTCGACGAGATGTACCAGCGCTTCCTCGACGATCCGGAGTCGGTGAGCGAGGCATGGCGGGAGTTCTTCGACGATTACCGGCCGCATCTCCCGCCGGGTCCCCCTACCTCCCGGCCTGCGGCCGGCAGGGACCTTCCCCCACTTCGTGGGGGACAAACCGGGACCCAGGCTGCGGCCGGCAGGGACCTTCCCCCACTTCGTGTGGGACAAACCGGGGCCCAGCCTGCGGCCGGCAGGGACCTTCCCCTCGCTCCCACGGGTGTCGGCGGCCCCCCTACCCCACCACCTTCGGCGGTGGGGGCCCCTTCCCCCAGCCTGCGGCTGGACAAAGGGGCCGAGGCCCTGAAGGGCATCCCCGCCGCCATCGCCCGGCGCATGGACGAGTCGCTGGCCGTCCCCACCGCCACCAGCGTTCGAACGATCCCCGCCAAACTGCTCGAGGTCAACCGCCGGATCGTCAACAACCAGCTGGCCCGGCTCACCACCGGGGGCAAAGTCAGCTTCACGCACCTCATCGGCTGGGCGATCGTGCGAGCCCTCGGCGACCTGCCCGACCTGAACGTCGCATACGCCGAGATCGACGGCGCCCCGCACGTGGTCCGGCATCCGCATGTGAATCTCGGGTTGGCCGTCGACGTCGAGCGACCCGACGGCAGCCGGGTGCTGCTCGTGCCAAACATCCGGGAGGCCGACACCCTCGACTTCGAGCGCTTCTGGCTGGCCTACGAGGACCTGATCCGCAAGTCCCGCACCAACCGGCTCGTCCCCGACGACTTCGCCGAGACGACCGTGACCCTCACCAACCCGGGCACCATCGGCACGGTCCAGTCGGTGCCCCGCCTGATGCCGGATCAAGGTGTGATCGTGGGCGTGGGTGCCATCCAGTACCCGCCCGAGTTCCAGGCCGCCGACGCCCGCTATCTGGCCCGGCAGGGGATCGGAAGGGTGGTCACCCTCACCTCCACCTACGACCATCGGGTGATCCAGGGGGCACAATCGGGCGAGCTGCTGGCCCGCATCCACGCCCTGCTGCTGGGTGAGGACGGCTTCTACGACGAGGTGTTCGATGCCCTCGGGGTCCCCTACACGCCGGCCCGCTGGGCGGTCGACGACAACCCGCCGATCGGGTCGGCGGAGTGGGCCGAGAAGCAGGCCAA
The DNA here is from genome assembly GCA_046484325.1 of Acidimicrobiia bacterium. GTDB lineage: Bacteria > Actinomycetota > Acidimicrobiia > Spongiisociales > ZC4RG35 > JAWOJB01. The sequence continues at coordinate 712 of JAWOJB010000045.1, read as the reverse complement.
CGTCTTCCGGATCATCAACGCCTACCGGGTTCGCGGTCATCTCATCGCCGACCTCGACCCGCTCCGCCAGCAGCGGCCCACCCTCTATGCCGAGCTCGACCCGTTGTTCTACGGGCTCACGATCTGGGACCTGGACCGGGAGTTCGCCACCGGTGGCCTGGCTGGGACTGCGACGATGGAGCTCGGCGACATCCTCGCCCGGTTGCGCGACGCCTACTGCCGCACCACCGGCGTCGAGTTCATGCACATCCAGGAGACCGAGCAGAAGCAATGGCTCCAGGAGCGGCTCGAGATCCCGAGGGTCGAGGTGACCCGCGACGAGAGGCTCCGCATCCTCCGCAAGCTGAACCAGGCCGAGGCGTTCGAGAAGTTCCTCCACACGAAGTACGTGGGCCACAAGCGCTTCGGCCTCGAAGGATCGGAGAGCATGATCCCCCTGCTCGACGCCCTCCTCGGGGCCGCCGCCGGCGACGGGATCGAGGAGGTGGTCTTCGGGATGGCCCATCGGGGCAGGCTCAACGTGCTGGCGAATGTGATGGGAAAGAGCTTCTCAAAGATCTTCCGGGAGTTCGAGGGCGACCTGGTTGCCGAGGTGGTACTTCACGTCGCCCGAGCCGCCGGTGGCCTCGACAACCAGGTCGCCCTCGAACTCCCGGAAGATCTTCGAGAAGCTCTTTCCCATCACATTCGCCAGCACGTTGAGCCTCCCCCG
>JAWOJB010000043.1:0-4821 GCA_046484325.1 Acidimicrobiia bacterium | reverse complement strand
TGGGGGTGGGTCAGCGGCTGGTGCGGGGGGCGGCCCACGTCGGCGGCGTGGTCGTGGTCGACGGATCGGGTCATATCAGGGAGGTGCTCGAACCCGTGTACCGAGCGCTCGGCCTGGACTGGAATCCTGCCACGGTGGGCGACCTGGCATCCGAGGCGCCGGGTGTCGACCTCGAGGTCGTGCGGACGGCGATCCTCACCGAGTTCGCCCGGCATGCCGAGCTCGTCCCTTGGCGTCCGGGCGACCGCGAGCTGTCGTTGGCTGCAGCCCTGGCCGCCGGTCACCTCCCCGTTCTACCCTCCGGTGCATGCGCTCGGTCCTCGTCGTCAACGGCCCCAACCTGAACCTGCTCGGCTCCCGTCAGCCCGAGATCTACGGCACGACGACCCTCACCGACCTCGAGGAGCTCGTGCGGGGATGGGGAGCCTCGCTCGGCATGTCGGTGACGACCTTCCAGTCCAACCACGAGGGGGCCATCGTCGATGCCCTCCACCGGGCCCGAGGGGAGGTGGACGGGGTGATCGTCAACGCCGGAGCACTCACCCACTACTCCTACGCCCTCCTCGACGCCCTCTACGGGATCGATCTGCCCGCCGTAGAGGTACACATCTCGAACGTCCACGAGCGGGAGCACTGGCGCCGTACCTCTGTCATCGCCCCTGCCTGCACCGCGACCATCTACGGCCGCGGTGTCGACGGATATCGGTGGGCCCTCCGTCATCTCCACCACCGGTGGGAGTGGCCGGTGGTGACGCTGGCCTACGGGTCCGGCCCCGATCGGGTCGCCGACCTTCGGCTCCCAGACGGCGGGCGGGCGCCGGCCGGGGGCGCGGTGGTCGTCCACGGCGGCTTCTGGCGGCACGAGTGGACCCGGGACACCACCGACGGCATCGCCGTCGACCTGGCGAGACGAGGACTCGTCACCTGGAACGCCGAGTACCGCAGGGTGGGTGCGGGAGGTGGAGGGTCGGATCCCGTCGACGACGTGATCGCGGCCGTCGATGCCCTCCGACGCCGGATCGAGGTCGATCCGCGACGGATCGTGCTCGTCGGCCACTCCGCCGGCGCCCAGCTGGCGACGGTGGCCATTGCCCGCCTGGCGGCCTCCGGCTCGCCACCCGGCCTGGTCGTCACCCTCGGGGGCGTGCTCGATCTCGAGGCCGCCATCGTCGATGGCCTCGATCGCGATGCGGCACGCGACTACGTGGGGACGGAGGCGGTCGAGCCTCTCTCCCCACTCGCGCATGTGCCGCTCGGGTGCCCGGTCCTCATCGCCCACGGCCACGGCGACGACCGGGTGCCGATCGCTTATGCCGAACGCTTCGCCGCCGCCGCCCGAGCGGCCGGGGACGAGGTCGTCGAGGTGATCGGCGACCACGGGCACATGGAGTATCTCGACCCGGCCGATCGGGTGTGGCCGCCGATCGCGGATCGGATCATCGACCTGATGCGATGACCTGGATCGCCCTGACCGTCCTCGCCACGGCGGCGCTGGTCTGGTGCGAGCGCACGGGGTCGGCGTGGCGCTCCATCGCCAAGCCGGTCGCCTCCGCCGGCTTCGTGGGCCTGGCCCTCACCCGATCGGATGGGTCCACCTACGACCTGTTGATCGTGGCCGGTGCCGCCCTCGGGATGGTCGGCGACGTCGCCCTCCTCGGGGCCGGGCGCCGCTCGTTCCTGGCCGGGCTGGCGGCCTTCCTCGCCGGCCACCTGGCGTACCTGGCGGCGTTCGCCGGCACCCTGGCCGAGGCCGGGCCGCTCCCGTGGCTCGCCGCCCTGGGGGTGGCGTCGGCAGCCGCCCTCGGCGGCGGGTCGTGGCGGTGGCTCCGTCCCCACCTGCCCGGCGACCTCCGCCTCCCGGTGGCGGCCTACGTGGTGGTGATCTGCACCACCATGGCGGTGGCGCTCGCCATCGGGTCCGTGCATCCCACCGCCGCCGCCGGTGCCGTGCTGTTTGCCGTATCGGACCTCGCTGTGGCCCGCCAGGCCTTCGTCGAGGAGTCGTTCCTCAATCGCGCCGTCGGTCTCCCGCTCTACTACGCCGGCCAGGTGCTCATCGCCCTCTCGGTGGGATGAACTGGTAGATCCTGGGACGGAACGGCTTGCCGTTTCCGTCAACCCGGCTGTAGGGTTCGAGGTGCTCCGAGGCTCGCGCTGGGCCTTCGGCGGGCGGAGACCATGCGGCTGCAACGCATCATCCTGATCGGGGTCTGGGCACTCGTTTCGCTCCTGGCGGTGGCCGGGTTTGCCGCGTTCTCATCCGGAGGCGAGGCCGTGCCGGCGGACTCGTCGCCGGGCCTGGACACCGCGGTTGGACGCCAGGCCGGGGCCGTGGCCGCGATGGGGTTCAGTGGCACCGCCGGTGCCCCGGCGGTCGCCACCTCGACCACCGCTGCGCCCGCCCAGGTCAGCGGCGCCGATGCCGAAGAGCGCCCCGCAACCTCCGGCACCCCCTACCTCCGGGGCGAGACCCTCAGCCAGTTGGAGGTGCGGGAGCTCGTCTCCCGGTACTTCGCCGCCGACGACGTGAACCGGGCGATGCGGGTGGCGTGGTGCTCGTCGGGATTCAACCCCGGCCTGGTCGACCCCGAAACCGGGGCAGTCGGACTGTTCCCCATGAACCCGGTTCGATGGAGTGCGCTGGCCGATGCCGCCGGGTTCGGTGGGTCCATGATCACCGACGCCGAGGCCAACGTGGCCGTGGCAGCCCACCTCGTCGAGCAGGAGGGGTGGGGAGCCTGGGCCTGCCGCGGTTGACGGCCCGGTCGGGCGGCGCCTTCAGCGGAAGTCACGGCTGGGGGGAGCCTCCACCTCGATCGGCGTGATCGACCGGGCCACCAGGTTCGTGACCCCGTCGCGGTACTCGACCATCCCGTGGACGACGAGAGCAGGGTGGCGCCGAGCCACGTCCCGATGCCTCTCCCACACCTGCGGCAGCACGACGACGTTGAGGAGACCGGTCTCGTCCTCCAGGTTCAGGAAGATCACGCCGTTGGCGGTCCCGGGGCGCTGGCGATGCGTGACCACCCCGCCCACCCGAGCCCTGGCGACGGGCCTCCGGTACGCCAGCACCTCGGCCACGGTCGCGCACCCCGCGGCGGTGAGGCGCTCCCGGACGAACCCGATGGGATGACCGGTCGACACTCCGGTCGACCAGAGATCCGCGAGGTGGGCCTCGCCGTCCGACATCGGAGCGATCGTCGGCGGCTCCAGTCCAGGCGCCAGCGCCAGCCGCCCCGGGCCCATCTCGGCGAGCGGGCCTGCCGCCCACATCCCGGCCCGGCGTCCCAGCCCGACCGTCTCGAGGGCCCCCGACGCGGCGAGGCCCTCGAGCGCGTCCACCTCCAACCCGGTGCGGGCGGCGAGATCGGTGGGCGAACGAAAGGCTCCTCCGAGGGCGCGGGCCGCCTCGATCCGGGAGATCTCGCGGTCCCCGAGGTTGCGGACGAACCGGAGCCCCATCCGCACCGCCACGGCGGGACGGAGCGGATCGTCCAGGGCGCCCCTCCCCCGCCGCCACGCCCCTCCCAGGTGGCGGACGACATCGCCGGGATCCTCGTCGACCAACTCGATGGTGCAGTCGTGACGGGAGCGGTTGACGTCGGGCCCCAGCACCCGCACGCCGTGTCGAATCGCGTCCTGCACAAGGCTGTTCGGGCTGTAGAAGCCCATCGGCTGGGCGTTGAGGAGGCCGGCCAGGAACTCGGCGGGCCAGTGGAGCTTCAACCAGGCCGACATATACACGATGTAGGCGAAGCTCACCGAGTGGCTCTCGGGGAACCCGAAGCTGGCGAACCCCTGGAGCTTCTCCCAGATCTCGTCGGCATCTCGGCCGGCGATCCCGTTGGCGGCCATCCCGGCGTACACCTCGTCACGGAGCCGTCCCATCGCCTGCTCCGACCGCTTGTGGGTCATCGCCTGGCGGAGGCGGTCGGACTGGCCGCCGTCGAACCCCGCGCACACGCGTGCCAGCTCCATGAGCTGCTCCTGGAACACCGGCACCCCGAGGGTCTTGGCCAGGATGGGCTCGGTGGAGGGATGGGGATAGCGGATCGGCTCCTCCCCGTTGCGACGCCGGAGGTAGGGGTGCACCGACGCCCCCTGGATCGGCCCGGGACGGATGAGGGCCACCTCGATCGCCAGGTCGTAGAAGGTCCGCGGCTTCATCCGGGGCAGCGTGGCCATCTGGGCCAGCGACTCGACCTGGAACATGCCGACGGTGTCGGCGGCGGTGAGCATCCGGTACACCTCGGGCTCCTGGGGCAGGCCCGCCAGGTCGACCTCGACACCATGGACATCGGCGATGAGGTCCACGGTCAGATGGAGGGCGTTGAGCATCCCCAGGCCGAGCAGATCGAACTTGACGATCCCGATGGCGGCACAGTCGTCCTTGTCCCACTGGAGCACCGACCGGCCCTCCATCCGCCCCCACTCCACCGGTCCCACCTCGTGAAGGGGGCGGTCGGCGATCACCATGCCCCCCGAATGGATCCCGAGGTGGCGGGGGAACCCGTCGAGGCGTCGACAGATCTCGTACACCAGATCGGCGGTGAGACCATGCGGGAGCGGCGCCTCCAGGCGCAGCCGGGACGCGTCCCTGGTGTCGACGTACTTCGAGAGGCCGTCGACCTGGGCCTGGCTGAACCCGAAGGTCTTGGCCACGTCGCGTAACACCGACCGGGCCCGATAGGTGATGACGTTGGCCACCATGGCCGCCCGCTCCCTCCCGTAGCGCTGATAGCAGTACTGGATCACCTCCTCGCGGCGCTCGGCCTCGAAGTCCACGTCGATGTCGGGGGGACGGCCTCGCTCGGACGACAG
>JAWOJB010000025.1:0-70834 GCA_046484325.1 Acidimicrobiia bacterium | reverse complement strand
CCCAGGAGTTCCGGCACCGTTGCGTCCGGGAGGTTGCGCGGGTCGGGCAACGGTGCGCCGTACGACGTGACCACCGGGATCACCCCGGCCCAGATCGGAAGGTGGTAGTCCTCCTCCTCGTCGACCGGGGGGCCCGACCGGACCTTCGCCGAGGCCTCGCCGATGGGGAGGGAGAAGACCGCCGTCGCCCGCACCTCCTTCTCGGTCATCGAACGGAGATGAGGTCGGCGCCCGGGCACCAGCTTGTCCGTGAATGCGTCGAGGGCGGCGGCGCGCTCGGCGAGGTCGGTGACCTTCCGGGCGGAGCCGAACAGCACGACGCTCCGGTAATTGGCCGAGTGGTTGAAGGCCGACCGTGCGAGGACGAGGCCGTCGAGGATCGTGACCTCCACGCAGATCTCCGGGGTGCGGGAGAGAGCCCGGGCGAAGGAGGAGGCGGGCGAGGCGTGCAGCAGCAGGTCGTCACCGACCCGGGCGTGCAGCATCGGGAACACCACCGGGGCGCCGTCCCTGAGGAACCCCACGTGGCAGAGGATGGCCTCGTCGAGGATCGCGTCGATCGTCGGCCGGTCGTAGGCGGATCGCTCGTCTCGCCGGATCTCGGTGCGGGGGGATGGGGCGGGCATGGGGGAGCAGACTATCCAGGAGCGGGCACGTGACCTGTGGCTCGTCGCGGGGTCTTCTCTCCGCGGTCGTCACCCGCCGACGGGAAGGGTGGGGCCTCGACCAGCTCCAGCACCTCCTGGTCGGACATGTCGAACCCCTCCGCCTCCAGCCGGGCCACCGTGTCGCCGTCGAGGGCGGCGCGCACCGTCGCTTCGATCTCGGCGTCGACGGCGGGGTCCTGGGCGTAGAAGGGCAGGTTGCGGCCGGAGGCTCCGACCAGCCGGGCCGAGAGCTCGGGGTGGCCGGACCGGGCCTCCACAAGGGCCAGCACCCGGAGGGCGGTCCGGTACCAGACTTCGAGACCCGACTCGACCGATCGGTGCAGCGCCCGACGGAGGGTCCCACGAGCCGCGTCGAGGTCTGCCCTATCCACGAGAACCTCTGCCAGGAAGACGAGGGGCTGGGCCTCCCATCCGCTCCCCGCCGCCCAGGCACAGGCCTGCAGAGCCGCCCGCTCGGCTCCTTCGAGGTCACCCTTCCGGCGGAGGATCGGCGACAGGGGATTGATGGTCGTCAGGCCGCCGATGTGGCCGAGCCGCCGGTGGAGTGGGAGCGCGTCCTCGACGAGCCGGCGGGCCTGGTCGAGGTCCCAGCTCTCGAAGAGCACGGCGATGCCGAGCAGTGACAGCGGGCCGGCCCGATCCCAGGTTCGGCCCTCGTCGTCGCAGATCTGCAGGGCCCGGCGGCACAGCTGTGCCATCTCCCGGCAGTTCCCGATCTGGAAGGCCCACTGGGCCCGGGCGAAGAGGGCCATCACCCGGGCGGTGACGGTGCCGGTCCCTTCCAGCAGCCGCAGGGCCTCGCCGCTGTGGAGTTCGGCGGCCTCCGGATCCCCGAGCACGTTGGCGGCGAACGTCCCCGCCATGTGGGCCCACGCTTGCAACTCGGGTGTGGCGTCGGCGGCGCCCTCCAGCATCCGGGCCGACCACTGGGCGGCCTGGCGGGCCTGTCCGACCCGGTACCAGTGGTAGAACAGGCCGGGGGCGGCCCGAAGGGTCTCGGCCCGGGGATGATGGCTGAGCGACCACTCGAGCGCCTGGCGGAGGTCGTCGTCGACTTCGACCAGCCCCTCGGACCACGCCGCGAACCCGGGTGTGACGATGTGCTCCCCGGCGGTGACCGCCAGGCCGAGGAAGTGGCGGGCATGGGCGTCCCGGGTGGGTTCGAGCTCCCCTCGGTGTACCAGGTTCCGGCTCCCGAACTCCAGATCGGCGAGCACGTGCAGTGCGGCGTTCCGGCCGTTGGCGGCGATCACGGCCATCATCCCCACCCGCTCGGCTCGGAAGGCGACCCGAGGACGAGGGCGACCACCGGGATCAGGTAGGTGATGAACGAGGCCCGGGTCGATCCGACCCTGCCCAGCAGGGTGCTGCCGTCGCAACCCTGCCTATCGATGATGCATCGGTTTCTGTCACAGACTGCCGTTATCTTGCCTGTATGGATGTAAGTGAGTGGTCGACGGATCGGGTCGAGCGGCTGGCGATCGATGCCGAGGCCGAGATCGCCCGCCACCGGTTCCTTCAGGCCGTAGCGCTGGCCGAGTTGGACCGGCGTCAGACCGCCTCGGCCGATGGGTGCCGGACGCTTGCGGAGTGGACGGCCTCCCGGCTGGACGTGTCCCCTGAAACCGCCCGGGACCTGGTCAGGGTCGCCCGAGGCGTCGCCGATCGGCCGGATCTGGCCGAGGCGTTGGCTGCGGGGGAAGCCGGGTTCGACCGGGTGGCGGTGCTGGCCGGCTCGGATGTGGACCTGGAGGAGTCGTTCGGCTGGGACATCCCGGGCCTGCGCCGGGCCGTGGCCCGGTGGAAGGGGATCGTGGCCGAGCCGATGCCCTTCCAGGACCGGTACCTCACCCTCCAGCCCTCCCTCGACCAGTCCCGGTGGAGGCTGTGGGGACAGCTGTGCGGCGACGCCGGGGCGGTGGTGCACCGGGTGCTCGGCGACCGGGCCGATTCGTTCCCGCCGCTTCCCGACGGCACCCGAGAGCCGGTCTCTGCCCGCCGGGCCGACGCCCTCCTCACCCTCTGTGTAGATGCAGAGGCCTCGGATCCGGACCAGCCGGACCAGCGCTTGTCTCGGGAGCCGCTGATCACGGTCTTCGTCGACGCCACCACGTCGTCGTCGACGAGCGAAGCTCGTCTGCCGCCCGAAGGGCGGGAGGTAGGGGGGCCGAGCACACCGGTCGCCACCGTGGCCGCCGGACCGGTCCTCGACTCGGCCACCCTCGCCGCCTTGGCCTGTGAAGGCACACTCGAGGTCACCGGCATCACCGGCGACGGCACCCCGGTGGCCTGCGGGCGGCGTAGCAGGGCCATCCCCGGGCGGCTCCGCCGGTTCGTCCTCCATCGCGACGGTGGCTGTGTCGCCGACGGCTGTGTCAGCCGATACCGGCTGCAACCCCACCACGTCATCCACTGGTCCAATGGCGGCAAGACCGATGCAGAGAATCTCGCAACGCTCTGCTGGTTTCACCATCACATCGTCGTCCACCGACTGGGCTACCGGATCGACCCCGCCAGCCCGGCATTCCGACGCCGATTCCTCCCACCCGGCCACGACCCGCCCTAATGGTTGACTCCCCATCGGCCTACTCGTGTGCCTGGAGGCCGGCCTGGAAGCCGAAGGAGCTGCCATCTCGCCAACCTCCGACGAACCTGCGGACTCCCAGAGCTTCACTCGCCGCTGCCTCGCCGAGCGGCCGGTCACGTGGTGCGGCGCCGCGCCGGCTCGGATCTGGTCGACAGGTCATCGTCGATCCACGAGACGCGTTGCTCCATGGGCGGGGCACGGCGGTAGGGCGGTCCGCCCGGTGAGTAGCTTCCGTCCATGGCCGTTCCCGTGTACCTCGAGATCGGATCCCGCCGCACCTTCGCCTGCGCCGTCGACTGGCCCGGCTGGGAGCGCGAGGCGAGGGACCGGGACGCCGCCCTCGCCAACCTCGCCGGCCACCGCGAGCGGTACACGGCCGCCCTGGCACTGGCCGGCCTCCACGGGCCTCCCGACGATCACCTGGAGGTGGTCGAGACCCTCGAGGGCAATGCCACCACCGACTTCGGGGCGCCGGGCGTGGTCCCGGAGGCGGATCGGAGGACCTTCGACCACGTCGAGCCCCTGGTTGGATTCCTCACCGCCGGATGGGCTGCCCTCGATCGGGCGGTGGCGGCGTCGTCGGGCGATCTGGCGAAGGGCCCGCGAGGGGGCGGCCGGGAGCTCGACGCCATCGTCGCCCATGTCGTGGATGCGGAAACGAGCTACGGCCGGCAAATCGGCGTCCGGAGCGGCCGGGTCGAACCCACCTCTCGGGACGAGATCGCCCGGCTTCGGGGCGCGCTGCTCACCGGCATGAGAGCGGCGGCCGACGGCAGCCCGAAGACCCGCTGGCCTTTCCGGTACTTCGTTCGCCGGGTCACCTGGCACGCCCTCGACCATGCCTGGGAGATCGAGAACCGATCGATCTGATCCTCACCCGCCCAGGTCGGCGAGCACCTGCAGCGCGGCGTTCCGGCCGTTGGCGGCGATCACGCTCCCGCCCGGGTGGGTGCAGGCACCGCACAGGTACACGCTCTCGATCGGCGTGTGATACGGCATCCGCCGGTCGAACATCTGGTGGGGGAGGCAGTCGCCCTGGAAGATGTGGCCGCCGGTGAGGCCGATCTTGTCCTCGATGTCGGGCGGTCCCGACACCTCGATGCCTTCCACCAGGCCGGTGAAGCCGGGCGACCAGCGCTCGATGGCGGCCACCACCTTCGTCCCCACCTCGTCTCGGTGGTCGTCCCACGAGCCGCCGTCGGCCCACTCGTACGGCACGTATTGGACGAACGCGGACATGACGTGCTTCCCGTCGGGGGCCACCGTGGGGTCGTAGGCGGTCTGGAAGTAGAGCTCGGCCCACGGCTCGCCCATCTCGCCGCGAGCCGCCGACCGGTGGGACCCGTGCAGGGCGTCGAGCCCGGGCCCGACGTCGACCTGGCCGGCGGCGGAGTCCGGGAGGTCATTGAACACGGGCAGGCTCGACAGGGCTGCGTTCACCTTGCAGGAGACCCCCGTGATCTCCCAGGCCTCCACCCGCTCGGCGAAGTCGGCCGGCACCTCGGCGGGTTCGACCAGCCCGAGTGTCCGGACCGGGTCGGCGTTCGAGATCACCACCTGCGTGGGGATGAGCGTGCCGTCCTCCAGCATCACGCCATGACCGGGCGAAATCCGGCCGACCACGGCGTCGGTGACGATCACCGCCCCCGCCTCCTCGGCGGCCGACCGCAGGGCCATCGACACGACCCCGATGCCCCCATGCACGAACCCCCAGTCCCCGTCGCCGCCCTCGAGGGCACCGCTCATGTGGTGGTACCGGACGAAGGCGGTCCCCGGATCGTAGGGAGAGGCGTCGGTGCCGATGATCCCCTGCGAGGCCAGGGCACCGACCAGGCGCTCGTCGGTGAGAAAGCGCCGGAGGTCGTCGACGACCGAGCTCTCGAAGACGGCCCGGATCATCTCGGGGTCGTGGGAGAGCCGGGTCTCCACCTGTTCGCGGGTCGGAGCCTCCTGCAGCCAGAGGTCGTCGTCGGGTGGACGGAGGGCGAGGTTCACCCGGTCCCAGAACTCGCCGAGGGCCCGGTACCCGTCGACCTGGTTCGGGGCCCAGGTGGCGATGCCGGCGAGCGTTCGCTCCCGGTCGCGCCACTCGACGAGGTTGAGCCCCGGCTCGACGGGCGCCACCATCTGGGGGTCGAGCAGGGTCACCCGCACACCGTGGCGGCGCAGGTCGAGGTCGTCGACCACCCGCTGATGGAGCAGGCCGGCCAGGTAGGCACAGGGCGACACCCGATACCCGGGCCAGGGCTCTTCGATCGCGGCAGCACCTCCTACCACGGACCGGCGCTCGAGTACGAGGACCGACCGGCCGGCCCGGGCGAGGTAGGCGGCGCAGGTGAGGCCGTTGTGGCCGGCGCCGACGACCAAGGCGTCCCATCGCCGCCCAGAGACATCCCCGAGGTTCACGCCCGCTCATCCTTCGCCTGGCGGGTCATGAGGGCGAGCACGGCCTCCCGGGGATGGGCGCCCTCGTAGAGCACCCGGCCCACCTGGGTGGCGATCGGCATGTCCACGTCGTGGCTGCGGGCGAGGTCGAGCACCGCCCGGGTGCTCTTGACGCCCTCGGCGACCATCCGCATCTCCGAGGTGATCTCCTCGAGGGTGCCACCCCGGGCCAATTCCATGCCCACCCGGTTGTTACGGCTCTCGTCCGAGGCGCAGGTGGCGATGAGGTCCCCCATGCCGGCGAGCCCGGCGAAGGTCACGGGCTGCCCGCCCATGGCCACGCCGAGCCGGGTCAGTTCGGCAAGGGCCCGGGTGATCAGGGCGGCCAGGGTGTTGTGCCCGAAGCCGAGACCCTTCGACATGCCCGCGGCGATCGCCATCACGTTCTTGAGCGCTCCGGCGGTCTCGCAACCGACGACGTCGTCGTTCGTGTACACCCGGAAGGTGGGGTCCATGAAGACGTGCTGGATCCGCCCGGCGGCCTCCTCGTCGTGCATGGCCACCACCGCCGCCGCCGGCATCCCGAGGGCGACCTCCCGGGCGAGATTCGGCCCGGTGAGCACGCCGACGCGGTCGGGGTCGTGGGAGGGCAGCACCTCGACGACGACCTGGGTCATCCGCAGCAGCGTGTCCTGCTCGATGCCCTTGGTGAGGCTGACGATCGGGACGTCGTCGCGGATGAGACCCGCTGCTTCGGCGAGGACCTGGCGGAATCCGTGAGAGGGGACGCCCATCACGACGAGATCGGTCCCCGCCAGCGAACGGCCTAGGTCGGTCGTCGCCCGGAGCCCATAGGGCAGGCGGTGGCCGGGCAGGTAGTCGGGGTTCTCGCCGGTGGTGTTGATGGCATCGGCGAGCTCGGGACGCCGCGCCCAGAGCACGGTGGGGTGGGTTCGGGCCGCGATGGCCGCGACCGTGGTGCCCCACGAGCCCGAGCCGACGACGGTCACCTGCACGGTGCGGAGCGTACCGGGTAGAAGCGGTCCGCCGCCCTTGGTGCCGGATTCGACGACCGATCCACCGCCCTTCCCCGGGCTCGGCTTCGTGGGGGATCCGGCCGGGTGGCGTCCGCTGAGCGACGGGTAGCCTCCGCCGATGGCACGGCTCGGCATCCTCGGGTTCCCCAATACGGGCAAGACCGCACTGTTCAACGCGCTGACGGGTCTCGACGCCGTCACGGCACCCCATCCCTACTCGACCCGGGAGCCGAACCTCGGGGTGGCCAGGGTGCCCGACGCCGCCCTCGACGCCGCGGCCGCCGTCGAGCGGTCCGCCAAGATCGTGCCTGCGACCCTCGACCTGCTCGACCTGCCGGCCCTCGCCAAGCCGGGCCATGGGGGCGGCCTCGCCGGGCAGTTCCTCGGTCGCCTGAGGGAGATGGACGCGCTGGTGGTCGTGCTGCGGGCCTTCGAGGATGCGGCCGTGCCGGACGAGGAATCGGGCACCGACCCGGTGGCTCAGGCCGAGGAGCTCGCGCTCGAGCTCGCGATCGCCGATGCCGACGTGTTCGAGCGCCGCCGGGACAAGGTCGCCAAGGAGGCGACGGTCGATCCTGCCAGGCGGCCCTCCGCTGCGGCGATCGCCGAGGCAAGCGAGCTCCTCGCCGGCGGCACCCATCTCCGCGCCAGGGACTGGTCGGAGGAGGCGAGGGCCGCCTTTCGCGATCTGGCGCCCCTCACCCTGAAACCCTCGATCTGGGTGGTGAACGTCGGTGAGGACGAGGCGGATCCGGGGGAGATGGCCGAGGCGGTGCGGGCGGTGACTCCCGCCGGGGACACGGTGGTCGCCATATCGGCCCGGATCGAGGAGGAGGGAGCCCGCCTCGATCCATCCGACCGGGCAGAGCTGTTCGCAGAGCTGGGACTGGGAGAAGGGGCGCTCGCCACGATCGTACGGGCGGCCCATGGCGCGCTCGGCCTCGTGTCCTTCTACACGATCGGGCCGAAGGAGGCCCACGCCTGGACCGTGCGCCGGGGTGCCCTCGCCCCCGAGGCGGCGGGCAAGGTCCACAGCGACCTCGAGCGCGGCTTCATCCGGGCCGAGGTGGCGCCCATGGACGAGGTGCTGGCCGCCGGCGGCTGGGACGCGGCCAAGAAGGCCAACCGGATCCGGGTCGAGGGCCGGGACTACGAGGTCAGGGACGGCGACGTCATCGTTGTCCGCTTCTCGGTGTGACCAGGCGCGACGGCGGGGCTCCGGTAAGGGGGGAACCGGAGCCCCGCCGGCTCTCCGAGCGGAGAGCAAGTCGGTCGGGACGTTGTGTGCGGGCCACCAGGGGCCGCCCGCCCAACCCCACCGACGGGTGGTAGCGCCGGGAGTGGGGGCCCCCGGCCTGTATCCCAGGTTACCGAATCGTGAACGGGCCGGACGGTCCGGTCAGGTGCCGGCCTCGGTCTGCCGGGAGACCCGGGCCAGAACCAGCACCAAGGCGAAGGCCACGGCGCCCAGCACCAGCGAGAGTCCGACGACCTCGTCGGGGGCTCCCAGTGCCGTCGACTCGAGCCCATCGGGCCACGGCCACAGGACTCGGAACGAACCGAGCATCAGCCCGGTGAGGGCCGCCACCATCGAGTCGTGGTGGCGGTGGAGCGCCCGGTCGAGCACCTGGGAGAAGAGGGCCAGACCCGTGATGGCGCCGGCGGCCACCACCCCGACGACCACCAAGTCACGGTCGTCCACGGCGGCCAGCACCGGAGCGTAGACACCGAGGAGCACGAGTACGAACGAGCCGCTGATCCCCGGGAGGATCATGGCGCAGGCCGCCAGCGCGCCCGAGGCGTAGAGGAACCAGAGGTTGGGATCGGCCACTGCGGCCGACTCCTCCCCCCCGAGGCCCAGCACGACGAAGGTGGCGCCGGCCGTCAGCACCATGATGACGACCCGGCGGGTGTCGCGGGACCGGACCATGCCCCACGCCACCACCACCGAGGCGGCCACGAGCCCGGAGAACACAGCGGCCATCTCGACCGGTCGCCGATGGAGAAGACCCTCGATCACGCCCGCGAGCACGAAGATGGCGGTGACGATCCCGAAGGCCAGAGGGAGAACGAAAAGCCACTCGACCCGCCGGAGCCAGGCACGGGTGTCGGTCCCCCCCAGTCGTGTGAGGTGGCCGAGTGCCGAGCTCCCCGCCCGAACCGAAGCGACCAGCCGACCATAGATCCCGAGCAACAGGGCGATCGTGCCCCCCGACACGCCCGGCACGACATCGGCCGCACCCATGCAGAAGCCGCGCAGGAACGTCCAGGGGATCTCGCGGAGCACGGCCGAAGGGTAGCGATGGGGGGCCGGTCGGCCGGTACCGGTTCGGCCGGAGGCCCGGTACCATCGCGGTCGGCCGGCGAACCCGAACGGGAGAGCCCTCTCCCAGCGAGAGGCGCCGAAGGGGCAACTCCCCGGAATCTCTCAGGCACACGGACCGCTCGGGCGAGGCCACGCTGGAGAGGCGGTGCGCCGCCGCCGAAGGAGCAAGCCCGGCCGGGGCGAACCTCTCAGGCATCCGGACAGCGTCGGGGGACGAGACGCCGAGGAACGTGGAGTCGCCGATGACCGAGCCCAGTCCCCACGAAGACCTGGATGCCTTCGCCCACCGTCACCTCGGCCCCCGCCCTGCCGACCTCGGCAAGATGCTGGCCGAGGTCGGTGCCGGCTCGCTCGACGAGCTCATTTCGTCGACGGTCCCGCCGGGAATTCGCGACGACCGTCTCCAGCTGCCGCCGGCCATGACCGAACGGGATGCACTCGCCGTGCTCGCCCAGATCGCGTCGAAGAACCGGGTGCTCACCTCGCTCATCGGCCTCGGGTACCACGGCACGATCACCCCTCCCGTGGTGAAGCGAAACGTGCTCGAGGACCCCGCCTGGTACACCGCCTACACGCCCTACCAACCGGAGATCTCCCAGGGACGTCTCGAGGCGCTCCTCAACTATCAGACGATGGTGGCCGATCTCGCCGGCCTCGATCTCGCCAACGCGTCGCTGCTCGACGAGGGCACCGCCGCCGCCGAGGCGATGGCCATGGTCCGGCGGATCTCTCGTAAGGAGACCCGGCGCTTCTACGTCGATGTCGACTGCCACCCGCACACGATCGCCATCCTCGAGTCGAGGGCGGCGCCCGTCGACATCGAGGTAGCCGTGGTGGATGCCGCGACGGTCGACCCCGCCGACGCCTTCGGATTGCTCGTCCAGTATCCCGGCTCGTCGGGCCGGGTCCGCGATCTCCGAGCGGCAGCCGCTCGCAGTCGGGAGGCGGGGACGATGGTCGTCGTGGCCGCCGATCTGCTCGCCCTCGTGCTGCTCGAGCCACCCGGTGCCTGGGGGGCGGACGTGGTCGTCGGTTCCGCCCAGCGGTTCGGGGTCCCGCTCGGCTTCGGCGGGCCCCATGCCGGGTATCTCGCCACTCGCACCCAGCACGTGCGCTCTCTCCCCGGACGCCTGGTCGGCGTTTCCCACGACTCGCAGGGGCGTACTGCGCTGAGGCTGGCCATCCAGACCCGGGAGCAGCACATTCGTCGGGAGCGGGCCACCTCGAACGTGTGCACCGCCCAGGTGCTGCTCGCGGTCATCGCCGGTCTCTACGCCGTCTGGCACGGGCCGGAAGGGCTCACTCGGATCGCCACCCGCGTGTACGACCTGACGTCGCGGCTCGTCGCCGGACTGCGGGCAGGCGGCATCGCGGTGGTCGGCGACACCTGGTTTGACACGATCACGGTCACGGTGCCGGGCGGCGCAGGCGAGGTGGTCGCTGCTGCCCTCGAGCGGGGGATCAACCTGCGTCTCGTCGACGATGACACGGTGGGAGTGACGCTGGACGAGACCACCACCGACGAGATCGTCGGAGAGGTCCTTGCCGCGTTCGGTGCCGGATCGATCCCCGAGACCGGGCCGTCCGGGATTCCCGGTGGGTTGCAGCGCACCCGCGAGTTCCTGACCCATCCGGTGTTCCACCGTTACCGGAGCGAGCATGACATGCTTCGCTACCTGAGGAGCCTGGCGGATCGGGACCTGGCACTCGATCGTTCGATGATCCCCCTGGGATCGTGCACGATGAAGCTCAACGCCACATCCGAGATGGAGCCGATCACCTGGCCCGAGTTCTCCGACATTCATCCGTTCGCCCCGCTCGATCAGGCCGGCGGCTATCTCCGGATCATCGGCGACCTCGAGACCTGGCTGGCCGAGATCACGGGTTACGACGCCGTCTCGCTCCAGCCCAACGCCGGGTCCCAGGGTGAGTTGTCCGGTCTCCTGGCCATCCGCGCGTACCACGGCAGCCGCGGCGAGGCCCACCGGGACATCTGCCTCATCCCGTCCTCGGCCCACGGCACCAACGCCGCGTCGGCCGCCATGGCGGGTTTGCAGGTCGTCGTCGTCGCATGCGACGAGTCGGGTGATGTCGACCTCACCGACCTGCGGCAAAAGGCAGACCAACATGCCGACCGCCTGGCGGCGGCGATGGTGACCTACCCCTCGACGCACGGCGTCTTCGAGGAGGGGATCGGGGAGATCTGCCGGATCGTCCACGATCGGGGCGGTCAGGTGTACGTCGACGGGGCCAACCTCAACGCCCTGGTGGGCCTGGCCAAGCCGGGACGGTTCGGGGCGGACGTCAGTCACCTGAATCTCCACAAGACGTTCACGATCCCGCACGGCGGCGGCGGGCCCGGCGTGGGTCCGATCGGAGTGAAGGCCCATCTCGCCCCCTTCCTCCCCAATCACCCACTGCGGCCGGAGGCCGGGCCCGAGACGGGGATCGGCCCCGTCTCGATGGCGCCCTGGGGCTCGGCTGGGATCCTGCCGATTTCGTGGATGTACGTCGCGATGATGGGAGCCAACGGCCTGCGCATGGCCACCGAGGTGGCGATCCTCAACGCCAACTACCTCGCCCGGAGGCTCGATCCCCATTTCCCCGTGCTCTACTCGGGCCGCAACGGTCGTGTGGCGCACGAGTGCATCGTCGATATCCGTCCATTGACGAAGGAGACGGGGATCACGGCGGAGGACGTCGCCAAGCGGCTCGCCGACTACGGCTTCCACGCCCCGACCCTGAGCTTCCCGGTCGCCGGTACGCTCATGATCGAACCCACGGAGTCGGAGCCGCTCGCCGAGCTCGACCGGTTCTGCGATGCCATGATCGCGATCCGCCGCGAGATCGGCCGGGTCGAGGCGGGGGACTGGGATCCCGAGGACAACCCTCTCAAGAACGCCCCTCACACCGCCGAGGATGTCAGCGACGACACATGGGCCCATCCGTACCTCCGCTCGGAGGCGGCGTTTCCCTTGCCTGGGCTGCGTACCGCCAAGTACTGGCCGCCGGTGAGCCGCATCGACGGCGCCTCCGGGGACCGTCACCTGATGTGCTCGTGTCCGCCGGTCGAATCGTTCGTCGGCGAGGCTGGCCCCTCTTGACGGGGTGGGTGGGGGCTGCGACCCTGATCGCGGGGCATCGAGCGACAGATGGGTGGACGGTCCTCCCGTCCGGCGGCCTGGGAGCCATGACGTGAGAGGTTGGCGGTGCGATTCACAGGTCGTCTGAAACTGCCCGGTGAGACCGGTGAGGGTGTCGCCGCGGTCGTCCACGTCGAGGACGTCTTCCTGAGGGTCTCCGGCCCCGAAGGCGACCTCGGGATGTGGCGCCTGGACGAGATCGGGATCGAACGCATCGTCTCCAACCAATTCCGCTTCACGCTCGGCGAGGAGCAGATCGTCTTCATCGCCGACGATGCCCTGAGCTTCGCCTACAGCGGCATGACCCACATCGACGAGGTCGTCCAGCGCTTGACCAAGAAGCGGAAGTTCTTCTCGAAGAAGGGTAAGGCTCCGGGGACGGCGGAGCCGCTTCCCACGCCGGCCCTGGCGGAGCCAGCCCCGGCTCCGCCGGTGGCTCCGATCCAGCCCTCGCTCCCTGCACCGGTCGCCGCCGGCGAACCAGGCGGGGGCCTCGAGTTGAGCCCTCCATCCGCCGAGAGGGTGCCTACCTGGTCGCCCAGCGAGGCCGTGCCACCCAGCCCACCTCAGCCAGAGACCTGGTCGGCCACGGCATCGGTTGTCTTCGAGGAGGTCACCCCGGCCTTTTCCGTCGGGGGCGACGATCTCGCCTCCCATGCCGATCCTGAGCAGGTGGCAGCGGTAGTGCCCGAGTCGGTCGCCGAGGCGGAGGCTGCGGCGGCCCAGGCGGAGGCGGAGGTTCAGGCGGCGGCGGAAGCGGCGGAGGCGGCGGCGGCGGAGGTTCAGGCGGCGGCGGAAGCGGCGGAGGCTCAGGCGGCGGCGGAGGCGGAAGCGGCGGCTGCGGCGGCCCGGGCGGAGGCGGAAGCATTGGCGGCTGCGGCCCAGGCGGAGGCGGAGGCCCAGGCGGCGGAGGCGGAGGCTCAGGCGGCTGCGGAAGCATTGGCGGCTGCGGAGGCCCAGGCGGAGGCGGAAGCGGCGGAGGCGGAGGCGGAAGCATTGGCGGCTACGGAGGCCCAAGCGGCGGCGGAAGCATTGGCGGCTGCGGAGGCCCAGGCGGCGGCTCAGGCGGAGGCGGAGGCCCAAGCGGCGGCGGAGGCGGCGGCCCGGGCGGAGGCCGAAGCATTGGCGGCTGCGGAGGCCCAGGCGGCGGTGGAAGCGGCGGAGGCGGCGGAAGCATTGGCGGAGGCGGAAGCATTGGCGGCTGCGGAGGCCCTGGCGGCTGCGGAGGCGGAAGCGGCGGCGGCGGAGGCGGCGGCCCGGGCGGAGGCGGAAGCATTGGCGGCTGCGGAGGCCCAGGCGGCGGCGGAAGCGGCGGAGGCGGCGGAAGCATTGGCGGAGGCGGAAGCATTGGCGGCTGCGGAGGCCCAAGCGGCGGCGGAAGCATTGGTGGCCGCGGAGGCCCAGGCGGCGGCGGAGGCGGAAGCGGCGGAGGCGGCGGCCCGGGCGGAGGCGGAAGCATTGGCGGCTGCGGAGGCCCAGGCGGAGGCGGAAGCGGCGGAGGCTGCGGTTGCGCAAGCCGAGCCCCAAGCCGAGCCCGAGCCGATGCCGTTGTGGGAGCCCCAGCCCGAACCGGTTCCTTCGCCGGGGATGTTCCGGCCCGCCGCCGCGGTGGAGGTGGTGGAGGCACCCCCGGAGGTCGAGGCACCGTCGGTGGCGGCGGTGCCGGCCGAATCCAATGGAGGCGCGGGCCGGCATGCCGCCGAGTCCAAGAAGGTCGGGAGGCTCGGGCTGTTCGGTCGGAAGGCCGGCCACGTCCACGAGTTCGAGCTGCGAGGCGCTACGGGCGGTATCGCCCGTCGGGTGTGCCGGATCTGCGGTCAGGTCTCGCTCGAGGGTCGCGACGTCTACGAGGGCTGGTGAGCCCGGTCTAGGGTTGTCTGGTGGAGCCGCTCGACCTGGCGCTACCCAGGATCCACCCCGAGGCGTACGTGGCACCGACCGCCGTCGTCCACGGAGACGTCTCCATCGCCGCCCGGGCCGTGGTCATGTTCGGGGTGGTGATCCGCGCCGAGCTCGACCGGATCGAGATCGGTGAGGAGACCAACCTCCAGGACGGAACCGTGGTGCACTGCGATGCCGGAATCCCCTGCCTGATCGGTCGCCGGGTGACCGTCGGCCACGCTTCCGTCGTCCACGGCGCCAGGATCGGCGACCGTTGCCTGGTGGGCATCGGCGCGCGTGCGCTCAACGGCTCGGTGCTGGGTGAGGGTGCTTGGCTGGCGGCCGGCTCGCTGCTCCCCGAGGGCCGTGAGATCCCATCGTGGACGCTGGCCATCGGGACCCCGGCGAAGCCGGTGCGGGAGTTGAGGCCCGACGAGATCGAGCGACAGGATCAGGGCGTCAACGACTACCTGAGGTTCGCGGCGAGTTACCGGGACCTCTGATCAACGTCGGCGCCGGCGACTGCCACCCGGTCGTGGCTCCCAGGTGAAGGTACGGCGGGCTACCACGACGGCGGCGGCGAACCATGCGACCATGATCCCCAGGTCGGCCCAGGGGATCCCGGGTTCGGCCAGAGGGTTCCACTGGGCGCCGAACGCCTCGACGAAGGCCTGGAGCGGGAATATCCCGGCGATGGCGCCCATCCAGGCCGGCGCCGTGTCGAGCGGGAAGAAGATGCCCGAGATGAACGCAAGAGGCAGGATCGTGGCGTTCGCCAGGGCCTGGGCGCTCTGGGCATTGGACGCGGCGGCCGCCAGGGCGAGACCGAGTGCGCAGAAGCAGGCGGCGCCAACCGTCAGCACCAGGAGTGCCATGGGAACACGGTCCCACAGCACGACGACGTCGAACGCCAGCACCCCGGTCGCCATCGTGGCGGCGACCGACAGCACGCCGATCCAGAGCGCCGACCCGATGCGCCCTGCCAGATAGGTGCCGGGCGGTAGCGGCGTGCCCCGAACCCGCTTGAGAATCCCGTCGTCACGGTCGATCCCGGTCTGGATCGCCACGCTCGTGTAGGTGGCGCTCACCATCGCGAAGACGGCGATGGCCGGGGTGAAGAACTGGGCATAGGGGAGACCGCCCATCGAAGGGAGCGTGACTCCGCGGTTCAGCAGGTTGAAGAGCACGAGGAGCATGAGCGGGAAGGCGACGGTGAAGAACGCGGCGAGGGGAACCCGCCAGAAGACCCGGTTCTGGTGCCGGATCTGGTGCAGGACGAGCCCAGGCCGTGTCACGATGGCCGCTCTCCGACGAGTCCGAGGTAGACGTCCTCCAGACTCGGACGCACCACCTCCAGGCCGGCGAGCTCCTCGCCCCGGTCCACCGCCCAAGCCGTCAGTACTGCGAGGTCCTGGGTGGGGCGATCGGTGTCGATCTCGACCCGATCCGCCGCGGGAGACGTGCGGATCCGGGAGCCGGGGGTCATCGGGGGCGGCTGCACGCCTGCGGGGAGGCGGAAGCGGATGACGGCCCTCGCCCGGTCGCGACCGCCCAGCGTGCCCGGATCACCCTCGGCCACGATCCGTCCGGCGGAAACGACGGCCACCCGATCGGCCAGGTGCTGGGCTTCGTCGAGATAGTGCGTCGTGAGGAGCACGGTCGTGCCCCGGCGCCGGAGACCGTCGATCATCGACCAGGCCTCCCGCCTGGCGGCGGGGTCGAACCCGGTGGTGGGCTCGTCGAGGAACAGCAGCTCGGGATCGCCGACGAGGGCGATGGCCAGGTCGAGGCGCCGCCGCTGGCCACCCGACAGCGTCCTGATCCGGCTCCCCGCCTGGGGGCCCAGCCCCGCGAGGTCGATGGCCTCGTCGGCGGAGCGGCGCCGCGAGTAGGGGCGGGCGTAGTGGGCCACGGCCTCTCGAACCGTGAGCACGTCCTCGATGCCGGTGGACTGCAGCACGATGCCGATCCGGTCCCTGAACGCCTCTCCGGCGGTGGCGGGATCCACCCCGAGCACCGTCACGGTCCCCCGATCGGCTCTCCGGTAGCCCTCGAGGATCTCGATCGTGGTGGTCTTGCCGGCGCCGTTGGGACCGAGCAGTGCGTAGACCTCGCCCGGCTCGATCCGGAACGAGACTCCCTCGAGCGCGCGTACCGGGCCGTACGACTTGTGGAGGTCGTCGACGGCGACGGCGGTGCTCATGTCCGGTGCCGGGGGGTCTGTAGCTCTCGCAGCCAGGAGTACGACCGCTTGGGCGTCCTGGCGAGGGTGTCGAAGTCGACATGAACGATCCCGAAGCGTTTCGTGTACCCGAACGCCCACTCGAAGTTGTCGAGGAGCGACCAGACGAAGTACCCGGCGAGTGGAACGCCGCCTGCGACCGCCCTGGCCGCCGCCTCCAGATGGCGCTGGAGGTAGGAGATCCGCTCGGCGTCGTCGATCGGACCCTCGACGTGCTCGGGCTCGGGGTATGCCACGCCGTTCTCGGTGACGTACAGCCGCGAGAACCCGTACTCGCGGTCGACGCGGCGCAGCACGTGCTCCAGGCCGTCCGGGTGGACCTCCCAGCCCATGTCGGTGATCTCGCCGCTCGATCGTGCGATCGGCTCGGGGCGGTCGGCCAGGCCGGGAGAACCCTTGATGAGCCGGGTGTAGTAGTTGACGCCGAGGAAGTCCATCGGGACGCCGATGGTCCCGAGGTCGCCGTCGCGGACCGGTGCGCCATCCCATCCGAGGGCGGCGGCGGCATCACCGGGATACCCCCGTCCTGCGATCGGGTCGAGGAACCATCGATTCACCGTCCCCTCGGCGATCGTGGCCGCGGCCACATCCGCCGGGTGGGCGGACATCGTCGTCACCTCGACCAGGTTGAGCACGATCCCCACCGCCGCCCCGGGGGCCGACCGCCGGATCCGGGGGACGGCCAACCCGTGGGCGAGCAGCAGGTGGTGGGCGGCGGCCAGGCCGTCGGCGAGGTCGGACCCTCCGGGTGCGTGGCTGCCCGTGATGTACCCGAGGTGGGCCGACACCCAGGGCTCGTTCAGGGTCGCCCAGTGGCCCACACGATCGCCGAGGTGCGAAGTCACCACCTCGGCATAGGCGGCGAAGGCCTCCGATGTGGAGCGCCGTCGCCATCCCCCTTCGTCCTCGAGGACCTGGGGGAGGTCCCAGTGGTAGAGCGTGGCGAAGGGCGTGATCCCGTGCTCGAGCAGCCGGTCGACGAGCCGGTCGTAGAAGCCGAGCCCCGCCGGGTTGACGGCCCCGCGGCCAGCGGGGAGCACCCGCGGCCAGGCGATCGAGAAGCGATAGGCGTCGAGGCCCAGCTCGGCCATGAGGGCTACGTCCTCGTCCATCCGGTGGTAATGGTCACAGGCGACGTCGCCGGTGTGCCCCCCCACCACCCGGCCCGGGGTGTGGGAGAAGGTGTCCCAGATGGAGGCGCCCCTGCCGTCCTCGGTGACCGCTCCCTCGATCTGGTACGCGGCCGTGGCGGCGCCGATCAGGAACCCATCCGGGAGGTCGAGGCGCTGCATGGCCAGCGACGGTAGCCCGGTTGGCGCAGGGCGGACCTACGGTGTCGCGGTCATGCCCGAAGGACACACCATCCACCGTGCGGCTCGCCTGCAGTCGCAGCGGTTCGTGGGCCCCTGCCTGCGGGTGTGGTCACCCCAGGGTCGCTTCGCCGATGGGGCAGCGCTGCTCGACGGCCGCTTGATCGAGCGGATCGACGCCCACGGCAAGCATCTCTTCTATCACTGGGACCACGGCCTCGTGCTCCACGTGCACCTCGGCCTGTTCGGTCGATTCCGCACCCACCTCGGCGATGCCCCGGATCCGTCCGCAGGCACCCGTCTCGCCGTGGTCGCGCCCACCGCCACGCTCCATCTGTCGGGCCCGACGGCATGCGAGATCCTGGACGAGGCCGAGGTGGCAGGGAT
Organism: Acidimicrobiia bacterium; assembly: GCA_046484325.1. Taxonomy (GTDB): domain Bacteria; phylum Actinomycetota; class Acidimicrobiia; order Spongiisociales; family ZC4RG35; genus JAWOJB01. Next base: position 52,868 of record JAWOJB010000025.1, on the reverse strand, counting down.
CGTCGCCAGACTCGGCCCCGATCCGCTTCGAGGTGATCCGGTTGCGCCCGGGCGGGTGTCGACGGCGCTGGCGCGCCGTTCGGTGCCGGTGGGTGCCGCCCTCCTCGATCAGGCGGTGATGGCCGGGATCGGCAACGTGTATCGGTCGGAGCTGCTGTTCCTGATCGGGATCGACCCTCACCGGCCCGCTCGCCGGCTTTCGGAGGCCGAAGCGTCACGGGTGTGGAACGAGGCCGTGCGCCTGCTGCGGGCCGGGGAGCGCTCCGGAAGGATCGTCACGGTCGACCCGTGCGAGGTGGGGGTGGCGAGAGCTCGCGACATCCCCACCTCGGAGCGGCTCTACGTCTACGGGCGAGAAGGCCTGCCGTGCCGCCGGTGCGGCACCACCATCCGATCGGAGGAGATCGGAGCTCGCCGGGCGTGGTGGTGCCCGACCTGTCAGCCGCAATGAGCCGTCAGGCTCCCCACTTCCACACCATGGCGGCCAGGGTGCCGAGCACCAGCGCGGTGTCGAGGGTGCCGAAGGCGGCGAGCCGGCGCTCCCCGGCCACCGCCTTCTCCAAGTCCCCCGCGTCGTAGGCCTCCGCCGTCTTGCGGCCAACCGGGCCGAAGACGGCGCCACCGAGTGCCCCGCCGACGACGACCATGAGGATGCCGATCACGACGAACCCGGACTCGAAGTGCCAGGCGTCGTTCTGGAGCACCATCAGGATCCCGGTCACGAGGATCAGCACCGCCGCAGGCGTGTACTGACGGGTCCCCATGACCACCGTACCGCGCAGGAAGGCGGCGACGGCGGGCTTCGGCTCCCGGGCGAACGAGCGGCCGAGCACGACCTGGGTGATGTTGCCCCCGAGCCAGGCCGCCGCCCCGATGATGTGCAGCCACAACAGGACCTGATACATCCGCGCTCTCTCGGTAGACCGGGCGGGAATCTACCCCGCCGTCAGTTCGCGGGTGCTCCCGAACACGAGGTAGAAGGCGACGGCGAGGGTCGCGATCGCACCGAGGCCGAACCGGGAGGGCCTGACCATCACCGACGGGACCAGGATGCCGAAGGCGAGCCCGAACCCGACGAGAGTGAAGAGCTCCCCGTCGTCGGGAGTGCTCTGCATCCCGATCTGCCAGTCCCTCACCGCCAGGGCGAACCCCACGAGGGTCAACCCGAGCATCCCGCCGACCACCCCGATGAGGGTGCGAAGCACCACCCCCCACCTGCGCCGCCACCAGACCGGTCGGGATCCCTCGGTCACCGCAGCGGCCGACCGATCTCGGGGGTCACGACCTCGAAGTCCCCGGCGGCGTGCTCCCGTAACTCGTCCGGTGTCCCGGCCAGGACCGGGAAGGTCCCGTAGTGGATGGGCACCACCGCCTGCGCCCCGAGCGTCCTGGCCGCCCACGCCGCCTGGCGCGGGTCCATCGTGTAATGCCCGCCGATCGGGAGGAGGGCGATCTCCGGCGCCCAGAACTCCCGGATCAGCTCCATGTCCCGGGAGGGCATGGTGTCGCCGGCGTGGAGGACGGTCGGCCCACCCGGGAACTCGAACACCCACCCGGCCGGGTCGCCGCCGTCGACGATGCAATCGCCGCTGCTGATCCCAGAGGAGTGCACGGCATCGACCATGGTCGCCCGCAGTCCGGCCGGGCCCTCCACCGTCCCGCCCTTGTTGAGCCCGACGGCCTGCTCGATGCCCTGTCCCAGGAGGTAGATGGAGATCTCGTGGTTGGCGAACACCGTGGCGCCGGTCGAGCGGGCGAGCTCGACGCCATCGCCGAGGTGGTCGTAGTGCCCGTGGGTCACGAACACCGCGTCGGCCCGGGCGGGGTGGTGCTCATCCGGTGGGCAGGAGGGGTTGCCGGCCAGCCACGGGTCGACATAGAGGGTGGTCCCATCGTCGAACCGGAACCGGAACGCCGAATGTCCGAGCCACGTCATCTCCACGCCACCGAGCCGCACGGGCACCTCCTGTCGACTTCGGGCGATCCTACGTACGCTGGAGCCGTGCCCGGCAGCTGGAGACTGCTCTCCCACACCGCCGACACCGGCGTCGAAGCAGAGGGTGCGACCCTGGGCGAGATGGCGGCGTCCGCCGTCCAAGGGCTCGTCGGGTCGATGTTCGCCCCGACGCCGGACGTCTCGGGCGGGGCGCCGATGGAGGCGTGGGTGCCGGGCGGGGATCTGCCGGAGGTGCTCGTGGAGCTGCTGGCCGAGGTGCTGTTCCGGTTCGAGGTCGACGACGTGCTGCCGGTCGAGCCCACCGTGGAGATCGACGACGACGGCGGGATGCACCTCCGCGCCACCGCGGTGCCGTCGTCGGAGTTCGACGTCGCGGGGCCACCCGTCAAGGCCATCACCTACCACGAGCTGACCGTCGAGCACCGGCCGGACGGCTGGTACGCGAGGGTGATATTCGACGTGTGACCCTGGCGGGACCGTCACCCGACGCATACGGTGGAGGCATGGAGCTCCGGCGGGTGTCCGACGTCCTGTGGGAGATCCCCCGGCAGGGAGGGATGCTCGTCCCCGGCTGGGTCTTCGCCGCCGGCGAGCTGCTGGTGAAGGCACGGGAGGACCGGGCGGTGGACCAGGTGGCGGCTGTCGCCCACCTGCCTGGGATCCGCACGGCGTCCATGGCGATGCCCGACATCCACTGGGGCTACGGGTTCCCGATCGGCGGGGTGGCCGCCACCGACGTCGATGCCGGCGGGGTCGTGTCGCCGGGCGGGGTCGGTTTCGACATCTGCTGCGGGGTGCGCCTCCTGGCGTCGAGGTACACCGAGTCGGACTTCCGCGAGCGCCGTGAGCAGGTGATGCTCGAGCTGGCCCGGCGGATCCCGCGCGGCCTCGGCAAAGGGGGAGTCGTCTCGGGGATCCGGTTGCCCGAGGTACTCGAACGAGGTGCCGCCGCCGTTCTCGACGCCGGCTTCGGCTGGAGCTCGGACCTCGAGCGATGCGAGGAGCGGGGCACATCGGCGGGAGCACGCCCGGGCCTCGTCTCCGACAAGGCGCTCCAGCGGGGTGCCGGCCAGCTCGGTTCGCTGGGAGCGGGTAACCACTTCCTCGAGGTGCAGGTGGTCGATCGGGTCGAGGATCCCGAAGCGGCGAAGGCCTTCGGGATCACCTCCGGGATGGTCGTCGTGATGATCCACTGCGGGTCGCGGGGGCTCGGCCACCAGACCTGCCAGGATCAGCTGCGGGTGATGGGCGCGGCCATGTCCCGTCACGGCATCGCCGTCCCCGATCGCCAGCTCGCCTGTGTGCCGGTCCACTCGCCCGAGGGGGAGCGGTACCTCGGGGCGATGGAGGCCGCCTCCAACTTCGCCTGGGCCAACCGGCACGTGCTCGCCCACGCCGCCCGAGAGGCCTTTGCCGCCGCCTTCGGCACCACGCCGGAGCGCACGGGTATGCGCCTCGTCTACGACGTGGCCCACAACCTGGCCAAGCTCGAGCGCCATCCGGTCGAGGGGGCCGACACTCTCGTATGCGTGCATCGCAAGGGGGCGACCCGGGCCTTGGGGCCGGGGCATCCCGATCTGGCCCCCGATCTCCGGTCCCACGGTCAGCCGGTCCTCGTGCCGGGGAGCATGGGCACCGCCTCCTGGGTGCTTCGGGGCGTGATCGGGAACCCGGCTTTCGCATCGGCCGCCCACGGCGCCGGGCGCCTGATGAGCCGGGCCGCCGCCAAGCGGATGGAGAGCGGCCATGCCGTCCGCGAGCAGCTCGAGAGGGCGGGCATCAGCGTCCGTCCCCACTCGGTGGGGCTGCTCGCCGAGGAGGCGCCCTACGCCTACAAGGACGTCGACGAGGTGGTGGCGGTCTGTGATCGGGCAGGCCTGGCAGCCCCGGTGGCACGGCTGCGACCGCTCGGGGTCGTCAAGGGTTGACGGGGGCCTTCGGCCCTGCCCCGCCGACTTCACGGCTCCCTAGCATCCCCCGTGGAGGCACGGGCCCGATGCCCGTGGCATGGACATGAGCGAGCCCGCTCCCCGCAGGCTGATCATCCTCGGTGCCGCCGGGCGGGACTTCCACGATTTCAACATGGCGTACCGGGATGATCCCTCCGTCAGGGTCGTGGCCTTCACCGCCACCCAGATCCCCGGCGTGGCGGGGCGCCGGTATCCACCGGAGCTCGCCGGTCCGCTCTATCCCGACGGAATCCCGATCGAGGATGAGGAGCGGCTGGAGCAGCTCATCGCCGAACACGAGGCCGATGCGGTGGTGTTCGCCTACTCCGACGTCCCCCACGAGCACGTCATGCATCTGGCATCTCGTGCTCTCGCCGCCGGGGCGGACTTCACCCTGCTCGGCCCCGAGCGAACCCAGCTGTCGTCGACCCATCCGGTGATCGCCGTGACCGCGGTCCGGACCGGGGCGGGAAAGTCCCCGATCTCCCGCTGGCTGTCCCGCTACCTCCGCGAGAAGGGTCTGGGGGTGGCGGTGATCCGTCACCCGATGCCCTACGGGGAGCTCAACCTCGAACGGGTTCAGCGCTTCGCCACGCGCCAGGATCTCGACGATGCGCACTGCACGGCCGAGGAGCGCGAGGAGTATGAGCCACATATCGCCTTTGGCAACGTCGTGTTCGCCGGGGTGGACTACGAGGCGATCCTCGCCGCCGCCGAGCAGGAAGCCGACGTCATCATCTGGGACGGCGGCAACAACGACTTCTCCTTCATCCGGACCGAGTTGACCATCACGGTCGCCGACGCCCTGCGCCCGGACCACCTCAACAGCCACCACCCGGGGGAGACGGTGTTACGTCTCGCCGACGTGGTGGTGGTGAACAAGGTGGACTCGGCAGACCCGGCCGTCGTGGAGGCGATGATCGAGCGGATCCGGCAGCTGAACCCCGGTGCCATGGTGGTGCGGGGCGCCTCACCGGTCCGGCTCGACGATCCCGACTCGGTGGTGGGGCGGGCGGTGCTCGTCGTCGAGGACGGGCCGACCATCACCCACGGCGGTATGCCGCACGGGGCGGGGCTCGTGGCCGCCGAGGCGGCCGGTGCGGGCCGAGTGGTCGACCCGCGGCTCTCGGCGCCGCCAGAGATCGCCTCGGTGTATGACGCTTATCCCCACATCGGACCGGTGTTGCCCATGATGGGCTACGGCGAGGCCCAGTTGTCCGCCCTGGCCGAAACGATCAACCGCTCCGAGGCCGAGCTGGTCGTCTCGGGGACTCCCATCGATCTGGCGGCGCTGGTGCCGCTGGACAAGCCGGTGGTCCGTGCCCGATACGAGTTCGCGGAGGCGGGCGTCCCCACCCTCCAGCACGTCGTCGACGAGGCACTCGCCCACCTCTTCTGACCGTTCTCGTCCCGGAACCGTTGGTGGGGCGCCCACGACTGTCGCGAGACGAGGCGGTCACGGCGGTGCAATACCAACGATCGTTCGTTAGGATGAACCCATGACCACGCTGAGCCACCCACCGACCGTCACGCCCGAGCAGCGGTTCGACGCCCTCATCGCCGCCGACGAGAAGATCGAACCGGCCGACTGGATGCCGGAGCAGTACCGCAAGACCCTGATCCGCCAGATCGCCCAGCACGCCCATTCCGAGGTCATCGGGATGCAGCCCGAGGGCAACTGGGTGACCCGTGCCCCCACGCTCGAACGGAAGGGCATCCTGATGGCAAAGATCCAGGACGAGGCGGGTCACGGTCTCTACCTGTACTCGGCGGCGGAGACGCTGGGTGTGACCCGCCACGAGCTGGTCGACCTGCTGCACGCCGGTCGCCAGAAGTATTCCTCGATCTTCAACTACCCGGCGCTGACCTGGGCGGACATGGGGGCCATCGGATGGTTGGTCGATGGCGCCGCAATCACCAACCAGGTCATGCTCACCAACACATCCTTCGGACCGTATGCCCGGGCGATGGTCCGGATCTGCAAGGAGGAGTCGTTCCATCAGCGGCAGGGCTACGAGATCCTGCTGGCCCTCTGCCGGGGATCGGACGAGCAACGGGCGATGGCCCAGGACGCCCTCGATCGGTGGTGGTGGCCGGCGCTCATGATGTTCGGGCCCCACGACTCGGACTCCACCCACACCGAGCAGTCGATGGAGTGGAAGATCAAGCGCGTGTCCAACGACGACCTCCGTCAGCAGTTCGTCGACATGACCGTCCCCCAGGCCGAGTACCTCGGGTTGACCATTCCCGACCCCGACCTCCGTTGGAACGAAGAGCGCGGGCACCATGACTTCGGCGCCATCGACTGGGACGAGTTCTGGGGCGTGGTCAAGGGCAACGGCCCGATGAACCGGGACCGGATGGCCCAGAAGGTGGGCGCCTGGGAGGACAATGCCTGGGTGCGGGAGGCGGCGGCCGCCCATGCCCAGAAGCAGCAGGCCCGTCGGAGGAGCGCATGACCTACTCGGTCCCCAAGATCGAAGGCGAGCAGGAGGTCGAGATCGCCGGGTCGGACGACCAGCGGGGCTGGCCGATGTGGGAGGTGTTCGTACGTCAACGTCGGGGGATGAGCCATGTGCACTCGGGGAGCCTCCATGCCCCCGACGCCGAGAGCGCCCTCCAGAACGCCCGCGACGTCTACACCCGCCGGGTCGAAGGTGTCAGCGTGTGGGTGGTGCCGTCCGCCGAGATCACCGCCTCCGACCCCGACGACGCCGACGCCTTCTTCGAGTCGATCGAGAAGCCGTACCGCCACGCCACCTATTACCAGATCCCCGATGAAGTGGGGCACATGTGAGCACGTCTCGCGTCCCACGTCTCGCGTCCCACGTCTCGCGTCCCACGTCCCACGCCTCACGTCGCATGACCGAGCCCTCCACCCGCTCCTCCGCTCCTCAGGGCACGCCTCCGCCGGCCCTGGAGCCTCGCGTGGCCCATCTCCTGCGCCTCGCCGACGACAACCTCGTGCTCGCCCAGCGGCTCGCCGAGTGGACGTCCAAGGCTCCCGAACTGGAGGAGGACATCGCTCTCACGAACATCGGACTCGACCACCTGGGCGTGGCCCGGGCTCTCTACCGCCACGCCGGCGAGGTCGAAGGCGAGGGTCGGTCCGAGGACGATCTCGCGTTCCTCCGGTCGGAGCGGGAGTACCTCAACCTGCTGCTGGTCGAGCAGCCCAACGGCGACTTCGCCCACACCATGGCTCGTCAGCTCCTGGTGGATGCGTACCAGATCGGACTGTGGGAGGCGCTCGGGTCCTCGGCCGACGAGGTGCTGGCCGGCATCGCGGCCAAGGCGCTCAAGGAGGTGCGTTACCACCTCCGCCATTCGTCGACGTGGGTGATCCGGCTCGGCGACGGCACCGACGAGAGCCACCGGCGGATGCAGCGGTCCATCGACGACCTCTGGCGGTTCACCGACGAGCTGTTCACCGGAGACGAGGTCGAGGCGGCTCTGGTGTCGGAGGGCATCGCCGTCGAGCCCGGGGCACTCCGGCCGGCGTGGGATGAGCGGGTCGACGCCGTCCTCGAGGAGGCGACCCTGAGCCGCCCCGCCGATCCCTATCAGCGGATGGGCGGGAGGACCGGCTTCCACACCGAGCACCTCGGGCACCTCCTCGCCGAGCTGCAGTGGATGCAGCGGTCGTACCCGGGGCAGTCATGGTGACGCGGAGCGGTCCCCCTACCCCGTCGCCTGCGGCGCCGGGGGCCCCTTCGCCCAGCCTGTCGGCCGGGGGACAAACCACGAGCGACGAGCAGCGGGCTCGTGAGGCCCTCGCCACGGTCGTCGATCCCGAGATCCCGGTGCTCACCGTCGAGGACTTGGGCATCCTGCGTGGGGTCGCGGTCGACGGGGGCGAGGTCGTCGTCACGATCACCCCCACCTACTCGGGATGCCCGGCGATGGAGACCATCACCCGCGACGTGCACAAGGCCCTGGGTGAGGCCGGCTTCACCCGGGTGCGGGTCGACACCGTCTACGCCCCCGCCTGGACCACCGACTGGATGAGCGAGGAGGGGCGCCGGAAGCTGGCCGGGTACGGCATCGCCCCGCCGGGCCCGGTCGGCGACCCCGGCCCGGTCCTCTGCCCCCGCTGCGCTACCGACGACATCCGGCTCGTCTCCTACTTCGGCTCCACCGCCTGCAAGGCGCTCATGGTCTGCGAGGCATGCGGCGAGCCATTCGACCACTTCAAGCACCTATGAGCGTCGAGTTCCACCCTCTCCGGATCACCGAGGTCACCCCCGAGACCGACGAGGCCGTCTCGATCACCTTCGACGTTCCCGCCGAGTTGTCGGAGACCTTCCGGTACCTGCCGGGTCAACACGTCACCGTTCGTGCCCTCGTCGACGGTGTGGACGTCCGTCGCAGCTACTCGATCTGTGTGAACGCCAACTCGGGGAAGCTGCGGATCGGCGTGAAGCGACTGCGGGGCGGAGCGTTCTCGACCTTCGCCACGACGGAGCTCGCCGCCGGCGAGGTGCTCGAGGTCGCCCCTCCCACCGGGGAGTTCACGATCGATCCCGAACCCACCGCCTCCCGGCACTATGCGGCGGTGGCGGCGGGCTCGGGCATCACCCCCGTGCTGTCGTTGATCGCCACGACGCTCGAATCCGAGCCGCACAGCCGCTGGACACTGGTCTTCGGGAACCGCGAGGCGCGCACGGTCATGTTCCTCGAAGAGCTCGAGGGCCTCAAGGACCGGTATCCGGATCGGTTCCAGCTCGTCCACGTGCTGAGCCGGGAGGACGGCGGGCTGCCGCTCTTCCACGGCAGGATCGACGAGTCGAAGCTCCTCGACCTCCTCGCCACCCTGGTGCCGCCCCGCACCGTCGACCGGTGGTTCCTGTGCGGTCCGCACGAGCTCGTGACGACCGCCCGGCGGGTGCTCGAGGAGCAGGGCGTGGATGCGGGTTCGGTGCGGGACGAGCTGTTCTTCGCCGGCCCGATCGACCCGGCGCTGCTGCCCCCCGAGCCCGGCGTCGGGGAGGGGGCGGTGGAGCTCAGCTTCGTCCTCGACGGCCGGGTCTCCACCACCCGGATGGATCCGGCCACCGCCATCCTCGACGCCGCCCTCCGGGTCCGGCGCGAGCTCCCCTACTCGTGCAAGGGCGGGATGTGTGCCTCGTGCAAGGCCACGATCGTGGAGGGCGAGGTGGCGATGACGAAGAACTACGCCCTCACCGACGCCGAGGTGTCCGCGGGTTACATCCTCACCTGCCAGGCCCACCCGACCGGCGATCGCGTCTCGGTCGACTTCGACCGCCGATGAGCCGAGGGGCGGCCGCCGTCCGCAACAGCCGGGAGGACGTGGTCCGAGCTGCCGGCCGGCTCTTCGCCGAGCGGGGCTACCACGGCACCTCGATGCGCGACCTCGGCCGCGAGCTCGGGCTGCTGGGGTCGTCGCTGTACTCCCACGTCGGCTCGAAGGAGGAGCTGCTCGTCGAGGTGGTCGAACGCGGTGCCGTCCTGTTCCAGGCCGCCGCCGACGCCGCCCTTGCCGGGCCCGGCCGGCCCGAGGATCAGTTCCGGTCCCTGCTCGCCGGCCATGTCGCCGTCGTCCTCGACCATCGGGACGAGGTGCGGACCTTCCTCTACGAGGCCGATGCCCTCGACGACGACCGGCGCGCCCGGGTCATCGAGGCCCGTGACCGGTACGAATCGGCCTTCCGGGACGTGATCCGGCGGGGGATCGGCTCCGGGACGTTCCGGGCCGGGCTCGACCCGAAGCTCGCCGCCATCTTCGTGCTCTCGATCCTCAACGCCATCGAGCGGTGGTACCGGCCGGAGGGGCTGCTCGACCGCCAATCCCTCGTGGTCGAGCTCACCCGGTTCGTCTGGGAGGGGATCGGCGGGGAACCGTTCCCTACAGGCTGATCACCTGGTCCGGCGGGTTGCCGGCGAGGGCGGCATAGAGGTCGGGGAAGCAGCCCACCTCGGCCCCCGCCACGGTGTCCACCGTGTGGCACTCGGCGGGTTCGGTCCGTCCGACACCGGTCGCAGGGTCGCACCACCGGGGCTGGCCCTCGGCGAGGTGGCGCTCGAGGGCGCACATATCGCACATCATCAGCAGCATGCCGGTTTCGGCCGCCACCGCCGCCAGCCGCTCGCCGATGGGGTCTCCAGCCCGGAGCACGAAGGCGTTGTCGTCGAAGAAGAACATGCCCACGACCTCGACCCCGTGGGTCCCGGCCTCGAGCTGGGGAAGGATCATCTGTCCCAGCTTGTAGCTGGCCGCCCGCGGGCTGTTGAACACGTACGCAACCTTCATGACTCGCACCTCCGAGGACGACTCTGGCACGTCACCGCTCCGAGGCGCGAATCAGCCGAGAGGGTCGGCCTCGGCGGTCCGCTCGAACACCCTCCTGGCCTTGCCGACCTCCTGGCGGGGGAGCGTCCCCGGTTCGAGCACCTCGACCTCGACCCGCAGGCGGACCGTCTCGAGCAGCTTGCCCTGGAGCCGGGCGGCGATCTCGCCGCGGCGGTCCACGAGGTGGGCGCCTGCGACCTCGACCTTGGCCTGGAGCTCGGGCAGCGGACCCCGACGGTCGACGACGATGGCGAACTGGCCTCCCACGTCCGGGTCGGCCATCAGGACCGTCTCGATCTCCCGTGGATAGACATTGATCCCCCGGATGATGAGCATGTCGTCCGCCCGTCCCTCGAGCCGGCCGATCCGCCGGCCGGTGCGGCCGCAGCGGCAGCCGCCGGGCAGGAACCGGGTGATGTCACGGGTGCGGTAGCGGATGGTGGGCATCGCCTGCTTGGTGAGGGTGGTGATGACGAGCTCACCCGGTTCCCCGTCGGGTACGGGCTCACCCGTCTCGGGATCCACGATCTCCACGAGGAAGTGGTCCTCGAAGACATGCATCCCGCCCTTGTTCTCGTGGCACTCGGCGGCGACGCCGGGTCCGATCACCTCGGACAGCCCGTAGATGTCACAGGCGTCGTACGAGCCACCCCAGGCCTCCTCGATCTTGTCGCGCATGCCCTCCGACCACGGTTCGGCGCCGTGGATGCCCCACCGCAGCCGGATCTCGTCGAGCTTTCCCTCATGGGCGGCTCGCTCGGCCAGCAGGAGGGCGAACGAGGGCGTACAGGCGAGCCCGGTGGCTCCCAGATCGGCCATGAGGCCGATCTGGAATCCGGGGTTCCCGCCCGAAGCCGGGACCGCCACCGCTCCGAGGGCCTCGACCCCGAAGTGGAGCCCGAGCCCACCGGTGAACAGGCCGTACCCGTAGGCGACGTGGATTACGTCGTCGCCGGTGCCGCCGGCGCAGCCGAGCGCCCTGGCGTTGACCTCGGCGAACACCCGGACATCGTGCTCGGTGTACGCCATGACGGTCGGCTTGCCCGACGTGCCCGACGAAGCGTGCACCCTGACCACCTCGCCCAGGGGAACCGAGAGCATGCCGTAGGGATAGGCATCGCGAAATTCCTTCTTGACCGTGAACGGGAGGGAGGGCAGATCGTCGAGCGCGTCGACGTGCCCTACACCGGCCAGCTTCTCCTGCCAGTACGGCGCCTCGGCCAATCGAAGCCGTTCCACGATGGATCGCAGCCGCTCGGACTGGAGATGCTCGAGCTCGGGGCGGGGGAGGGTCTCGACCTCTGGTTGGAACATCGGGCGGCTCCCTCAGTCGGCGTAGGACATCTCGCGGCGGTACTTCTTCCAATCCGAGGTCTTCGTCGAGAACGCCAGGTCGGTGGCGATCTGGACGAGGCCGATGACGACGAGCGTCGCCGTCGCCCACCATGCAACCGGGATGACCAGGGCCGGTCCGAGGGCCAGGAACGGGATCACCTTCGTGACGATGGGCGCAGAGACGTGCATCCATGCCCGACGCCTGGCCGGCACCCGTAGATACGAGGCGTAGTCCACCTTCACTCCCGGCTGGGGCGCTCTGAACCCGGCGACGAACCAGTGGGTGAACCGCATGCCGAACAGGCGTCCCACCGCCAGGTGGGTGAGCCCGTGGGTGGTGACGATGGTCACGCCGGTCCCGGCCACGAGCAGGACGCCGTTCCAGGGATCGTCGGTGTAGTACGCGGCCAGCACCAGCATCAGCCCTGCGACGGTGCCGAGGACCGCCAGGGTGGTGCCCACGGCGGCGCCGATCTTGATCATGGCCCAGTTCTCGAACGCCCGGCGGTCGATCCTGCCGATCCGGCCGGCGTGCTCCTCGACGAGGGTGGGGTCACGCTTTACGGCACCGACCGCCTTCCAGAACCCGGTGCCGCCGACCCCTCCGCCGCCGGCCGTGGCCGCCTCCGCCCTGCCCAGTGCCGCCTCGATCTCGTGTGGATCCACCGTCGCCTCCTATGGCCGTGACTCTATGCCGTGCTCGGCATCGTCCGGTTGACCGGTGGCCTCGTCCGTGACGGATGAGATGACCGCCTACCCCTACGTTCGGGACACCCGCTCGCTGCTGATCTCGGGAGGGATCGTGTCGATCGTCATCGGAGCGATCCTGCTGATCTGGCCGAAGATCTCGGTGACTGTCCTGGCCATCCTGCTGGGCATCGATCTGATCGTGATCGGCATCGTCATCCTGGTGGCGAGCTTTCGGGACGACACCTCCGTGGGTGCGAAGCTGCTCGGGTTGCTGTTGGGGGTGCTGGCGATGCTGGCCGGAGTGGCGGTGTTCGGCCGGCCGCTCCAGGCTGTCGAGGCCATCGTTGTCATCATCGGGATCTTCTGGGTGGTTGGGGGGATCATCGAGTTCGTGCTCGGCCTGTTCGGCAAGGCCGGCTCACCGCGGGGGCCGGCGATGCTCAGCGGGGCCGTCTCGGTGATCTTCGGGATCATCGCGCTCGCCTGGCCGGGAACCACCGTGGCGGTGCTCGTCTGGCTGATCGGGATCTGGTCGCTCGTCTCGGGCGGAATCCTCCTCTTCCAGGGATTGCGGACCCCCAAGCTCGCGGCCTCCTGATCGCCGTTCTCCGTCGCCCGACGGCCTCGTCGTCACGCGAGGGTCGCGACCAGGATCGCCTTGATGGTGTGGAGCCGGTTCTCGGCCTGGTCGAACACGATCGATCTGGCCGACTCGAACACCGCGTTGGTGACCTCCAACCCTTCTGGCATGCCGGTCGCCTCCATCATTTCCCTGCCGACGACGGTGTTCGTGTCGTGGAATGCGGGGAGACAGTGCATGAACCTGGCGTGAGGGTTTCCGGTTCGGTCGAACAACGCGGCGTTGACCTGGTAGCCCTTGAACTCGGCGACGCGCTCCTTCCACACCTCCTTGGGCTCACCCATGGACACCCATACGTCGGTGTGGATGAAGTCGACACCCTCGACGGCTTCGAGATCGTCGGTGATCGTGATCTTCGCCCCGGACCGCTCTGCCAGCTCGTGGGCGATCTTCACGACGTCCTCCGGGGGGAACATCTCCCTGGGGCCGACCAAGCGCACGTCGGAGCCGAGCAGGGCACCGGTGACGAGGAGTGAGCGGCCCATGTTGAAGCGGAGATCGCCCACGAACGCGTAGGAGATCTCGTGGTACCGCTTGCCCGACGCCTCGTGCATCGTGAGGAAGTCGGCGAGCATCTGGGTCGGGTGCCACTCGTCGGTGAGCCCGTTGTAGACCGGCACCCCTGCGTAGGCGGCCAGCTCCTCGACGACCGCCTGGGCCTTGCCGCGGTACTCGATGGCGTCGTACATGCGGCCGAGCACTCTGGCAGTGTCGGCCGTCGACTCCTTGTGCCCCATCTGGGACGAGGAAGGGTCGAGGTAGGTCACCCGGGCGCCCTGGTCGTAGGAGGCCACCTCGAAGGCCGCCCGGGTGCGCGTCGACGTCTTCTCGAACACGAGCGCGATGTTCCGTCCGGTGAGTCGGGGCCGCTCGGTCCCGGCGTACTTGGCAGCCTTGAGGTCCTCGGCCAGGTCGAGGAGGAAGGTGAACTCGTCAGGTGTGAAGTCGATCTCCTTCACGAAGCTGCGGTTCTTGAGGTCGTGTGGCATGTTGCGTCTCCTTGGGTTGGGCCGCGCTCTCGAGGTCGATCGGGCAGGTCATGCAGTGGCCGCCGCCGCGCCCTCGTCCGAGCTCGTTGCCGGCGCTCTCGAGGACTTCGATCCCGGCCTTGCGAAGCGTGGCGTTGGTGGCGGTGTTCCGTTCGTAGGCCACGACGAGGTCCGGCTCGAGCGCCACCACGTTGTCGCCGTCGTCGCCCTGCTCTCGCTCCGCCTCGAAGGCGTCGCCACCCGTCGTGACGACATGGATGTCGACCCGAGGGCACGGCCCATCGCGGTGGGCAGGTTGGCATCGACCCGTTCGATGACGCCGTCCTCGGCGGAGTCACCGGGCCGCACCGACCAGAGGCGGGCTTCGTCCACCACCGTGGGGAAGGCGGTGATCGCATCACGATCGACCACCGTCATCACGGTGTCGAGATGCATGTAGGCACGGTGCTTGGGCAGGCTCACCGTCAGCACCTCGTCGGCCTGGTCGGCGGCGAAGAGCCGGCGGGACAGCATGGACACGGCTTGCGGGGTGATCCGCTCTCCCATCCCGATCATCACCTTCTTGGTGCCTATCACCTCGACGTCGCCGCCCTCGATGGTGGCTCGTCCCGAGTCCTGGCCGGCACCACCCAGCCAGACCTCGACGCCGCCGTCCGACGAACCTCGGATGGAACCGGTACATGGTCTCGACATGCATCGTCTCCGGCTTCCTGGCGGGCTTGGCCATCGGGTTGAGTGTGACATCGCCGTGAATCCAGCACGAGGGATCGCTCTGGATGAGGAAGTTGGGAGCGGGGGATGATCATCGCCGTGGGTCGGAGGCCTGGGTACAGCAGACCGCCGATGTCCCGCCGGACGTCGCTCCTGGTGAGGCCGCCGATGAGGATGTCGGCGGTCTCGGCGGGCGCCGCCTCGCCGAAGGCCTCCCGTGCCCCTCGTGCGCCGTGCGTGCCCACCATCCGCTCGCCCAGGATGTGGTCGAGCACGAAGTCCTTGGTGCCGTCGGTGGCGAGGGCCTCGGCGAAGTGCTCCTCGGCCAGGGGCACCTCCACAGCCCGGCTCCGCATCAGTTCTACGAAAGAGTTGCGTCCTTCGATGGCCCGATCGACCCAGATCACGACTGTGAACTCACGTCCTCACCTCCGTCGGTGCCGGCGCCGGCATGGCAGGCGGACGGCGCCGTCGACCAGCCGTCGGCTCACCCCGCCATCGAGCGATCCCGGGCCGATTGTCCATCACTCAGCCCGATGATCGCTCCGACCCGCCGTGGCGGTCGTCCTTCCGATCGTATGACTCCGGACCCCGCGGGGCCTACCAGTACTCCTCGTAATGCACGCGTCCGCGCACGCCGCGCCGGTCGAGCCGGAACCCGCGCTCGTACAGGATCCGGCACGCGCCGAGGTCGTCGGGGAACCGCGGCGTCGATCCGTCCCACTCCGGGATGCCGATCATGGCCGGGTTGCCGCAGATGAATACGTGGGCCCGGCGCGGGTCGAGGTCGGTGCCCAACGCTTCCTCGATGGTCCCGTCGACGATGAGGTCCTGGAGGTAGCGCTTGCGCCCGATCCCGGGGTCGCGGGTGGCAACGCCCAGGTAGCGGTAGTTTGCGTGCCGTTCCATGAGGCGCCGGTGCTCGTCGGTGTAGGCCAGGTCGGTGCTCAGCCTGACCGAGACCGCCGAGACGATCGGGCCGTGGTGCCCCTTGCGCAGGAGCTCCACCACCATCGCGTTGTGGGGGGCCTCGCCGGTTCCGGTGGCGAGGAACACCACCGGTGCCAAGGGATCGTCCACCGGGTCGAGGGTGTACCGGCCGGCCACCTTGGGACCCAGGTAGACCCGATCTCCGATGTGCTTGAGCGCCAGCCGGGGGGTGAGGGCGGGCGTCGTGTCGTCCCCGGGCGGGACGAGGACGACGTAGAGCTCGATCTCGTCGGCGGTGATCGGGTCGGCCAGGTAGCCGATGGAGTCGAAGATGGGGCTCGAGATCGAGTACGAGCGGCGGATGAGCCGCTCCCGCGCGGCCTCGTCGATCGGGTCGGGCGCATCGTCGATCCTCGGCTCCCAGTAGCCGAGACCGAGGGTGACGTACTGGCCGGCCCGATGCGCCACGTCTCCGGAATCCGGACGGATGCCGATCCGCCAGAGGACGGAGTGAGCCGGGTCGAACGAGGTGATCGTGGCGTTGTAGTGCTCGGCACGGAGGTGCTCGACCCGTCGGGCGTCCAGCGGCACCGGGCGACGGGCCGGTGGGGCGGGCAGGTGGGGGAACCGCTCCTCCCGGATCCGAGCCCAGGCCCGCGCCGCCGGGATTACCCGGAACGGAACTCCGGTGGCAGCGGCATGGGCGAGGTCCACGTCCTCGAGCAGGAAGAGCCCGGTCGGGGGAACGGTCCGGGTACGCACCTCCGGCACTCCCACCGTTCCCGGGGCCGTCTCGACCCCCAGGGTGAAGACCACGTGGTCGAACTGGAGGTCGGGGGTTTGTCGATCGGGGAAGACCGCCATCGGGAACCCGCCGACGTCGTCGATGCCGCCGGGCTGCGACTGCCACAGGATCGTCGCCCGCTGCTCGCGCTCGATCGCCGTCAGCGCCCGGCGGCTCTCGGAGGAGAGCTCACCGAAGTCGCCGATGAAGCAGAGCACGGTGTGGCCGCCCCGGCCCACCAGGTCGCACAGCGCCTCGATGGCCCGCTCCCCGCGGCCCACGATCAAGACGTCCTCGTCCCGTGCGGCGAAGCCCGAGGTGCCGAAGTGGATCCGCGAGACGAGCGTGGCGGGGAGCTCGAAGTCCGGACGCACGGGGGTGACCTCGGCTCGCTCGGCAACCGCGCAGACCCGGGTGAGGAAGCTCTCGCCTGCTGTCTCCACGACCAGGAGGGTGTCGTCGCGCTCCACGATGCGCTCGACTGGGTCACCGAAGCGAACCTCGAGGCGGTACCGGCCGGGAGCATCGGGCGGTGCCACCGCATCCCCCGACTCGATGATGAGCAGGTCGTCGAGGCCGGCCTTGCGTGCTTCGGCGGCGAGCGAGATTCCGGCCGGCGTCCCGCCGACGATGATGAGATCGTGGATCAGGGGGCCGCCTCCGTTCCTCGGGCCGTGGTGCCGCCAGTCCACCAGCCCGACCCGGGCGAGGCAAGGGTCGGAAGTCTCGGAATCCCCCGCCCACGGTGGCATGGTTCCCCCTACGAAGGAGGTCGTGATGTCGGGCAGTGGTGTCTTTCCGGTGGGGGCGATGGCCGAGGTGCGCCTCACCGTCGACCCATCCGACACGGCGATCGCCCTCGGCTCGGGCGACCTCCCGGTCGTCGGCACTCCCCGGCTGGTGGCGCTTTGCGAAGAGGCGACGGTCGCCGCGGTTGCCCCCCACCTCGATCCGTCGGCGACTTCGGTGGGGGTGCAGGTGGAGCTCTCGCATCTCGCCCCCAGCGGCATCGGGGCCGAGATCGTCGCAGGAGCCGAGCTCACGGTGGTCGACGGCCGCCGGCTGGGCTTCCGGGTGTGGGTCACCGATGAGGGGGTCGAGGTGGCGAGGGGGTCGGTGACGAGGGTGGTGGTGGACCGGCGGCGCTTCCTCGAGCGACCGGCCTGAGCCCGACGCCGTGCGGTCCGGCTAGCTTCGTGACGACGGTCGACGAGGAGGACGCCATGGCGGAGTACACCAAGATCCTGCTGGACGAGTCGGAGATGCCGACCGCCTGGTACAACCTCGTCCCCGATCTCCCCTCCCCGCCACCCCCGCCCCTCCATCCGGGCACACATCAGCCGATCGGGCCCGACGACCTCGCTCCGCTGTTCCCGATGGCGCTCATCCTCCAGGAGGTCACCGGTGAGCGGTACGTCGACATCCCCGGCGAGGTGCTGGACGTCTACCGGCTGTGGCGCCCGTCGCCGCTCTACCGGGCACACCGGCTCGAGAGGCTGCTCGGCACCCCCGCCCGCATCTACTACAAGTACGAGGGGGTGTCTCCGGCCGGCTCCCACAAGCCGAACACGGCCGTCCCCCAGGCCTTCTACAACGCCGGCGAGGGCACGCGGAAGCTGACCACCGAGACCGGGGCGGGGCAGTGGGGATCGGCCCTCGCCTTCGCCACCGCCCAGTACGGGATGGAGTGCGAGATCTGGCAGGTCCGGGCCAGCTACGACCAGAAGCCCCATCGCAAGGCGCTCATGGAGCTGTGGGGTGCCACGGTGCACCCTTCCCCGTCGGACGTCACCGATGCGGGGCGCGCGATCCTCGACCGTGATCCGGACTCGACCGGCTCGCTCGGCATCGCGATCTCCGAGGCGGTGGAGGCGGCGGTCCGGGATCCGCACGCGAAGTACGCGCTCGGCTCGGTCCTCAACCACGTGCTCCTCCACCAGACGATCATCGGCGAGGAGGCGCTCCTCCAGCTCGCCAAGGTCGGCGAGACCCCCGACCTCCTCGTCGGCTGCACCGGCGGCGGGTCGAACTTCGGCGGCCTCTCGTTCCCCTTCCTGCGGGAGAAGCTGGCCGGGAGGATGAACCCGACGATCCGCTGCGTCGAGCCGGCCGCCTGCCCGTCGCTCACGAAGGGCGAGTATCGCTATGACTTCGGCGACACCCTGGGGATGACCCCGCTCGTGAAGATGCACACGCTTGGGCACGACTTCATCCCCGATCCGATCCACGCCGGCGGCCTCCGCTACCACGGCATGTCGCCCCTGGTGTCTCATCTCTACGAGCTCGGGCTCGTCGAGGCGATCGCCATCGGCCAGGTCGAGTGCTTCGACGCCGCCGTCCGGTTCGCCAGGACCGAGGGGATCGTGCCCGCCCCCGAACCCACTCACGCCATCGCCGCCGCCGTCCGCGAGGCACTGGCATGCAAGGAGAGCGGCGAGGAGAAGGTCATCCTCACCGCCCTGTGCGGCCACGGCCACTTCGACCTCGCCGCCTACCAGGCCTATCTCGAGGGGAGGCTCGTCGACTACGACTACCCGGCGGAGAAGGTCGCCGAGGCCATGGCCAGGGTCCCGGTGGTGGCCTGACACCCGCCGGCATGGGGTGGGTGCTCGTCACCAACGACGATGGGGTCGACAGCCCGGCCCTCGTGCCGTTCGCCCGGGCGCTGGCCGAACGCCATGCGGTCCGGGTCGTGGTGCCCGACCGGGAGCGGAGCTGGGTGGCCAAGGCGATCACCCGGTACGAGCCGGTGTCGGTGGGGCGATCTGAACGAGAGGGGATCGAGGTCTGGACGTGTTCCGGCTACCCGGCCGACGCCGTCCAGCTCGGGATCCACGCCCTCTTCGACGAGCCGCCGGCGATGGTGGTTGCGGGCGTCAACCTGGGCTACAACCACGGTGCCGGGTTTCTCATGTCCTCGGGCACCGTGGGGGCGGCGGTGGAGGCCTGGGTCAGCGGGATCCCGGCGGTGGCGTTCTCGACGGGCACGACCGTCGATTGGCCGGCCTGGAGGCGGCGGGTGGAGTCGTCCGAGGCGGGCCCGGGCTGGTCGCGGCTGTCGAAGGTGTGCGCCGGCCTGCTCGACGAGGTCACCGGGTCCGGCCTGCTGGGCCACGCCGATGTGGTGAGCGTGAATCTGCCGTTCGATGCCACACCTTCCACCCCTCGCCGGGTGACCTCGATCGCCCGGGTCGGCTATGACCGGCTCTTTCGCCAGGAGGCGGTGGACCGCTTCCGCCACGAGTTCGGCGGTGGGCTGCTCGAGTTCGCAGGGCTCGAGGGCACCGACGTGGACGCCGCCCGCCGGGGGTGGGTATCGATCACCCCGGTGCGCCTGCCCCAGGCAGCCGAGGTACCGGCCTCGATCACCGAGTCCCTCGAGGCAGACAGGGGCTGACGATGTCCTCTGGTGCCGCCCGGACCGGCCCGTCACCATGGGCGCGGTCGAGCCCGAGGTGAGCATGCCACCGATGTCCAAGGCGCTGAGATGGTCGATCACCCTGGTTGGCCTGCTGTGCCTGCTCGAGGCGATGCTCATCTGGGCCTTCCGGTCTCACAACCCCGTGGTGCTCGGCGCCGTACGGCGCTTCAACCGTTCGGTGCTCAACCCGGTGATGGCGCGGTTCTCGGGCCGGAAGGGCTTCTATGCCGCCGCGATCCACCATGTCGGGCGGCGGTCCGGGATCCCCTATGCCACCCCGATCATCGCCCAGTCTGAGCCGGGCGGGTTCCTGATCCCGCTGCTATACGGGACCGACGTCGACTGGTTGCGCAACGTGTTGGCGGCCGGCCGGGCGATCATCGACGCCGACGGGCGCACCATGGTGGTGGAGCAGCCGGCGGTGATCTCCCTGGATGAGGTGGTGTCCCGGTTCCCCGAGCGGCTTGCCCGCTCGCTCCGGCTCGTGGGCACCCGGGATGTGCTCCGCCTGACCGCTACCGGGCTCGCCACGCCCGCCACCGCCTGAATCGTGGCCGGCGCGCCGCGACTGGTGGTGATGACCGGCGGGAGCGCCGGCATCGGCCGGGCGACCGCCCTCGGATTGGCCGGCCCGGGCACCCATCTCGTGCTGCTGGGGCGATCCGAGGAGCGCGCCGCCGAGGTCCTCGAGGAGGCCTGGCACGCCGGTGCCACCGCCGATTTCGCCCCGGTCGACCTGGCCTCCCTCGAGTCGGTCGCCGAGGCGGCCCCGACGGTGGCGGCGTTCGGTGCGATCGACCTGCTCATCGCCGATGCCGGGGTGGCCGGCGTCCGCGGTGCCACCGCCGACGGGTTCGAGATCGCCTTCGGTGTCAATCACCTCGGCCACCACCTGCTCGTCCGGCTTCTCATGCCCCAGGTGCGAAAGGCGACGGCGCCGCGGGTGGTGGTTGTCTCGAGCGACGCCCATCGCGGCGCCTCGGCCATCGACTGGGATGCGCTGCGGCGACCCACCCGCTCGATCACGGGTATCACCGAGTATCAGGTGTCCAAGCTCTGCAACGTCCTCCACGTCCGCGAACTGGCACGCCGGGAGCCCGAGGTCGACGTCTACGCCGTCCACCCGGGGATGGTGGCGACCGACATCTGGCGCAGGGTGCCCCAGCCGGCCCGATGGCTCATGACCCGACGGATGCTCGAGCCCGAGGTGGGGGCCGAGACCGTGCTCCACTGCGCCACCGACCCCGCCGCCGCCGGCCGGTCGGGAACCTACTGGGCGAGGATGGAGGTGCAGGAGCCTTCGGAGCAGGCTGGCGACGACGCCCTCGCCACCGAGCTCTGGGAGCGGAGCGAGGGTTGGACCTCGGGCTTCGCCGGGTAGCCTGGCTGTTCGATGCCCGCTCTCCTCATGGTCGTGGTCGCCGCCTTCCTGGCCGTGCCCGGGCCGGCGGTCGCCTCCCCGGCAGAGCTCGATCGGATGGCGTGGTTCGAGGCCGGCTGGCGGGACCGCGCGGGTGCGCTGGAGGGGGTGATCGGCCTCCAGGCCGCCGGTGGGCATCCGTCTCTCCCTGCCGGGTCGGGCTCGGGCCGGCGGATCGTCTACTCCAACTCCGACCTGTGGGTGTGGCTCGTTGACGACCGCGAGCGGGTGCTCGACAGCTATCCGGTCTCAGGGCACCGGGGCTGGCCGCGCCCGGGCACATACGCCGTGTTCTCGAAGTCCGAGGATGCCTTGGCGGGATACGACGGCATCACCATGCGTTGGATGGTGCGCTTCACGTTCGGTCACGAGACGAACATCGGCTTCCACGACATCCCGCTGGACGGCCGGGGCCGGCCGCTCCAGACCGTCGACGAGCTGGGTACCTACCAGGGTGGCGGCTGCGTGCGGCAGGAGGCATCGAAAGCGCGGCTCCTCTACGCCTGGGCCGATCTGGGGACGCTGGTGGTCGTCACGCCCTGAGGCCCTGCGCCGACCTGCGGTAGGGTCTCATCCTCATGGCCGTCGTTCCCGTGCTCCTGTCCGGTGGCAGCGGGACCCGGCTGTGGCCGCTCTCCCGGACACGGGTCCCAAAGCAGCTCCAGCGCCTGACCGGCGACGACTCGATGATCCAGGCCACCGCCCGGCGGCTGGCCGGGGCTCCGGACGTGGGCGCACCCGTCGTCGTCTGCAACACCCGGGACGAGGCCGAGATCGTCCGCCAGCTCACCGAGATCGGCCGGCCTCCGGCGTTGGTGCTCTGCGAGACCGAGGGGCGGAACACCGCCCCCGCCGTCCTCGCCGCTGCCCTGTCGCTGGCCCCGGACGACGTCATGCTCGTGCTGCCTGCCGACCACGTCATCACCGACGAAGGCGCGTTCCGCCAGGCCGTGGTTGTGGCCGTCGAGGCCGCCCTCGCCGGGGAGCTCGTCACCTTCGGCATCGTCGCCGACCGGCCCGAGACCGGGTACGGCTACATCGAGGTCGGCGAGTCGGCGGGTCCGGTCCATCGGGTGTCCCGGTTCGTCGAGAAGCCGGCTGCCGCCACCGCCGAGCGCTACCTGGCATCCGGCCGCCATCTCTGGAACAGCGGGATGTTCGTGTTCCGCGTCCGCGTGCTGGTGGAGGAGATGCGCCGGCATGCCCCCGAGGTGGTGGGGGCGGTTGAGCCCGCCGTCGAGGCAGCCGGCACCGGTCCCGTCCGGACCCTTGGTGGGAGCTTCCTGCAGTCGCCGGCGATCTCGGTGGACTACGCGGTGATGGAGCGGACCGACCGGGCGGTGGTGGTCCCCCTCGACGCCGGTTGGAGCGACGTGGGCTCGTGGGCCTCACTCTGGGAGATCGCCGATCGGGACACCCAGGGCAATGCCGTCCTCGGCGACGTCGTCCTCGAGGGTGTAACCGGCTCATACGTTCGGGCGGGTGACCGGCTCGTGGCCGTCGTCGGGCTCGAGGGGGTCGTGGTGGTCGACACCGGTGACGCCGTGCTCGTCGCCGCCCGGGACCGCGCCCAGGACGTCAAGCAGTTGGTCGAGAGGCTCGTCCGGGATGGCCGGCCGGAGGCCGATCAGCCGAAGAGCCGGTAGGTCTCGAGCAACCGCTCGGCCGGCTCACCGGCCACCTCGAGCGCCGAGACGAGCTCGGCCGGGTGCCGGCGGCCCCCTGCCCGGAGCGCATAGGCGATGCCGGGGCCCGAGATGACGGCATCCGGCTCTCCCCGTGCCTCCTCCAGCCGGCCCCGACCACCTTCGACGACGAGGTCGGCCGCCACACCGGCAGGTCCGGACAGGTCGAGCCGGACCCGGGTCCCGTCGGCCAGGCCGGCCCGCTTGACCGCCGCCCAGGGTGAGAGCCGCACCGCCCTGGCCACGAGAGCCGCCTCGGACTCGGGAACCCTGCGGTGCTCCTGATATTGGTCGGTCGAGACGAGCAGGTCGAAGAGGTGGGCACAGGCGTCGCCGTTGCGCAACTCCATCGCCTGCTCGAAGGTCGTCGGCCCGATCGGGCTCAGGGCCGGCGCCTGCCACCCGGCCTCGTCGAGGCCGGCGAGCTGCTCGAGGGTGGCGCTCACCGCCCGCCGGAGCTCGTCGACCACCTCGGCCCGGCTCCAGGCCCGCCGGGCGGCGACCCCGCTGTTCGTGACGATGTGGAGCGGGGCGCCCTCGAAGGCGAAGTCATGGGGGGTGTCGGGCTGTGGGAACCCGTGGACCATTCCCTCGACGTGGCCGAGGTGGGCGAAGAGGTCGGCGACCGTCCAACCCGGCAGCACCGAGGGCGAGGACCAGTCTTCGTCCGCGATGTCGTCGGCGAGATCGAGGAGGGCCGGCCAGATGGCGGCCAGGGCGGTGTGGATGGGATGCATGCCGGAGAGGCTACGGCATGCGGTCCCTACGATGAGCCCATGAAGCGCGGGCTCCTCGCCGCACTGTCGACGGTGCTCCTGACCGCCTGCACCGGCGGTCCGGCGCCCGATGCCGGCGGCGACGAGATCTATGGGCTGCTCTGCGCCCGCTGCCACGGGGCCGAGCTGCAGGGCGGTGTGGGCCCGGGGCTGGGGGTCGGGTCTCCCTCGGCGGGGCGTCCCGACGAGTATCTGCTCACCGTCATCACGCGGGGTCAGGGCGGGATGCCGGCCTTCGGCAACACCCTCTCCGAGGACCAGACCCTCCGGCTGGTCGCCTTCATCCGGGAGCGGCAGGCGGACGGATCGTGACCGTCCTCGACGGACTCGACATCCGGGTGGTCCGGATCCCCATGCGCCTCCGGTTTCGACGGTTGGACCGGCGCGAGGCGGTGCTGGTCGGGGGGCCGGCCGGCTGGGGTGAGTTCTCGCCGTTCCCCGAGTATCCACCGGTGTCGGCGGCGCCGTGGCTCGCCGCAGCCGTGGAGGCCGCCACCCGACCGTGGCCGGCCGCCCGTCGGGATCGGATCCCGGTGAACCTCACGGTGCCCGCCGTGGAGCCGGGTGTCGCCGCCGGTCTGGTGGCCGCCTCGGCGTGCCGCACCGTGAAGGTGAAGGTGGCCGAGCCGGGTCGGGCCTTCGTGGAGGACGTCGCCCGGGTGGCGGCGGTGCGGGAGGCCCTCGGTCCGGATGGGCGGATCCGCGTCGACGTCAACGGCGCCTGGTCGGTGGACGAAGCCGAGCACCGGCTGTCCGAGCTGGCCGCCTTCGACCTCGAGTATGCCGAGCAGCCCTGCGCCACCGTCGAGGAGCTCGCCGAGCTGCGCCGTAGGGTGAACGTGCCGATCGCGGCCGACGAGTCGATCCGGACGGCGGCGGATCCCGAGCGGGTGGTGGAGCTGGGAGCTGCCGACGTGGCGGTGCTGAAGGTCCAGCCGCTCGGCGGGGTGACCGCCACGCTGGCCCTCGCCGGGCGGCTTGGTCTGCCGATCGTGATCTCATCGGCGCTCGAGACCTCGGTCGGGATCGCCGCCGGCCTGGCGGCCGCCGCCGCGCTCCCCGAGCTCCGGCACGCCTGCGGCCTGGGCACCGTCTCGCTGCTCGACGGCGACGTGGTCCGATCGCCCCTGCTCGCAGAGGACGGGATGCTCGAGGTTCGGCGTCCGGCACCGGATCCGGAGCTGGTCGAGCGTGCACGGCCCGACTCCCACACCGAGCGCAGGCTGCTCGACCGCCTGCGGGAGACCGCCTCGCTCCTGGAGGCGGCGTGACCCTGCCCAATCCGTCCACCGCACTGGCTGCGGTGCTCGTCGACGAGCTGTCCCGCAACGGGGTGCGACACCTGGTTCTCGGGCCCGGGTCGCGCTCGGCTCCCGTGGCCATGGCGGCCGCCGACCACCCCGATCTCGGTCTTCACGTCCACATCGACGAGCGCTCGGCGGGGTTCGCGGCGCTCGGGATCGGCCGGGCATCGGGGGCTCCGGCCGCGGTCCTCACCACGTCGGGCACCGCCGCGGTGAACCTCCATCCGGCGGTGGTGGAGGCCGACGCCGCCGGCGTCCCGCTGCTCGTGCTCACCGCCGACCGCCCCCCGGAACTCCGCCACACCGGGGCCAACCAGACCATCGATCAGATCGGGCTGTTCGGCGACGCCGTTCGGTGGTTCTGCGAGGTGGGGGTGGCCGAGGACCGTCCTGGCTCGAATCCGTACTGGCGGTCGACGGTGTGCCGGGCCGTCACCGAGGCGTTCGGTCACGCCGGTCGAGGAGGCCCGGTCCACCTCAACCTGGCCTTCCGCGACCCGCTCGTTCCGGCCTCCGACGACGGTCGGGCGGTGGACCGGCCATTCGGGTCGCCCACCGACGGTCGCCCCGACGGCGACGCCTGGACTCGCCGCTCCCGAACGGGGGTCGGCTCGGTGGAGCTCTCCGATCGGTGGACCTCGGTGGACCGGGGGCTCGTGGTGGTGGGCGACCTGGGCGGCTCGCCGTTCGGCCCCACGCTCTCGGAGATCGACGGCCTCGCCGCCCGGCTCGGCTGGCCGCTGGTGGTGGAGCCGCCCGCCGGAGGCCGGCCCCCGCAGACGATCAGCACGGCCCACCATCTGCTCGGGCATCCCGGCTTCACCCGGCGGTACCGGCCCGAGGCCGCCCTCGTGCTCGGCCGCGCCGGGCTGAGCCGCAATCTGGCCGGACTGCTCGCGGGGGTCCCGACGGTGGTGGCCGACCCCGGGACCTGGTCGGATCCGTCCCGCTCGGCCGAGGAGATGCTGGCGGCGTGGCCATCGATTCGACCGGGACCCGCCGGCTCGCGGGATGGGGAGTGGCGGCGGGGATGGCTCGAGGCCGAGCGGGTGGCACGGACGGCCCTCGACACGGCCCTCGACGCCGGCGACGAGCCCACCGAGCCCCGCGTCGCCCGCGATGTCGCCCGTGCGGCCGCCGGGGGCCGGCTCGTGGTGGCGTCGTCGATGCCGGTGCGCGACCTCGACTGGTTCATGGCGCCCGGGGACGTCGAGATCCTGTCGAACCGTGGGGCCTCGGGGATCGACGGCTTCGTCTCGACCGCGCTCGGCGTGGCGGCGGTGTCCGGGCACCCGGTGACCGCCCTGGCCGGGGATCTGTCGATCCTCCACGACGCCGGCGGGTTCCTGGTCGAACCACGTCCCGACGCCGTGTTCGTGGTGATCGACAACGACGGCGGAGGGATCTTCTCGTTCCTGCCCCAGGCCGGCTTCCCCGAGCACTTCGAGCAGGTGTTCGGGACCCCGCGGGGACGCTCGTTCGAGCGGCTGGCGGCCTTCCACGACCTCGGCTTTCGTCCGGTCGACGGGGCGGCCGAGCTCGTCCCGGCGGTGACGGACGCCCATCGGGCAGGCGGGGTGCACATCGTGGTGGTCCGCGGCGACCGGGCACGGAACGTCGAGGTGCACCGCCGGCTCACGGACTCGGTGTCCCAGGCCCTCGACGAGTGGCTGGGCGCCGGCTGAGCCGGTCGGGGCTCAGCCTTCGAGCACGCCCATCATCGCCCGCAGCTTGAGCCTCGTCTCCTCGAGCTCGTTCTCGGGGAGCGAGCCCGCCACGATGCCGGCTCCCGCGAAGAGCCGGGCCCGGGCCCCCGACAGCTCGGCACACCGAAGGGCGATGGCCCAGTCGCCGTCGCCGTGATGGTCGAGCCATCCCACCGGGCCGGCGTAGCGGCCACGGTCCATTCCCTCCAGGTGGCGGATGAGGTCGATCGCCAGGCCGGTGGGGGTTCCCCCGACGGCCGCGGTCGGGTGGAGGCGCCCTACCACATCGAGCACCGGCCGCCTCTCACCGAGCTCA
The DNA here is from genome assembly GCA_046484325.1 of Acidimicrobiia bacterium. Classification (GTDB taxonomy): domain Bacteria; phylum Actinomycetota; class Acidimicrobiia; order Spongiisociales; family ZC4RG35; genus JAWOJB01. Next base: position 25,945 of record JAWOJB010000025.1, on the reverse strand, counting down.
CCCCGGAACCGGGTGGCGAGGTGCTGGACGTTGGCCAGCCGCAGCAACCACGGCTCGGCGTCCCGCTCGAGCGTCCGGCAGACCTCTCCGAGGGCCGCTCCCACCGAGGCGGCAGCCGCCTCGTGCTCGCGCCGGTCCTTGTCGGAGGAGAGAAGTGCCTTCCCGACCAGCCAGTCCTCCTCGGGGTCGGGATCGCGCCGGGCCGACCCGGCCAGGGCCAGCGACTCGACGGTGCGGTCGCGCAGCCGTACGAGCAGCTCGGGACTGGCGCCGACCAGGCCGTCGACGAGGAAGGTAAAGCACTCGGGGAACCGATCATGGAGCCGTTGCAGCACGACCCTCCGGTCGAAGGGCGCCTTGGACCACACCGCCACGTCGCGAGCGAGGACCACCTTCTCGATCTCCCCGGCCTCGATGCGGCGGACCGCCTCTGCCACCGCCTCGATCCACATCACATCCGGGATCGACGCACCGGCATATCGCGGCCGGTCGCCGGCCCGGGGATCGTCCGCCCCGCTCTGCAGGTAGGGCTCGGGGTCGGCCCCGTCGACGGTAGTCAGCCACCAACCGCCTCCGGATCGCCCGATCAGGACCTGGGGCACGATGATGGCCGAGCCGGGGGAGCGACCGTCGAAGGTGAACGAGCCGAACCCCACCAGCCCGCTGCCGGGCCGGTTCACCTCGTCCTCGACCGCGGCACCCTCGACGAGCCCGCTCCATGCCTCGCCGGCACGACCGAACCGTCCGTCTCCCAACCCGGCGTCGATCCGGGCGGCCTCGCCCCAGCCCACCATCGCCAGCTCATGGTGGATCCAGGCCACATCGGGGGTGTGGTTCAGCAGCGAGCCGGACGGCTCGATCCGGGTGGACCGGACGCCGAGGGTCATGGTGCGTCCCCGGTGTCGAGCCGGGAGCGAGCTCCGGCCACGAGCAGGGCCCGAAAGTGGTGGTCGACCAGGCGGCCGGTGGCGGGGAGCATGGTGCGGAACGCCTCCACGAGGCGGGCGGCCGCCTCTTCGTCGTCACGGGCGCTCGCTTCGACCGAGTCCCGCACGAACTGGGCGAAGACCTCGACCGCCGCGTCCGCCACGGGTCGCATCGCCCGGTCCATCCGGCGGGCCAGGTCGAGGAGCTCGGCCAGCGGGAGACCTGCCTCGACCAGCTCCATACCCGCTCTCACGGCCTCGGCATCGTCGGGGTGGTAGCGGGGATCGCCGTCGATCGACCGGGAGAGCAGCAGGCCCTCGCGGGCGAGGGCTTCGAGCACCGCCTGGGGCATGCCCGATCTGGCGGCCAGCTCGTCGATGGTCAGCAACCCCGGCGCCCCATCGGCCGGTCGCTCGAGGGCGGCGAGCAGCGCGGCATCCCAGGGCTCGAGGCCGGCGGTGTCGGGCATGCGCCCAGGCTAGAGGTCACCAGCGCTCAGACCGCACCCGGAGGCCGGTGAGGTGCTCGACGAGGGCGTCGAGTCCGGAGGTTGGAGCGGTGGTGACCACCCGCAGCCGGCCTTCACCCTCGGCGGCGGCGCCGGAAACCTCGACCACCCGGCGTGCCACGGCGTCCGAGGGGTCCACGACTGTGACCTTGTCTCCGGCGACGGCCCGGATCACCGGCGCCAGGAACGGATAGTGGGTGCAGCCCAGGACCAGGGTGTCGGCCCCGGCGTCGAGCACCGGTCGGAGGTGCGAGCGGACCGCGGCCTCGGCCTCGGGCCCGGCGACGGTGCCCCGCTCGACGAGCTCCACCCAGCCGGTGCAGGCCTCGGCCACGACGACGACACCCGAGGCATACCGGTCGACCACCGAGGCGAACAGCTCTCCCTGAAAGGTGGCTGCGGTGGCGAGCACCCCCACCACCCCTCGGCCCGAGAGGGCCGCGGCCGGCTTGACCGCAGGCTCCATCCCAACGAAGGGGACGGCGGGATGCCGGGCACGGAGATGGTGGAGGGCGGCCGCGGATGCGGTGTTGCAGGCCACCACGACCAGCCCGGCCCCCTCGGCCAGCAGCCGGTCGGTGATCACCTCGGAGAAGCCCCGCACCTCATCGAGACTCCGCCGTCCATAGGGGGCCCGGGCCCGGTCGGCCACGTAGAGCAGGTCGGCCGCCGGGAGCCGGGCTCGGATCCGCGTGAGCACCGAGAGCCCGCCCACGCCGCTGTCGAACACGCCGATCACGGCCACCCATGACAGCAGGTCGGCCGCCGGGCCGCTGGTAGCGTCGCCGTGCGACGCAGAGGAGGGCGTATGGAGCTGGCGAACACCAGCGCGATCGTCACCGGGGGTGCCTCGGGGCTCGGGGCGGCGACGGTGAGGCGGCTCGCCGCCGCCGGGGCGGTGGTCGTGATCGCCGACCTGCAGGGAGAGAAGGGCGCGACGCTGGCGACCGAGGTTGGCGGTGTCTTCGTGTCGACCGATGTAACCGACGAAGAGCAGGTCCGGGGCGCGGTCCTGGCGGCGGTCGAGGCCGGACCGCTCCGCTCCCTCGTGAACTGCGCCGGTATCGGGCCACCGGCCCGTACCCTCGACCGCGACGGCCGTCCCCACGACCTCGGTCACTTCGAGCAGGTCGTCCGGATCAACCTGATCGGCACCTTCAACACGATCCGGCTGGCCGCCGTCGAGATGGCCGGGCTCGATCCCGTCGACAAGCACGGGAGCCGGGGTGCGATCGTCAACACGGCCTCGGTGGCGGCGTTCGACGGACAGATCGGCCAGGCCGCCTACTCGGCGTCCAAGGGCGGCGTCGTGGGCATGACCCTCCCCATCGCCCGGGATCTCTCCTCGGTGGGCATCCGCGTCAACACCATCGCCCCCGGCCTCATCGACACCCCGCTCCTGGCCGGGCTACCCGAACCGGCCAGGGAGTCGCTGGCCCAGCAGGTGCTGTTCCCCAAGCGGCTCGGGCGACCGGACGAGTACGCCGAGCTCGCCTATGTGCTCCTCACCCACGACTACCTGAACGGCGAGACCATCCGCATGGACGGAGGCATACGGATGGGGCCGCGATGACGGGCCCGGCACCGGAGACCGCCGGCTCGGGTACGCGGATCGGCCTTCTCGACGTCGCCCTCCTCGTGCTCGGCATCGCCCTGGTCGCCGCCGCCTTCTGGTGGTTGGGCTGGATCGTGTGGATCCTGCCGGTCACGGCCCTCCTGCTGGCCGTCACGGTGGCGTGGGCGCGACGCCGTCCCCGGGCCGGATGAGTCGCCCGGCTGCGGCCTGGTGGCCGTGAATCGGTCACCCTGAGGCCATGGACGGTCGATGGGTTCGTCCGGCGCTGATGGCGTTGCTGCTGGTTGAGGCGGTGGGTGCGCTCGCGGTGGCGGTGCTGACCGTGACGATCGGCGGCTCGATCACACCCGGGTTCATCCCGTGGTCGTCTGCCGCGATGCCTGCCGGGTTCGGCATCGTGACGCTCGGCGTAGCGGTGTGGTGGTGGCGGCGGCGTCCGGGAGGCCGTGGTCTGGTGGCGGCGCTCCAGGTCGTCGTGGTGATGGGAGCGGCGACCGTGCTCGTCTCCAGCCCCGATCCGGCCACCGTGGCTGGCCTGCTGCTGGGGCTCGCAGGGCTGGTGCTGGTGGCGATCGACGCCCGGCGAGGGCGGCGCTCACATCCTCTCGAATGACATCCGCGGCGGATCAGGGTGACGGCGTGGGCAGGCGTTCCCGGACCTGTCGCTTGAGGCGCGCCAGGATCGCCGCCATCCCCCGCAGCCGCTGCGGCGTGACGACCTCCTCCAGCCCCATTCCGTAGAAGAAGTCGTCGGGAACCGCCAGCACCGTGTCGGCCGGCTCGCCGTCGAGACCGGCGTAGAGGATGCCGGCGAACCCGCGGACGGTGGGGGATTCGGGAGGCGCCTCGAAGAACATGTGGACCGCACCATCCGGTTCCACCCGGGTAGCCAGGAAGAATGGGGTCGCGCACTCGTGGACCTGCTCGAGGCCGTTCCGGTCGGCGGCGAGGTCCTCGGGGAGGGGTGGGATCCGGCTGCCGAAGTCGAGCAGGGCCTGGACCCGGAACTCCTTGGGAGACTCGGCGAAGACCTCGGTGATCTGCAGGAGACGGGGGGGAAGACTCACCTCGGCGAGTGTAGGCAGTACCCGTTCGTGCGGCTTCGACCTACCCTGGGCCGGCACCACCGCAGGAGTCAGCCATGCCCGTGCCCACCGACCCATCGGAGAAGCTCTCCACCTATGCCCACCCCGGGCGCCTCGTCTCCACCGACTGGCTGGCCGAGCACCTCGAAGCCGAAGGGCTGGTCGTCGTCGAGACCGACGAGGACGTGCTCCTCTACGAAACCGGGCACATCCCGGGTGCCGTCAAGATCGACTGGCACACCGACCTCAACGACGCCCTGGTGCGCGACTACGTCTCGGCAGAGGCATTCGCCGCGCTGATGTCTGCCAAGGGCATCGCCGCCGACGACACGGTCGTCTTCTACGGCGACAACTTCAACTGGTGGGCGGCCTATGCCCTGTGGGTCTTCTCGCTCTTCGGCCATCGTGACGTCCGGCTGCTCGACGGGGGACGGCAGAAGTGGATCGCCGAGGGTCGCAACCTGACCACCGAGGTCGTCGAACGTCAGCCCATCGAGTACCCGATCCCGACCCGGGACGACACGGTGATCCGGGCCTTCCTCGGCGATGCGGTCGAGCACTCCCACGCCGGGAAGCCGCTCATCGACGTGCGGTCCCCCGAGGAGTTCCGGGGCGAGCGTCTGCACATGGCCGATTACCCGAACGAAGGCGCCCTCCGCGGCGGGCACATCCCTGGGGCTGCCAACGTACCGTGGAAGCGGGCTGCCGCCGACGACGGGACGTTTCGGACGGTCGAGGAGCTCCGGGCGATCTATCAGGACGACCTCGGCCTGGTGCCATCCGACGAGGTCATCTCGTATTGCCGGATCGGCGAGCGCTCGTCGCATACGTGGTTCGTCCTGAAGTACCTGCTGGGCTTCCCCCATGTGCGCAACTACGACGGCTCGTGGACCGAGTACGGCAACGCCGTTCGGGTCCCGATCGAGCGCTGAGGGCTAGCGGGCCCGGCCGGTCTCCTCGGTGAGCGCCCGGAACCGCTCGGCGATGTCGGGGGTCAGCTGCTCCCAGTCGAACCGCCAGCCCCAGTTTCCCGACGGGACGCCTGGGGTGTTCATCCGGGCCTCGGATCCCAGTCCGAGCACGTCCTGGAGCGGCACGATCGCAGTCTCGGCCACCGAGCCCATGGCCACGCGCATCAGGTCCCAGTTGAACTCCGAGCCGTCGGTGTCCGTGAACTTCAGGGCGGCGGCCTGTTCCTCGGCGTAGGCGGGATCCGAGAACCAGCCGAGGGTGGTGTCGTTGTCGTGCGTGCCTGTGTAGACGATCACCCGCTCGCGCACGGCACCCGGGTGATGTTCGCTGTCGAACCCGAACCCGAACTGCAGGACCTTCATGCCGGGGAATCCGTAGCGGTCGCGCAACTCCTCGACGTCCTCGGTGATGACGCCCAGGTCCTCGGCGATGACCGGGAGGTCGTCGAACCCGGCCAGGCAGGCGTCGAAGAGCTCGCGCCCCGGGGCCTTCACCCATCGGCCCTTCACGGCCGTGGGCTCGGAGGCGGGGATCTCCCAGTAGCCGGCGAACCCGCGGAAGTGGTCGACCCGGACGAGGTCGAACATTGAGAAGACGTGCCGGAGCCGGGCCATCCACCAGGTGAACCCATCGGCGCGATGCCGGGTCCAGCGGTACAGCGGGTTGCCCCAGCGCTGGCCGGTCTCGCTGAAGTAGTCGGGTGGCACGCCGGCCACCACGGTCGGCCGGCCGTCTCCGTCGAGGAAGAACAGGTGCGGGTTGGCCCAGACCTCGGCCGAGTCGTGGGCCACGAAGATCGGCAGGTCGCCGATGAGCCGGATGCCGTGGGCGGCGCAGACCCGGCGGAGCTCGGCCCACTGCCGCCGGAAGAGAAACTGGATCACCTCGTGGCGGCGGATCTCGGTGCGGAGCTCGCGACGGGCAGCATCGAGGGCCTCGGGTTGTCTCGATACCAGATCCGGTTCCCAGCTGGTCCATTCCCGCAGGTCGTGGGCCTGCTTGAGCGCCGCGAACAGGGCATACTCGTCGAGCCACACGGGGCCGTGGGCCTCCCGGAAGCGCCCGAGCTCGCGCCGCCGTCGCCGCTCGGCGAGGAATCGGTCGGCGGCGAGGTCGAGAAGCCCCCTCCGGATCGGGATCACCTCGCCGTAGTCGACCCGGTCCATGGGGAGGCCGGTGAGCGGCGCCAGCTCGTCCGCCTCGAGCAGACCTTCGTCGGCGAGGGCGACGAGGTCGACGAGGAGCGGGTTGCCCGCGAAGGTCGAGGGCGACTGGTACGGGGAGTCGGCGAACCCGGTCGGTCCCACGGGGAGCATCTGCCACCAGGACTGGCGCATGCCGGCGAGCACCTCGACGAAGCGGTGGGCCGCGCCACCGAGCTCGCCGATCCCGCCCTGACCGGGCAGGGAGGTCGGGTGCAACAGAACGCCGCTGGAACGGGTGATGATGGGGGCCTCCTCGGACCGCAGCCGCGTGAGCGTACCCGTAGTGCGGATTGCCGACTGCGGGGAGGGCACTGGGCACGGCGCACGACGCACGGCGCACCCGCACTACCGTCCCGCTCCATGTCGGGACCCCTTTCGGGCATTCATGTCGTCGAGCTGGCCGGGATCGGTCCCGGCCCATTCTGCGGGATGGTCCTCGCCGACCAGGGTGCCGACGTCGTGATGGTCGAGCGGCCCTCCGAGGGCTCGCTCCCCATTCCCAACCCGTCTCGGCGCGGCCGCCGGTCGATCGTCATCGACCTCAAGCGGCCCGAAGGGGTGGAGGTGGTGCTCCGTCTGGTCGAGCGCTCCGATGCGCTCATCGAGGGGTACCGCCCGGGCGTGGCCGAGCGCCTCGGGCTCGGCCCAGAGGTCTGTCTGGGGCGCAACCCGCAACTGGTCTATGGGCGGATGACCGGCTGGGGTCAGGACGGGCCGCTGGCGAAGACCGCCGGGCACGACATCGACTACATCGCCCTCACGGGTGCCCTCCATGCCATCGGCCGTGGGGGAGAGCGGCCGGTACCCCCGCTCAACCTCGTCGGCGACTTCGGGGGCGGAGGCATGCTGCTGGCGTTCGGGATCGTGGCGGCCTTGCTCGAATCCCGGGGCTCGGGTCGGGGCCAGGTGGTCGACGCCGCCATGGTCGACGGCGCCGCCCTGCTGATGCAGCCGACGTTCGAGCTGCGCTCGTGGGGGTTCTGGCACGATCGGCGGGGCGTGAACCTGCTGGACGGTGGCGCCCCCTTCTATGACACGTACATGACCGCCGATGGGCGGGCGATGGCGGTGGGTGCGCTCGAGCCGCAGTTCTTCGCCGAGCTGCTCGCCGGCCTCGAGATCGACCCGCTCGAGGTGCCCGCCCAGCTCGACGTGTCCGGCTGGCCGGCGTTGCGAGCCAGGTTCGAGGAGGCCTTTCGTGGGCGGACCCGAGAAGAATGGGTGGCTGTGTTCGCCGGCACCGATGCCTGCGTCGCCCCCGTGATGTCGTTGGACGAGGCGGTGGCCCACCCCCATCTCGTCGCACGTGAGACGTTCGTGCCGGTGGGTGACGTCGAGCAGCCGGGCCCGGCGCCCCGGTTCTCCGCCCATCCCCGACGATCGCCGATCCCCCCTCCGGCACCGGGAACCCACACCGAGGAGGTGCTGGCCTCGGCCGGGTTCGGCGAAGGCGAGATCGAAACCCTGCTCGAGGCGCGCACTGCGCGGCGAGCAGGCGACTCCTGAGGGGCCGGATGCCCCTGGCCGGTCGGGCCTCGTAATCGGTAGGCTCGTGCCACCCCCGGAGGAGGAGCCTTCATGCGTGAGTACAGCAGGCCACCGCTGGCCGAGATCGATCCCGCCGAGAACCTCACCACGTCGTTGTGGGAGCACGAGGCGAACCATCCCAATCGGGCAGCCCTGGCCTACCGGGAGGGCGACCGCTTCGTCGACGTCTCGACCGCCGATTTCGCGTCGAAGGTCCGGAGGATCGCGGCCGGGTTCGTGGCACTCGGGATCGAGCCGGGCAGCCGGATTGCCATCTTCATGCCCACTCGCCTCGAGTTCACCCTCCTGGACTACGCGATCTGGGCGGCCGGGTGCGCCACCGTCACCATCTACGAGACCTCCTCGGCCGAGCAGGTCGAGTGGATCATCGGCGACTCCGGCGCCCAGGCCATCGTGTGCGCCACCGACGAGTTGCAGGCGGTGTACAAGGAGCGGGCCGGGGCGCTGGGCACCTGCCCCCATGACTTCTCGCTCGAGTCCGGGGGCCTCGACGCCATCATCGCCGCCGGGCAGGGGATCACCGACGACGAGGTTCTGCAGCGGGCCGGCGGGCTCTCCCAGAGCGACCTCGCCACACTTGTGTACACGTCGGGAACCACCGGGCGCCCCAAGGGGTGCATCATCACGCACGGCAACTTCCTGCAGATCAGCCGCCACGTCTCCCAGGACCTGGGCGACGTGATCAAGGCGGGCGAGACGAACCTCATGTTCCTGCCTCTCGCGCACATCTTCGCCAGGGTCGTCCAGGTGGCGTGCGTGATGAACGGGATGCGGATCGCCTACTCGACCGGGATCCCGGCCCTCACCGAGGAGCTGGGGATGGCCAAGCCCTGGTTCGTCTTCGCAGTGCCGAGGGTGTTCGAAAAGATCTACAACGGCGCCCGCCAGAAGGCGGCGGACGACGGCAAGGGCAAGATCTTCGACAAGGCCGCCGATGTGGCGATCGCCTACTCGAGGGGCCAGCAGTCGGGGAGCACGCCGCTCATGACCAAGATCCTGCACGGGATCTTCGACAAGCTGGTCTACTCCAAGCTCCGCCACGTCTTCGGCGAGCGCCTCCGCTACTCGGTCTCGGGCGGTGCAGCCCTCGGCGAGCGCCTCGGCCACTTCTTCAACGGCATCGGGTTGCTGGTGCTCGAGGGATACGGGCTCACCGAGACGACCGCCGCCTCGACCTACAACTCTCCCCGGGAGATCGAGATCGGCACCGTCGGGCGCCCTGCCCCGGACACGGCCGTGCGGATCGCCGACGACGGCGAGATCCTCATCAAGGGATGCGGGGTCTTCCAGGGCTACTGGCAGAACCCCGAGGCCACCGCGGCTGCGATCGAGCCGAGCGGGTGGTTCCACTCCGGCGATATCGGCGAGCTCGACGAGCAGGGGTTCTTGCGGATCACCGGTCGCAAGAAGGAGCTCATCGTCACCGCCGGCGGCAAGAACGTCGCCCCGATCGTGCTCGAGGACCGTATCAACGCCCACCAGCTCGTCAGCCAGAGCATGGTGGTGGGCGACGGCAAGCCGTTCATCGCGGCCGTCGTAACCATCGACCCCGAGGCGTTCGGCCGCTGGGTGACCGAGAAGGGCAAGATCGGGACCGTCGCCGATATGGTCGAGGACCCCGACCTCGTCGCCGAGATCCAGAAGGCGGTCGACGATGCGAATGCCGCCGTGTCGAAGGCCGAGGCAATCAGGAAGTTCACGATCCTGCCCACGGACTTCGCCGTGGAGAGCGGGGAGCTGACCCCCACCCTCAAGGTGAAGCGGGCCGTGGTCTCGGAGCGCTTCGCCACCGCCATCGCCGGCCTCTACGGGGAGTGAGCGAGCTGCCGGCACCGGCCGGTCGCACTCGTCCAGGCGGGTGCGACCGGCCGCCCCGAGGCCCGATCGGACCGGCGAGGGAGGCGTAGCCGTGCGACGAACCATCTTCGACGAGGATCACGAGATCTTCCGGTCGACCGCCCGTTCGTTCATGGACAAGGAGATCGCTCCCCACCACCGGGCCTGGGAGGAGGCGGGGAGGGTCGACAAGGCAATGTTCCGCAAGGCGGGGGAGCAGGGGCTGCTCGGGATGGCCGTCCCTGAGGCATACGGGGGCGGCGGGGTCAGGGACTTCCGCTTCAACGCCGTCATCGACGAAGAGGTGATGCGAGCCGACGTGATGGGGTCGGGCATGTGCATCACCCTCCACAACGACGTCTGCCTCCCCTACTTCACCGACCTCGCCACCGACGAGCAGAAGGAGCGCTGGCTCCCCGGGCTCGCTTCCGGGGAGCTGATGTCGGCCATCGCCATGACCGAGCCGGGAGCCGGGTCCGACCTGGCCGGGATCGCCACCACCGCCGTGCCCGACGGTGACCACTTCATCGTGAACGGCTCGAAGACCTTCATCACCAACGGGATCAACTCCGATCTGGTGATCACGGCGGTGAAGACCGATCCGAGCCGGCGCCATGCCGGGATGAGCTTGCTCGTCGTCGAGGAGGGGATGGAGGGGTTCACCCGCGGTCGCAACCTCGACAAGATCGGGCTCCATGCCCAGGACACCTCCGAGCTCTTCTTCCACGACGTCCACGTCCCGGTCGCCAACCTCCTCGGCGAGGAGGGTCGGGGGTTCGTGCACCTGGTCGAGAACCTGCCCCAGGAGCGGCTGTCGCTCACCGTCGGTTCCCTCGCCCACGCCGAGGCGGCGTTCGGGTGGACGCTCGACTACGTGCGGGAACGCCGGGCCTTCGGCTCGCCGATCGGTTCGTTCCAGGTCGTGAAACACCGGATGGCGGAGCTGCGCACCGAGCTCGACGTGGCCCGGGCATACGTCGACCGCTCCATCCTGGCCCTCAGCGACGGGGAGTTGACGGCCGAGGAGGCGGCGAAAGGGAAGTGGTGGTGCACCGAGCTGGAGAAGCGGGTGATCGACTCCTGCCTCCAGATGTTCGGAGGCTGGGGTTACATGGAGGAGTACCCGATCGCCCGGGCCTACCGGGATGCCAGGGTGCAGACGATCTACGGGGGCACGACCGAGATCATGAAGGAGATCATCGGCCGCTCGCTCGGCCTGTGATACCGGGCAACGACACCGAGGTGGGACATGACTGAACCGATCACATTCGACGGCCGGGTGGCGATCGTCACCGGGGCCGGGGGCGGCCTGGGAAGGGCCTACGCACTCGAACTGGCGAGGCGCGGCGCCCGGGTGGTCGTGAACGACCTGGGCGGGGCGGTCGACGGTAGCGGCGGCTCGACGCGGGCGGCGGACGTGGTGGTCGAGGAGATCCGGTCGGCCGGGGGCGAGGCCGCGGCCAACTACGACTCGGTGTCGACTCCCGAGAACGGCGAGGCGATCGTGCGTACCGCCCTCGACGCCTTCGGCACCCTCGACATCGTCGTGAACAACGCCGGCATCCTCCGGGATCGGAGCTTCGCCAACATGACGTGGGACGAGCTGCACGCCGTCCTCGACGTGCACCTGAAGGGGGCCTTCTACGTCTCCCAGCCGGCCTTCAAGGTGATGAAGGACAAGGCGTATGGCCGCTTTGTGTTCGCCTCCTCCAACGCCGGCATCCTCGGGAATTTTGGCCAGGCCAACTATGGGGCAGCCAAGATGGGCCTCGTCGGGCTCTCCAACGTCCTCGCGATCGAGGGGATGAAGTACGGGATCCAGTCCAACGTCATCGCCCCGGTGGCCCGGACCCGGATGACCGAGGACCTGCTCGGACCCTTCGCCGACATGGTCGATCCGGACCAGGTGATGCCCATGGTGGTCTACCTGTGCTCGGAGGCGAACCCGTACACCCACGAGGTGTTCTCGGCCGGGGGCGGCCGCTATGCCCGCTTCTTCATCGGCCTCAACCAGGGCTGGTTCGCCGGCCAGAAGGTGCTGCCCACGGTCGAGGAGATCGCCGACCGCATCGACACGATCCGCGACCTCGGCGACTACCGGGTGCTCAACAGCGCCACCGAGGAGCTGCAGATGCTCGGTTCGATCCTGGCGGGAGGCGGCTGATGCCCATCGACGTCCAGCGGGCGCTGGGGGCCGCGCTGCCCGCGATCGAGACGGCCTGGGATCAGGATCGGGTCATCCTCTACCACCTGGGGGTGGGGGCGGGCGTCTCCCCCACCGATCCCAACGAGCTGGCCTACACCTACGAGGGCGCGCTCAAGGTGCTGCCGTCCTTCGGCACGATCCCGCCCTTCGGCTCGATGATGGGGGTGGCCGGAGTCGAGGGGATGGACGTGAACCTGGCGCTTCTGCTCCACGGCGAGCAGGACCTCGAGCTCGCCCGGCCCATCCCGGTGTCGGCGACGGCCGTGCACGAGGGCAGGATCGCCGCCATCTACGACAAGGGGAAGGCGGCGGTGGCCGTGGTCGAGGTGGTGACGAGCGACGCCCGCAACGGGGAGGTCCTCTTCACGAACCGGTCGTCGCTCTTCTTGCGCGGCGAGGGCGGCTGGGGAGGCGATCCCGGGCCGGGCCCCGCCAACGAGCCGCCCGACCGTGGACCCGATCTAGAGGTGGTCTCCCCGACCCTCCCCCAGCAGGCGTTGCTCTACCGGCTGTCGGGGGACAAGAACCCGCTGCATGCCGATCCCGCCTTCGCCGCCATGGGCGGGTTCGACCGGCCGATCCTCCACGGCCTCTGCTCGTACGGCATCGCCTGCAAGGCGGTGGTCGACCGGGCCTTGGGGGGCGACGTGGGCGCGGTGGCCCGCTACCAGGCGCGGTTCGCCGGGGTGGTGTTCCCTGGGGAGTCGATCGTCACCCGCATGTGGGACGACGGAGACCGGGTGGTGGTCGCCGCCCACACCCTCGAGCGGAAGACCCCCGTCATCTCCAATGCCGCCGTGTGGCGCCGCTGAGCCCGAAGAGCCGCCGGCCGCGGTGCGAGAGAGCGGGAGATCGACCACACCGGCTCCGTCCGGCGGAGTAGCTTCGTACCACGCCGTCCATCAGAGGAGACAGCCATGGCGTTCAACGAGGGATTCGAGTTGCTGGAGGCAGTGGACGGAGACATCCGGCGCCTCCTCTCGGAGCACCGAGAACGCCGCAGCCACTGGTACTTCCACGAACTCGTGCCCTGGGAGCGCGGCCGCAACTTCGTGGCCGAGCCGTGGGATGTCTCCCAGTGCACCATCTCGGAGGCGGCCAGGACGTCGCTCGTCCTCAACCTCCTGACCGAGGACAACCTCCCCTACTACCACTCGGCCATCGAGCGCCACGTCCCCGCCGGCTCCGCGCTGGCGGAATGGAACCACCTGTGGACGGCCGAGGAGGGCCAGCACGCCATCGCCCTGCGCAGCTATCTGCTCGTCTCCCGGAACTGCGATCCCAGGGCGCTCGAGGACGACCGGCTCCAGGTGATGACCACCGGCTACGAGCTGGACGCGCAGAACCCGTCGGAGCTGTTCGCCTACACGGCCGCCCAGGAGCTGGCCACCAGGGTCAGCCATCGCAACGCCGGCAGGATCACCGACGACCCCGTCGCTTTCGAGCTGATGCGGTCGATCGCCGCCGACGAGAACCACCACTTCGTGTTCTACAAGGGGGTGATGGAGGCGATGCTGCGAGAGGCTCCGTCGGCCATGCTCCAGGGGATCTACCGGACCTTCGCCAACTTCCAGATGCCGGGGGCGGTGATACCCGGCTTCGTGCGCCGATCGGTCGAGATCGCCCGAGCCGGGGTCTACAACCTCCGCATCCACCACGACCGGGTGATCCAACCGCTGCTCAAGCAGTGGGGGATCGGCGAGCTCACGGGGCTCGACGCCGCCGCGGCCGAGTACCAGGAGCGCCTCATGCAGCTCCCGGCACAGATCCTGCAGCGAGCCGAGCGATTCGAGGCCCGGTTCGCCCCCACCACGGCGTGACGGCCGGCCCATCGACCCCGGGGGCGGTAGCGTGTCCGGGGTGACCGGTGCCGACGACGCCCTCCCCGCCGCGATCGCGGAGCGCCTCGGCCGGCTCCTCGACGAGCACCCTCCGGCCGCCACCCCCGACACCGAGTTCTGGGGCGCCCAGTTCGACCTCGGTCTGGCATGGATGCACTTCCCCGAGGGGAGAGGAGGGCTCGGCGTGGCGCCATCGGTGCAGGCCGAGGTCGATGCGATGCTCATGGCGGCCGGGGCACCGTTCGACAACCGGCTGCGGAACATCCTCGGATGGGGGATGGGAGCGCCGGTCCTCATGGCGCACGGCACCGAGGATCAGCAGGACCGTTGGCTGCGGCCGATCTTCACGTGCGAGGAGATCTGGTGCCAGCTGTTCAGTGAGCCGGGGGCCGGCTCGGACCTGGCCGCGCTGGCCGGCCGGGCGGTACGGGACGGGGACGAGTGGGTGGTCAACGGCCAGAAGGTCTGGACCACCCTCGCCCACGAGGCCCGGTGGGGGATGCTGGTGGTCCGCACCGACCCCGACGTGCCCAAGCACGACGGCCTCACCTACTTCATCGTCGACATGCGCCAGCCGGGAGTCGAGGTCCGTCCCCTCCGCCAGATCACGGGGGAGGCGGAGTTCAACGAGGTCTACTTCATCGACGCCAGGGTTCCCGACGCCAACCGGGTCGGGGCGGTCGGCGACGGCTGGAGGGTGGCGATCGCCACCCTCATGAACGAGCGGGTGGCGATCGGCTCGGGGGTGGCGCCTCGGGGGAGCGGGGCGATCGCGGCGGCCGTCGAGGCATGGAAGGCGGGGGGCGACAGGGGCCCGGCGTGGCGTGACCGGCTCATGCGGCTCTGGGTCGAGGCGGAGGCGCTGCGCCTCACCAATCTGCGGGCCTCCGAGCTGCGGAGCCGGGGCACACCGGGGCCGGAGGGTGCGACGGCCAAGCTCCACTGGGCCGACCTGAACAAGCGGGCCTACGAATTCGCCGTGGACCTGATGGGTGCCGGAGGGATGCTCTACCCGGAGACCTTCGAGCTGCGCCGTCCGGATCGGGCCGGGCTGGGCCGGCGCACGGCCCAGATGTCCTTCCTGCGTTCCCGGGCCAACTCGATCGAGGGCGGGACCTCGGAGATCATGCGGAACATCCTGGGCGAGCGGGTGCTCGGCCTCCCCGGTGAGCCCCGGGTGGACAAGGAGCTGGCCTGGAAGGACGTGCCCAGGAGCTGATCGTCACGGGACGATGGTGACCGGCACCCCCGGCACCAGCAGCTCGGCCAGTGCCATCGAGATCTCGTTCGGCACGCGTACGCATCCGAGCGACGCGGCGCCGCCGATCGAGCTCGGGCGGTTGGTGCCGTGGACGGCGATGATCCCGTCGCCGCCGTTGAACTCGGTGATCGTGTCCGACCGCGCCGAGAGCCCGAATGCATGCGGCCCCCACGGTCCCCCAGGGTTGCCGGTGTCGACCACGTCGGTGACGTAGAACTCGCCGGTGGGGGTGGGGTTCCGGGGACTACCGACGGCCACCGGGGTGGTCAGCACCGGCTCGCCGGCGACCGTCACGGTGAGGCGGAACTCTCCCAGCTCGACCAGCACGGCCCGGTCGACCTCGAAGAGCTCGAGCTCCGAGGCGACCACCCAACCGGTGCCCCCGTTGGGACGCCCGGGCAGGGACACCCGCGCCCAACCATCGCGCGGCCCTTCCAGCACCCGAACCACGGTGCGGGTGCCGAGGATCGTGGCGGCGGGAATGGTGCGGGAGACGAACGGCGCCCCCGGGAACACCCGGACGGCCAGCTCGTCGCCGGTCTTGGCCGCCAGGGTCCATCCGACCGGCAACGATTCGGCGGTGACCGGGGCGGGGGCGGCGGTAGCCACCTCCACGGCCGGGGGAGCGGGGGCATCGGGTGCAGGAGATTCCGGGGCCGGGGCCGTCGTCGGCGCCGGGATGGGGACGACCTCCGCCAGGGTGGCAGGCGAGCAGGCGGCGAGGAGGAGGGCGACGAAGGCGGCGCCGAGGCGTCCCATGGTCGGGAGGCTACCGGGAATCGCCGCTTGCTCTACCCTTCGGAGGTGGCCCCGGTGCTCGTCACACGACGGATCGACCAGGCCGAGCTCGATCGCCTCGCCGCCGCGCACGAGGTCGATCAGTGGGAGGGGGCCGGCCCGATCCCTCGCGACGAACTGATGGAACGCCTGGCGGTGGCCGAGGGCCTGCTCTGCATGCTCACCGAGCCGATCGGCGAGACGGAGCTAGCGGCCGCTCCTCGTCTCCGGGTGGTCTCCCAGATGGCGGTCGGGGTGGACAACATCGACATCGGCGCCTGCCGGGCCCGCGGCATCCCGGTGGGTCACACCCCCGACGTCCTCACCGAGACCACCGCCGACACCGCGTTCGCCCTGCTCGCCGCCGCCGTCCGCCGGCTCCCCGAGGGCTGCGCTGCGGTGCGCGAGGGCCGGTGGGGGGAGTGGGATCCCGACTTCCTGCTGGGCGGCGACCTGCACGGCACGACCCTGGGGATCGTGGGCCTCGGGCGGATCGGCACGGCGCTGGCCCTGCGGGCGGCGGGGTTCCGGATGCGTCTCCTCTACACCTCTCGCGCCCGCAAGCCGCAGCTGGAGGGCCGGTTCGGCATCGCCTACCGCAGCCTCGACGACCTGCTGGCCGAGGCGGACCACGTCGTGCTCACCGCTCCCCTCACCCCGGCGACCCACCACCTCATCGACAAGCGGGCCCTCCAGCGCATGCGTCGGGATGCCACGCTGGTCAACGTCTCGCGAGGGCCGCTCGTCGACCACCACGCCCTGGCCCTGGCGCTCGCCGAGGGATGGATCGGGCGGGCTGCGCTCGACGTCACCGAGCCCGAGCCGATCCCTCCCGATCACCCGCTCGTCGGGATGGCCAACTGCCTCATCGTCCCCCACCTGGGATCGGCCAGCCGGACGACCCGGGGGGCCATGGCCCGCCTGGCGGTCGACAACCTGATCGCCGGCCTGGCCGGGGACCCGATGCCCGCGCCGGTCGATCCCGACCGGCAGATCGGTCAGGGGTCGGTGCCCACCTGACCCGGCAGCACGACGAGCAGGGTGCCGGCGCCGAGGCGCACCCTCGCCACCGGTCGGGCCAGCTCGTTGCTGATCCCTCGGCTGGTTCCGAACGGCAGGATGGCGTCGGCGAGCTCCCAGCGGAGCCCCTCGGTGTTCACCTGCACGGCGTCACCACCGGCCGGGATGAGGCTGACGACGTCGCCGGCGCTCCCGTGCAGCTCGACGGCGACGTGCACCACGTGGACCCGGGCGTCGCCCGCCAGCCACTCCACGTCGATCCCGGCGAAGTCGGGGGAGGCGAGGAGGGATGCATTCCCGAGATGGTGGTCGAGCCGCCGCCCGTGACCGCCGACCACGACGATCCGCTCGGCCCCGTGGAGAACCGCGCCCTGCATGGCGATCTCGAGGTCGGTGGCGTCCTTGTCGGCCGGCCATCGCTCCTCGGGGACATGCCGGTAGGCGTGCATGGCCTCGGGCGAAGCGGAGTCGAAATCCCCGACCCTCAAGTGGACGTCGAGGCCCAGTGCCAGGGCCTGGTCGAGACCCGAGTCTGCCGCGATCACCCAGGCATCATCGGGCAGATCGGAGAGAACGCCAGCAGCCACGGGCTCGCCGCCCGCCAGGATCACGACCGGGCGCATGCGAATGACAAAATCGTCTTACGCGCGTCTCGGTGCCTAAGACGCCGGATCACGTGAGGTGCCGGTCCAGCCAGCCGAGCACCTCGCCGTACCAGTGCAGCGAGTTGGCCGGCGAGAGGATCCAATGGTGCTCGTCTGGGTAGTGCACGAGCCGGGCCGGCACCCCCTTGGACTGGAGCAACCCGTAGAGCGCCAGCCCCTGCGTGACCGGGACCCTGAAATCACGCTCTCCGTGGATCACGAGCGTCGGAGTTGCGAACCCGGCTGCATGGGCGGCCGGGTTCCACCGCTGCACGCGCTCCAGATCCTCGAACACCTCGGCGCCGAAGGCCCGGCGCTGGTCGGAGATGACGTCGGACGCGTACATCCCGACGAGGTCGGTGACGGCGGCGTGGGCCACCGCGCAGGCATAGCGATCGGTCTGAGAGGTGATCCACGCCGCGAGGTATCCGCCGTACGAGCCGCCGGTCACCGCCATCCGGGCCGGGTCGGCTACTCCGATCGAGACGAGGTGATCGGTGGCGGCCTCGACGTCGGCATACGGCTGGTCGCCCCACCTGCCCTGGATGGATTCGGCGAAGACCTGGCCGAACCCGGTCGAGCCGTGGAAGTTGACCATGGCGACCGCGTGGCCCGCCCCGGCGAACACCTGGGCGTTCCACCGCCAGTGCCAGTCGTCGCCGAAGGCGCCGTGGGGCCCGCCATGCACCAGGTGGACGAGGGGGTAGGGGGCCGGGCCCGGCGGCCGCAGCAGGAGCACCTGCACCGGTCGCCCCTCGTGACCGGTGACCTCGATCTCCTCGGTGGGCGCCGGTTCCCATCCGGCGAGCGCCCCGGCGGTGAAGGAGGTGACCCGCCGAGCCGCGCCCTCGCGGATGCCGACCACCTCGGGGGGCGCCGACAGCGATGCACCGAGGGCGTAGATGGTGCCGTCGTCGCCCACCACCGGCTTCCTGAGTGTCCCCGACACGGCCACTCTGACAGGAATCCCACCCTCGACTCCCACCTCCCACAGCGGGGTGCGACCGCGCTCTTCGGCGAGGAGGACGATGCGGTCCCCGGCGAAGGACCAGGCATCGGCCGAGTGGTCCCACTCCTCGGTGAGCACCGCGTGCTCGTGGGAGCCGCGGTCGTACCGCACCAGGCGGATCCGGTCGGCGTAGAAGTCGGGGATCCTTTGGAGGCCGTAGACGATCGTCTCCCCGTCGGGCGCGTACCGGGGTCGGATGGCGTGCCATTCGAGCTCGGAGGTCAGGCACCGCACCTCCCCTCCGGCCAGCGGAACCGTGAAGACCCCCCACCGGAGCAGGCGATGAGGTGGTTCGGAGAAGTCGGCGGAGAACGCCACCTCGGAGCCGTCGGGGGAGACGTCGAGATGGTCGAGCGGATCCCCGGTCGAGGGCCAGGTCCACCACCCCGTCCAGCCGGGCGTGAGGTCGCGCAGCTCGCCGGTGCCCAGGTCGAGATGGAAGATGTGGGGTATCTCGCCACCCGTCAGCCACTCGCTCCAGTACCGGTAGACGGCGTCCTCGGTCGTGTGGGCGGTGACCTTCGATGCCTTGCGACGTTCCAGCTCGGCCCGGGTGTCATCGAGCGCGGGGTGGTCCCGGAGCACCGGCGCCGGCATCACGAGGCCCGATCCGTCTGGTAGCCATCGCGCCCCGAGTGCCCCGAGAGGGAGGTCGGTGACGGCCTCCGGCTCGCCTCCGTCGAGTCGCATCACGTGCACCTGGGCGGTCGCGTCGACCTTGCGGAGGAAGGCTAGCCGGGTGCGGTCGGGCGACACCGCCGGAGCGGTGGCGTCGGCGTCGGGGCGGGTGACGGCCACGGGTTCGCCCCCGTGCTCATCGACCGCCCAGAGCCGGGTCCGCCCGGCGTTCTCGGCAAGGTCGTAGGTGGTGACCGGCACCACGATCCTCCCCGCCCCCGCGGGCTCGGGCCCACCCACCCGGGGGATCCCCCACATCCACTCGGCCGTCGCCTGCACCCTCATCCCTCCTGGTCGCCCGGGATCCACGATACGAACAACCCGGGGGCGACGTCGGTCGGAGCGGGGTCGTCGAGCGATTGGACGAAGACCCGGCCCTCCTCGCCGACGAGGGCCGCATAGGCGAAGGCGTCGCTGCGGGGCGACCACAGCGTGAGCGACCGCTCGTACTGGTCCCAGAACGGCAGGTACTCGGCGACGAACGTCGGCGTTGGCCGGTAGGACGGGTACTCGGTCGACTCGGCTCCGTCCCAGACGAAGGGGACCATCACGCCTTCATCAGGCTCGACCACGGCGTACAGCAGCCTCGTCCCATCGGGGCTCCAGTCCATCAGCACCGTGCGGGAGTCGGCGAGCTCGACGGTCTCGCCATCGTCCACGGTGACGACGACGAGCCGGCCCTCCAGGCTCCGGCTGCCGGCGAGTTCGGCCACCGCCACGCGCGAGCCGTCCGGTGTGGGGACGAAGGCGGCCGCCCCCGGGACCTCCAACAGCACCTGGGGCGGTCCGCCACCGGCGGCGATCAGGACCAGCTCACCACGCTCCGCCTGGGCGGTGCCGACCGCCACCAGCGAGGCGGTCGTCCCACCGCCGAAGGGGCCCGTCAGGACGAACAGGTCCCCGGCGCGGGTGTAGGCCGGGGCCTGGAACCGGCCGGGGGTGGGCCCGAGCGGCTCCACCGAGCCGTCGAGGCCGAGCCTGAGCAGCTCTGACCCGTTCCGGTTGACCGCCAGCTCGGGACGGCTGGGATGCCAGTCGAGGTAGAAGGGCGCACCCGACGCCAGCACGGTCGATACCCCGGTGGGTTCGATGAGGGCCGCCGCCACGGCGGGCTGGTCGGGGTCGTTGCCGAGGGCGACGAGCGAGCTGCCGTCCGGGCGCCAGAGGTAGAAGAAGGGCGCGAAGGGGATGGGGACGCGGGTGACCTCCCCGTCGTGCCACACCGCCACGGACGGTCCGGTCTCGGTCCAGGCGACCGCCGTCCCATCCGGGGAGGCCGTGGGTTGGAGGGGGCCGGTCGATCCGTCGGCATCGCGTAACACCGTGCGGCTCGAGCCGTCCGGGAGGACGATCGCCGCTCCCCGCCCTTTCTCGGAAACCAGCAACGCCCCGGCACCCGGGCCGTCGGCCGCCGGGACGCAGGCAGCCACGAGCGCGGCGGCGGCGAGGAGGAGGGTTCGGCGCAGGGTGCCGACGGTACCATCGCCCATCCGGCCGAAGGGATCCGATGCATGCCATCGCGGTGCTGACTTCGGGCGGCGACGCGCCGGGCATGAACACGGCGGTGTGGGCGGTCACCCGCCTCGCCGCCGCCCGGGGTCGCGAGGTGGTCGGGATCCGCAACGGTTCGACGGCCTGACCCCCAGGTGCGCATCTACCCCATCTCCCACGTCCTCGAGGCCACCCGGGCGCTCCTCGACGGCACCTCCGAGGTGACGGCCGGCCGTCTTCGCCGGATGGAGGCGGTCGAGGGGGTCCTGTCGCTATAGCGGGTCATTCGACGGCGGCGGGTGTTGCGAGCCGGTGGCGCTCTACCGCCGCCACCACGAGTGAGGCGGCCAGCAATCCCGAGCTCCCCACGATGCCCAGCAGGGCGAACCGGCCGTCCCCGAGGGCGAACCCGCCCACCGCCGGTCCGGCGACTCTCCCGACCGCCATCAGCGAGTGGGCGTCGCCCACCCGCTCGTCGGGGCGCAGCGACCGGGCGGCTATGAGGCGCAGGACCTCGGGGAGCCCGATCCAGAACGAGTAGCCCCACAGCCCCATGGCGAGGATGAACACGACGCCGTTCGGCACGATGGCAACTGCCAGCGCCGACACCGCCGTCCCGATCATCCACCATCCTCCCGAGCCCGGACGGGCGTTGCGGCGGGTGGCGGCGACCCCGGCGAGGGCGTTGAAGCTGAACCCGAGCGACACCGCCACCGGGCCCAGCCCGGCTACCTGGGCCCCGGCCGCCGCCCCGAACACGAAGACGCTCGAGCCGAAGCACGTGAGCAGGGCCAGCGCCAGCAGCAGGACCCGGTTCGAGCGGGAGGGGCTGACCAGGCCGCCCACCCGCGGCCGGGCCTGGACGTCGACCGGCAGCACCAGCGCGAGGGCCGAGACCCCCGCCAGCGCCAGGTATACGGCCCGGTACGAGCCCACCCCGGCGAGCCAGCCGAGCACCGGGGAGACGATGGTCGCGGCCACCGGCCCCGTCGCTGCCACATCGCCCACCCCCCTCCGAAACCGCGTGGCGTCCGCCCACGCCACCCAGGTGATGACGCCCATTCCGGCTCCGGCCACAGCCCGCAGGGCGAAGAGGATCGGGATCGACGGGGCGTAGGCGGATGCGGCGGCGGTGATCACGAGTGCTGTCACAGCCGTCCGCAGCATCGCGGCACTGGGTCGGCCCATCCTGCCGGCGAGGAACGAGGCGACGGCGAATCCCCCCACCTGGGCGGTCGACACGAGGCCGGCGGTGCCGACGGTGATGCCGAAGCCGCTTGCGATCTCGGGGATGAGGAACGGGGTGGCGGCGAACACCGCGGTGACCACCCCGGCACCGCCCAGCACCCCGGGCGAGGCCTCTGGGCGGATGGACGCGAGGAACCGGACGGGTGCGAACACGTCAGGTGATGTCGAACCGGAGGAGGCCGTGGGCAGTGCGCAGAGCGGCTTCCACCGCCGTCGGGTCGCCCGCCCGGGCGAAGAGGAACCCGAGGTAGCGGTCGCCCTCCGGGAGGGCGACGACGGGCCGTCCCACCGGTATCGAGAGGTCGAGCTCGACGATGCCGGGCACGGCCCGGGCCTCGTCGGCACCGTGCACGGCCTGCAAGGTGCCGGTGGCCGGGATGGGCAGCATCATGACGCCGGACGCCCCCGGCGAGCGGCGAAGGCCCGGCTTTCGCATCCCGAGGGCGTTGCGGAGCACCAGGACCTCGAGCGGCGTGTCGAGCAGGCCGAAGTGGAGGCTGCGTCCGCAGAGCCCGCCGATCGAGCGGGCGGCGACCTCGACCACCCGCACCTCGCCCCGGGTGACACGGAGCTCGACATGGACGGCGCCCTCGCGCAAGCCGATCGCCCTGGTGGCCCGCTGCGACACCGCCGCCACCTCGTCGAGCACCTCGGGGTGGAGGCGCGAGGGCGTGACGAAGATCGTCTCTTCGAAGAAGGGACCGTCGAGTGGGTCCGGCTTGTCGAAGACCGCCAGCACCTCGAGCGTCCCGTTCGAGAGGAGGCCCTCCACCGACACCTCCGGTCCCGGCATGAACCGCTCGGCAAGCAGGGGCTCGTCGGGATTGCGGCCGGCGACCGCCAGGATGCGCCGTACCCGCTCGGATGCCTGGCGCGCCCCGTGGTCGTCGTCGACCCGGATCACCCCGCGGCTCGCCGAGAGCGACAGGGGCTTGATGACCACCGGATAGCCGAGGGTCCGGCAGATCGCGGCGGGGTCGTCCTGAGCGCCGACCAGGGCGAAGCTGGGCTGGGGCACCTCGCCCTGTTCGAGCCGACGGCGCATCATCGCCTTGTTCCGGGTGGCGGCCGCGGCGTCGGGCGGGCTGTGAGGCAGTCCCAGGTGCTCGGCGGCGAGCGCCGCGATCACCACCCCGGCGTCGTCGACGGGCACGATCGCGTCGATGGGAGTGGTAGCCGCCAGGTCGGCGATGGCCTCCGCCGCGACTTCCGGGTGCCGGCAGTCGATGCGGACGAAGCGGTCCTCGGCTCCCAGCGGCGCCTCCTCCTCCGAGGCCACCGAGAGCTCGATGCCCAGCGCTTCGGCGGCCGCCACGAAGTCGGCGGCGCGGTAGGTGTCGGTGGGGAGGATGAGGAGGGCGCGGGCCACCCGGCCGAGGCTACCGGTGGCGCTGGGCTCGTCGAGCACCGCCCAAAACCCATCGAGTGAACCTGGAAGGACACATATTGGCGCTCCAGGTGCACTGGTTGCTCCGTCGGGGCATCGGGATGGGCCCTTCGCCTTGACGGGCCCCGGCGGTACCATCCCCGACATGTCCGACCACCGTGTGCTTTCGCTCAGCGACGAGGCCATCGAGATGATCGTCGCGCTCCGTGATCAGGAGCCGGGGGCCGAGGACCTCGGCCTGCTCGTCGAGGTCACCGGGATCCGGGGGGGTCAGTTCCAGTACGAGCTGAGCTTCGCGCCCGTCGCCGACTACGACGTGGCCTATCGGGTGGAGCGCCACGGTGATCTGGCCCTCGTCTTCCCCGAGCGCGACGTCGAGAAGCTGGAGGGGGCGTCGCTCGCACTCACCGACCAGGGCCTGGCGATGAACAACCCGAACAGCCCGGCCAGCCCGATGCTCGGAGCTGAGCCGAAGGGGACCCTGGAGGGACCGCTGGCCGACCGGGTCGCTCAGGTGCTGACCGAGCAGGTCAACCCCGCCATCGCCATGCATGGCGGGGCCGCCGAGCTCGTCTCGGTCGACGAGTCGATCGCCTACCTCCGGCTCACCGGCGGGTGCCAGGGTTGCGGGCTCGCCCAGGTCACGCTCAAGCAGGGGATCGAGCGCATCCTGCTCGAGACCATCGACGAGTTGACGGCGGTGGTGGACGTCACCGATCACGCCTCCGGCTCTGATCCCTACTACCAGTCCTCGAAGAAGTGAGGACCGGGCTCACCACTGGGTGAGCAGCCACACCTCGGGCTCCCAGGTCGCTGGATCGGCCCCCACGGCCGCGAATCGGGACACTGCCCGGTGGAGCGCCTCCCGCGAGCCCTCCTCGTCTCCGGCGGCATGCAGCAGGTCGGCCACCCGGTTGTGGAGGGCGGCCTCGCGATGGCGGTCGCCGACCTTGGCAGCGAGATCGAGCGCCTCGAGCGCCGGCGCCATCGCCGCATCCCGGTCCCCGGCTCGTTCCAGAGCGAGGCCCAGGTTGTTCAGCGCCGCCATCCTGAGCACCGGGTCGTCGGCGGCGAGGTCGAGGCTCTCGGTCAGGATCTGACAGGCCGACCCGGGGTCCTCGGTGAGGACGCCCAGGATGTCGAGAGCCCGGGATCGCTCGAGGTCGGTCGAGGCGGCCGCCACCGCCGCTTCGGCGCGGGCAAGGGCCGCCCCCCGGTCTCCTCGCCGGTGTTCGAGCAATGCCCAGTCGGCGTACAGCGACGTGGGTGACGGGTGATCCGGCTCGGCCCGCCGGTAGTGGCCCTCGGCCGTGTCCCAGGCGCCCAGCCTCCGTGCCAATTCGCCGATCCGATGCTCGAGGACGGCCAGGTCCGCCCCGGCGGACCCGGCGGGCGCCGTCTCGTACTCAGTCCGTGCCGTCGTGAGGTCGCCGGACAGCAGGGCGAGATCGCCGAGAGACCGATGGAGACCGGCGCGATCGGGATGGCCGAGGGCGAGGGCGGTCCGGTAATGCTCCTCGGCCTCCTCGCGGGCGGAGACCGCCATCGAGAGGTCGCCCGCCCGAGCGGAGAGCTCGGCCGCGTCGGCGTCGAGCCCGGCGAACCTGAGGTGGCGGGCGGCCGCGGCGACCCGCCGGGGGTCGGATCCGACGCCCATGGCCTCGGCGGCCCGACGGTGGAGCAGCCGGCGGCGTACGAGCGACAGATGCTCGTACGCCGCGTCGCGCAACATCTCGTGGGCGAGCTCGAATCCGTCTGCGCCCGTCTCGCTCAGGACACGGGAGGCGAGCAGCTCCTCGATGCCCGACACCGTCTCGTCATCGGACCGCCCGCTCACCGACCGAAGCCATCGCTCGTCGGCCGGACCCGATGCCACGGCTGCCGCGGCCAGCACCTGCCGGCCGAGCTCGGAGAGCCTTGCGAGCCTGGCAAGGATCGTCTCGCGGGCACGCCCGGAGGCGTGGTCGAGATCCTCGATCAGATAGAGCGGGATGCCACCCGTGCGACGGAGCAGCGTGCCGGCGGGCTCGTCCCGTCCGGTGGCGAGCCGGTGGAGCCGGCGGGCATCGTCGCCCGTCAGCGGTCCGAGTCGGAGGTCGATCGAGCGTCCATCCGCCATCGCCTCGAGGAGAGGGGACCCGGCCGGCAGCTCGTCGTCGCGATAGGAGAGCAGCAGGACCACGTCGAGGTCGCGGATCCGGTGGACGAGGAGCGCGAGGAACCCGATCGAGGCCGGATCGGCGTGATGGAGGTCATCGACGACCACCAGCCCGCCGGCCGCCGTGGTCGTCAGCGCCTGCAACAAACCCTCACTGAGCCGGAGTTCGGTGCTCGGATGATCGAGCGGTGAGGGCGCCTCGACGCCGGGCCGCAGCTTCGCCAGGTCGGGGAGCAGCCGGGCGGCTTCGACCATCGCCCAGTCGGGCACGGCCTCCCATCGATCGACCCCGGCGCCTGTGCCCGTCGACGCCCGGAGCAGGCTCGCCACGACGCCGAATGGGAGAGCACGCTGTCCCGGCGCTCCCCGGGCGGCGAGGACCGGCGTGTCGGGGTCGAGGACCTCGAGCACCTCGTCGAGCAGACGGGTCTTCCCCACCCCGGGCTCGCCCGTGAGCGTGACGGTGGCTCCCGCACGCCGGCGCACCACCTCCAGAATCGCCCCGAGCTCCTGCCCGCGGCCCGTCAGTTCGGGCCGATCGGGCTCGGGCCTTCGAGCGAGGGGAGTG
>JAWOJB010000097.1:0-18980 GCA_046484325.1 Acidimicrobiia bacterium | reverse complement strand
CCTTCCCCCAGCCTTTGGCCGGGGGACAAACCGTCGACCTTCCCCCAGCCTTTGGCCGGGGGACAAACCGTCGACCTTCCCCCAGCCTTTGGCCGGGGGACAAACCATGATTCAGTGGTCTTCCGGCACCACGCAGAACACGATTCCGGCCGGATCGCTCATCACCCACCAGGACTCCACCTGGCGAACCCGCCGTGCACCGAGCCGCTCCAGTCTCGCCACCTCTGCCTCGACGTCCTCGGCGGCCAGGTCGACGTGGATGCGAGCCGGCCCTCCGATCCGCTGGACCTCGACCGTGAGCGGGGCGTGACCCCCTATCAACCCGGTGTAGGGGTCGTCGGGGTCGGAGGAGCTCTCTGCCTCCGCCCCCAGGGCCTGGGACCAGAAGGCGACCGCCTCGGACTCCTCGCCGTCAGGGACGTCGAAGAAGAGCGCCGAGAGACGGGAGGCCATCACACCCCTGCCTTTCGCTCGACGTCGGCGAGCAACTCGCGCCACGAGGCGACGAACTTGTCGACTCCCTCCTCCTCGAGGACCCGTACGACGTCGTCGTAGTCCACTCCGACCTGGGAGAACCGGGCGAGCGAGCCGCGAGCATCGGCGATCTCCTCGGGTCCGAACGGCATGGGCGCCGGGCCGTGATCCTGGAAGGCGGCGATGGTGGACAGCGGCATCGTGTTCACGGTGTGGGGCGCCACGAGCGTGTCGACGTAGAGCGTGTCCCGGTACGAGGGGTCCTTGGTCGAGGTGCTCGCCCACAGCGGCCGCTGGACCCGGGCACCGAGAGCGCGAAGCATCTCCCATCGAGGTCCCCGGAAGGCCAAGAGGAACTCGTCGTATGCCGCCCGGGCATTGGCGACTGCGGCGGTGCCACGCAGTGCGAGGGCTTCCGGGGACCCGATCTCGTCGAGCCGTCGATCCACCTCGCTGTCGACCCGGGACACGAAGAAGGATGCAACGGAGGCCACCCGATCCGGGTCGCCGCCGATTGCTGCGTAATCCTCCAGGCCAGCCAGGTAGGCGTCCATCACCTGGCGATGGCGCTCGATGGCGAAGATCAGGGTCACGTTGATCGAGATCCCCTCGCCGATCAGGCGGCGGACGGCCGGGATGCCCTCGGCCGTGGCAGGGACCTTGACGAGCAGATTTGGCCGGTCGATCCGCTTGACCCATTCCCGGGCTTCGGCGACGGTCGACTCGGTCTCCCGGGCCAGCTCCGGGTCGACTTCGACGGACACGAACCCATCGGCACCACCGGACCGCTCCCACACCGGGCGCAGGACGTCGCAAGCCCGCCGGATGTCCTCGCCCATCAGGGCGGCCACGATCTCGACCGGATCGGCATTGCGACCGGCCATCTCGGCCAGTTGGTCGTCGTAGTCGGAGCTCGAGGTGATGGCACCGGCGAAGATCGTGGGGTTGGAGGTCACCCCGCTCACGGCGTCATCTTCTACGAGGCGTTCCAGCTCGCCGGAGTCGAGCATCGAACGGGAGATCTGGTCGGACCACACACTCTGGCCGGCGTCGGCGAGGCGGTGGAGGCGGGAATGCGGCACGGTGGTCTCCTCGCGAGGTCTCGGCCAGACCCTACCCCCCGCCGGGGTTGGCGGGAGCTCAGCCCGACAGGGCGGTGAACTGGAGGAGCACCTTCCGACCCAGCTCGTCCTTGGCCTTGACCTCGAAGGCCTCTCCGACGGGGGCCCCCTCGAACACGACGCGGACCTTCCACGTGCCGTCCGCGTGCACCTGGGTCGTGGCCGACCCATACGCCGAACCCACCCACACGGTCGTGCCCGGCTCCCCGGTGCCCTCGTAGTCGTCGTAGGGAGGGGTCTCCGCGCAGCTCCCGTAGATCGAGACGGCGGTGAACGCCGCCGACTTGGCTTCAGGAGCCTTCGTGGTCGTGGTCGTGGCCGGCTTGGTGGTGGTCGTGGTCGCCGGGGCCTGGTAGACGACGCTGACCGAGGCCTCGGCAACGTTGCCGGCTGCGTCGGTGGCCGTGAACCTGGCCGTGTTGGTGCCGGGGGCGAGCACGAGTGCCAGTTCCCATCGCCCGTCGGAGGCCACGTCGGCCTCGTAGCGGCCGGCGAAGACCCGGGCGCCCGGTTCGGTGACGCCCCGGAACGTGACCAGCTGCTCTTCCACCACGGAGCCGTCGACAGGGTCGGTGATCTCCAGAATGGGAGCCACCCCATCGGCGATCGTGGTGGGAGGAGCCATCGTCGTCGATGGTGCCACCGGCACGGCGACCGACGGGGTGGACGTGGTCGAGGGCGGCAGGGGCGTTGTGTCCATCGCCTCCTGGGGGGCCGTGACTCCGGGGCCTGCAGGCGCCACGAGGAGCGACGGCCCGGCGAAGAGCCCTACCACGACCACCACGGCCACCGTGGCACCGGCCAGGGCCCAACGGCCCGCCGGAGTGGGGTCTACGCCCGATCTCCGGGTCGGTCCCGTCTCGAGGAGACGGAGGTCCGCCTCCGCGACGGTCCTGCGCACGCCCGCCGAAGCCGCCCGGGCCCGATCGTCCAGGGTCATGCTCATGCCGTCACCTCCAGGCCGAGCTTCTCCGCCAGGGCCCGGCGTCCGTTGAAGAGGTGGACCCGGGCGGTGGAAGGGGTGCATCCGAGGATGTCGGCGACCTCGGAGATGGATCGGTCCTCGAGGTAGTGGAGCGCGATGGCCTGGGCCTGGCGGCGAGGCAGGCTGCGGACGGCCCGCCAGAAGGCGGCGTCGTCCGGTTCGAGCT
Source organism: Acidimicrobiia bacterium (assembly GCA_046484325.1). Lineage (GTDB taxonomy): Bacteria > Actinomycetota > Acidimicrobiia > Spongiisociales > ZC4RG35 > JAWOJB01. The sequence continues at coordinate 16,234 of JAWOJB010000097.1, read as the reverse complement.
CTGGCAGCACTTCCTGGCGCCGACCCGCCACGCGGGCCAGGGCCCGTGCCTCCGACATGCGCCGGCGGTACGCCGAGACTGCCTTGTACGTCACCACCCGTCTCACCCACGCCTCCGGTCGCTCGAAGCGGCCGATCTCGTCCCATCGCCGGTGTGCGGCGATGAAGGCCTCCTGGGCCAGATCCTCGGCTCCCACCCGGCTTCCCGACAGCGCATAGGCCACGGCAACCACCCGGCGGAACTCCGACCGGTAGAAGGCCTCGAAGGCGGCCGTCTCACCGACGGTCACCGTCTCGTTGGTTGCGGTCATCGAGGTGTAGCCCTCCACCGGGTTCCGGCCCGGTCTCGCGATGAACTCGTATCGGCACGTCCATCCGTTTACTCGAGTCGGGGTCTCCTGGGTCGATCGACCCAATCCGAGGGTCGGATAAACGATCCGGGCTCGTGGAGCGAGTTGCTGGTGAGAGCGGGCGGGAGTCGGAGGGGTTTGGAGACACCATGCGACGACTGACCGGACCGCTCGCCTTCCTGACCGCCTTCACGGTGGTGCTCATCTCGGGTGCCGCCCTGGCGTTCTTCTCGCCGATCGGGGAACGCGGCGACGAGACCCTCGTGGAGCCCCCGGCCCTGGCGGCGAAGGCAGAGGTCGCTGCCACGACGACCACCACCAAGCCGGCGCAGCCGAAGCCGGCCACCGAGGAGCCGAAGCCGGCCAAAACGGAGCCGAAGCCGGTGAAGGAGGAGCCGAAGGCGGCGCCCGCCGACACCGAGCCCCCGGCCTTCGCGATCGTCCATCCGGCCGATGGCCAGACGTTCACCGAGAAGACGGTGGTGTTCGAGGGGACCGTCGAGCCGGGTGCCAGGGTGTTCGCCGGCTCCTATGAGGCCGAGGTGGACGGGTCCGGCGCATGGCGGATCCTGCTGGTTCTCTCACCTGGCGCCCAGACCGCCACGCTCAAGGCGGTGGACCCGGCGGGCAACGTCACCAAGGCGTCGGTCAAGGTGATCCTCGAGGTCGAGAAGACGGAGACCACCGAGGTGAAGGCCGAGAAGCCGAAGGAGGAGAAGCCGAAGGAGGAGGCGGTCGGTTGGACCTTCACGGCAGCCCAGGCCTACGGAAGCTGCGCCGAGAACCCTCCGTACGACCTGTTCTCGGGAACGGCAAAGCCGGGCGACACGATCCTGGTGGCATCCGAGTTCGGCTCGGCCACCACGACCGTCGATGCGAGCGGCCACTGGGATGTGCGGGTCGAGTTCCCGGATGCCCCGGTCGGCAAGGCCTTCCGGGTCAAGGTGAAGGACGGGTACGGCAACGTGGCGAAGTTCGAGTTCGTCCGTACCGGCTGACCCCCGCCCCACTCCGACCACTGCCGTGCTCGGCGCCGCGATAATCGCGGTCTCGAGCACGGCAGAGGTCTGGAGCCACAGATGAGGTTGGATCGGCGGACGGCGGCGCTGGTCGGGGTCACCCTGGCCGGGCTCGTCGGCGGGGGAATCGCGGCCCTGGCGGGCGCCGGCGCGATCGCCGATCTGCTCTGGGCGGCCACCGGCGTGATCGCCGCAATCCCTCTCGTCGTCGGTTTCGTGGAGAGCCTCCGTCGACGGGAGTGGGGGCTCGACGTCATCGCCATCCTGGCGATCGGCGGGGCGGTGATCCTCGAGGAGTACCTGGCCGCCGCCATCGTCGGGCTCATGCTCGCGACCGGTGAGGCGCTCGACTCGTATGCCGCATCCCGTGCCGAGTCGGAGCTGACCTCACTGCTCGGTCGAGCGCCTCGGGAGGCCCACCGGCTCGAGGACGGGCGGGTCGTGACCGTCCCAATCGGTGATGTCCGGCCCGGCGATCGCCTCCTCGTCAAAGCCGGCGAGGTCGTGCCCGTGGACGGGGTCGTCGTGGACGGGATGGCGGTGCTCGACGAGTCCTCGCTGACCGGGGAGTCGTCCCCCGTGTCACATGACGAGGGCGACCGGATTGCCAGCGGAACCGTCAACGGTGGGGACAGCTTCCATCTGGTCGCTTCGGGCACCGCCGAGGACTCGACCTACGCCGGCATCGTCCGGCTGGTCGAGCAGGCTCAGCGGTCGAAGGCCCCGGTATCCAGACTGGCGGACCGCTATGCCCTCGGCTTCGTACCGCTGGCCCTGGGACTCGCCCTGCTGGCGTGGGCCGCCTCGGGGGACCCCGTCCGGGCCCTGGCCGTCCTGGTCGTCGCCACGCCGTGCCCGCTGCTGCTGGCCGTGCCGATCGCCATCGTCTCGGGGGTCTCGCAGGCGGCGAAGCGGGGGGTGGTCGTCAAGGGGGGCGGCGTGCTCGAGCAACTCGCCGATGCCGAGATCCTCGTCATCGACAAGACGGGGACCCTCACGATGGGTGAGGCGGCCTTGACCGCGGTCACCCCGCTGGAGTCCTCGATGGACCCCGACCAGATCCTGGGCCTGGCGGCGTCGCTCGACCAGATGTCCAATCACGTGCTGGCAACCGCACTCGTCCGGGCGGCCAGGCATCGCGACCTGCACCTCGAGATCCCCACCGACGTTCGGGAGGTGGCGGGTGCCGGTATCTCGGGCAACGTCGGCGATCGGTCGGTATCGGTGGGCTCGGCCGACTTCGTCTCCGGCGGCGCTCCGCTCCCGTCCGAGCTTCGCGCCTACCGGCGGCGCAGCACTCGCGAGCCCGGTCTCAACGTCTACGTGGCGGTGGATGGGTCGGTGGTGGGGGCCATCCATCTCGTCGACGAGATCCGCACCGACACTCCCCGCACGCTGCGGGCCCTCCGGCGCCTCGGCATCCGCAACATCGTGATGGCGACCGGGGATCACCCGGTGGTCGCCGATGCGGTCGGAGCAGCGATCGGAGTCGACCGCGTCCTCGCCCAGTGCGCCCCCGCCGAGAAGGTCGATGCCGTCAGGCTGCTCGCCGCCGACGGGGTGACCGTGATGGTCGGCGACGGTATCAACGACGCCCCTGCTCTCGCCGCGGCCGACGTCGGGGTGGCCATGGGGGCTCGGGGTGCCACCTCCTCATCCGAAGCCGCCGACGTCGTGATCATCGTCGACCGGCTCGACCGCCTGACGGATGCGATCTCCATCGCCCAGCGGTCGCGCCGCATCGCGACGCAGAGCGCGTTCATCGGTATGGGCATGTCGCTCGCAGCGATGGTGGTGGCTGCGCTGGGTTATCTGCCCCCGGTGGCGGGGGCGCTCGTCCAGGAAGTGATCGACGTGGTCGCCATCGTGAGCGCCCTCAGGGTGCTCGGCGGCGGCATCATCGGCCGGACCAGCCCCAAGCTGCCCGCCGAGCTCTCTGCCCGGCTCAAGGCGGAGCATCTCCAACTGATGCCCCGGCTCGACGAGATCTCCAGGGTGGCCGACCGTCTCGACCGGCTGGACCCCGAGGAGGCGATGTCCGAGCTCCGCCGGGTCGACCGCTTCGTCCAGGATGAGCTGATCCCCCACGAGCGCGCCGACGACCGGGAGATCTACCCGATCCTTGCCGGCCTCCTCGGAGGCGAGGACCCGATGGCCACCATGAGTCTCTCCCACGGGGAGATATTCCGGCTCGCCGGGCTCCTCCACCGCCAGGTTGCGGACGTGACCACCAACGGGGCCGAGTCCATGGACGTCTTCGACCTCCGCCGCACGATGTACGGACTCCACGCCGTCCTCCAGCTCCACTTCGCCCAGGAGGAGGAGCTGTACGAATCGCTCGACGACGAGTACCACCAGCGGCACGACACGACGGCCGTGGCGATCACCGACGCCTGACCCGTTCGGTTCCGGCCTGGACCTGCTCGCTAACCTCCGGCCGCGTGCCACGCCGAATCCTCATCGCCAAGCCGGGCCTTGACGGTCACGATCGCGGCGCCAAGGTGATCGCCCGAGCGCTCCGGGACGCCGGACACGAGGTGATCTACACCGGCCTCCACCAGACACCGGAGCAGATCGTCGAGGCGGCCCTCCAGGAGGACGTGGACGCGGTCGGCCTCTCCTCGCTCTCCGGTGCCCACATGGCGCTGTTCCCGAGGGTGGTCGAGCTCCTGCGGGAGCGGGACGCCGAAGAGGTGCTCGTGTTCGGGGGCGGGGTCATCCCGGAGGCCGACATCCCGGCCCTGCACGAGGCCGGGCTGGTCGCGGTGTTCACGCCGGGTGCCCCATTGTCCGAGATCGCCCGGTGGGTCGACGAGCACGTACCCGAGCGCTGAACCGGAGCCGAGCATGAAGATCCACGAGTACCAGGCCAAACAACTCCTCTCGGACCGGGGTATCCCCGTGCCCCGGGGGCGGGTCGCCCTGACCCCCGACGAGGCGGTCGCCGCCGTCCCCGCCCTCGTTGAGGAGAGCGGGAACCCGGTGGTGGTCGTCAAGTCCCAGATCCACGCCGGGGGCCGTGGCAAGGGGACGTTCCTCGAGCATCCGGACCTGCGCGGGGTCAACGTCGTCACCGATGGCGTGGCCGGGGGGGTGGCGGCCACCCAAGCGCGGGTACGGGAACTGGCCGAGCGCATGCTCGGCTCCACGCTCGTCACGATCCAGACCGGTCCCGAGGGCAGGCAGGTGAACCGGCTCTACGTCGAGCAGGGCATCGCGATCGCCCGTGAGCTCTATCTCTCGGTGTTGCTCGACCGCTCGGTATCTCGGCTCGTCGTGATGGCCTCGACCGAAGGCGGGATGGAGATCGAACAGGTGGCCGAGCACACGCCGGAGCTGATCCTGCGCGAGACCGTGGACCCGGCGATCGGGCTCGCCGCCTTCCAGGCCAACCGGCTGGGGTGGGGCCTCGCCCTCGCCGGGGACGCCCATGCCGCCTTCACCAGGTTCCTCGACGCCCTCGTGCCGGCAGCGGTCGAGCTGGACACCGACCTCGTGGAGATCAACCCGCTCGTCGTGACCACGGCGGGCGAGGTGGTCGCGCTCGACGGGAAGATGGCCTTCGACGACAACGCCCTCTGGCGGCACCCGGACATCGCCGAGATGCGGGACGAGAGCGAGGAGGACCCGGCCGAGCTCGAGGCGAAGCGGTCGGGGCTCAGCTACATCAAGCTCGACGGCACGATCGGCTGCATGGTGAATGGCGCCGGCCTGGCGATGGCGACCATGGACACGATCAAGCACGTCGGCGGCGAGCCGGCCAACTTCCTCGACGTGGGCGGCGGTGCCGATGCCGACCAGGTGGCAACCGCCTTCGGGATCATCACGAGCGACCCCAACGTCAAGGGCATCTTCGTCAACATCTTCGGAGGCATCATGCGCTGCGATGTGATCGCCACCGGCGTCGTGGAGGCGGTCCGTCGGGTCGGGCTGGCGGTGCCGCTCGTCGTCCGGCTCGAAGGGACGAACGTGGAGCTCGGCAAGCAGATCCTTCGGGACTCGGGCCTCGACGTCATCGCCGCCGACGACCTCAAGGACGGCGCCGAGAAGATCGTGGGGCTGGCCGGATGAGCATCCTCGTCGACCATGACACCAGAGTCATCATCCAGGGTCTCGGGAAGACCGGACAGTTCCACACCGACAAGGCCATCGCCTACGGGACCCGCATGGTGGGGGCGGTCCACCCATCGAAGGCAGGCAGCCATCAAGTCTTCCAAGGACAGACCGACCATTCGGGGGTTCCCGGCCGGCCCGACGGGTACCGGGTGGAGCTGCCGGTGTACCGCACGGTTCGCGAGGCGGTGGATGCCACAGGCGCCGACGCCAGCGTCGTCTACGTACCGCCCCCGTTCGCAGCCGACGCGATCCTCGAGGCGGCCGAGGCCGGGGTGGGCCTCGTGGTCTGCATCACCGAGGGGATCCCCGTCGCCGACATGGTGCGGGTCAAGCGGTATCTGGAGGGCCGGCCGGTCCGGCTCGTCGGGCCCAACTGCCCAGGGGTCATCACCCCGGCCGCCTGCAAGATCGGGATCATGCCCGGCTACATCCACCAACCGGGCCGGATCGGTGTGGTCAGCCGTTCCGGGACCCTCACCTACGAGGCGGTGTTCCAGCTCACCAACCTCGGCCTCGGTCAAACGACGGCGGTCGGGATCGGCGGCGATCCCGTCAACGGCACCGACTTCATCGATGTCCTGCGGATGTTCGACGACGACCCGGAGACCGAGGGAGTGCTGATGATCGGCGAGATCGGCGGCACCGCCGAGGAGGACGCCGCCGACTTCGTGCGGTCGGAGATGGGCAAGCCGGTTGCAGGCTTCATCGCCGGAACCACGGCGCCGCCCGGGAAGCGGATGGGCCACGCCGGGGCGATCATCTCGGGGGGGAAGGGCACAGCCGGGGCCAAGATCACGGCCATGGAATCGGCGGGGATCGTCATGGCTTCGACTCCCAGCGACCTGGGTGCGGCCATGATGCGGGCGCTCGGCGATTGAGCCGGCCGCCCCGCTGACGTGTCCGAGTTGGTGCTCGGGATCTCCCTGGGCTGGGCGGCGGGCATCGCTCCCGGGCCTCTCTCGGCTCTCGTGGTGCTGACGGCACTCCGGCGAGGGTTTCCGGGCGGGGCGAGGGTCGCCTTGGCCCCACTGCTCACCGACGCCCCGATCATCGTGTTGGCCCTGGCCGTGGTGTCCAACCTGCCGGCCGGGATGGTGACCGGCCTCTCGGTCGCCGGGGGCGCCTATCTCGTGTTCCTGGGGGTCTCCGAGCTGCGGTCGGCGCACCTGGCGACCCTGGCCACCCCCGAGCTGGTGGGTGCCCTCCACGATCTTCGGCGCGGGGTTCTCACCAACCTGCTCTCGCCCCACCCGTGGCTCTTCTGGCTGGCGGTGGGCGGCCCGATTCTCGTCACCGCCTGGGCGCGGGCTCCGGTCGCGGCCGTGGGCTTCCTTGCCGGGTTCTACACGCTGCTCGTGGGGACCAAGCTGGCGCTGGCGGCGGTGGCCGCCGGTTCCCGGCACCGGCTGTCCGACCGCTGGTACCGGCGTCTCGTCACCGTCGGTGGCGCTTTGCTCGTGCTCCTCGGGGTCCTGCTCGTGGCCGAGGCGGCCGGGGTGATCACTCGAGGCGGATGAGGCGGTCCGTACACTTCGCCCATGCTTGTCTGGTGGATCATCGGGGGTCTCGTGGTGGGGCTGGTGCTGTGGGCCATCTCGGCCTGGATCGGCCTGTCGGCCGACCGGCGGGTCGTCGACACCGCCTGGAGGCACCTGGTCCCTCATCTCGACCGGCGCCGGGAGTTGGCCGCCCGTGCCGCGGAACGCCACGCCGGCGCCGCCGGGTCGCAGGTGGGCTCGGCCCTCGACGCCTCCGGCGAGCGGATCGTCGGAGAGCGGCGGGTCTCTGTCGCGGTCGACGATCTTCTCGCCGAGCTGGGGCCGGGTGCGGATCCCGACCTGGAGGCGGCCCAGTTCCACGTGCGGGTGGCCGGCCGGATCCACGACGACTGCGCGCTCGCCTACAACGCCCGTCTCCGCTCGGCGTCGGCCCGGATGCTCGCCCGCCCGCTGGATCTGGCGCCTCGCCCCTACCTGCTGGGCGACCCCGAGGTTTGAGGGCGGCGATCGGTCCCTGAGCCGACGGGTCGGGTTCCCCTCGCGAGACGGCCGTCCGGCCCTGACCGCCCCCCGTGCCGGCTCCTACGATGCCGCCATGACGAGCCGATCGGCGATGCCGGGGTGATCGAGGCCAGGCCGCCGCCGGCTCCCGGCTCGGCCCAGGAGCTGGACGCGTTCCGGCGCCTGCAACGCGGCTTGCCCGCCCTCTACCGACGGATCTTCGCCGATGACCGGCTTCCCCGTACCGTCGTCGTCGTCCCGAGCCTCACCCTCGACCCCGACACGCTCGCCAAGATCGACGGGGTCGTCCACTACGAGGAGCGCATGCTCTGCCTGCTGCTGCTCCTCCGTCTCCCCGCCACCCAGGTGGTGTACGTCACCTCCATGCCGGTGGACCGGGCGGTGGTCGACTACTACCTGCGGCTGGTGGGACTGCCGCGGGCCCGCGACCGGCTGGTGATGCTCAGCCTGGGCGACCCGTCGATGCGACCTCTCACCGCCAAGGTCGTGACCAGCCCGGACGGGGTCGAGCGGATCCGCAGGGCGATCGCCCACCCCGATGCGGCCCACATGACGGTGTTCGCCGCCACGCCGCTCGAGCGGACCCTGGCGGTTCGTCTCGGCATCCCCATGTACGCCACCGATCCCGAGCACGCCCGGTACGGGACGAAGACCGGGTCTCGGGAGGTGATGGAGGAGGCGGGCGTCCGCGTCCCGTCCGGCTCGTCCGGCCTCCGGGACGAGCACGACGTGCTCGAGGCGGTCATCGAGCTCAAGACCCGGCTGCCCCTCACCCGGAAGGTGGTCGTCAAGCTCAACGAGGGGTTCTCCGGTGAGGGGAACGCCACGGTCGACCTCACTGGAGCCTCGAGCTCGGACGACCTGCGGCGGTGGGTCCGGGGCCGGATGGCCGAGGAGATCACCTTCGAGGCGGAGGGCGAGACCTGGGATCGGTTCCGGGCCAAGATCCGCGAGATGGGAGCGATCGTCGAGGAGTACGTGGATGGCCCGCACAAGCGGTCGCCGTCGATCCAGGCCCGGATCGACCCGGTGGGCCGACCCGAGATCGTCTCGACCCACGACCAGATCCTGGGCGGCCCGACCGGCCAGGTGTTCCTGGGCTGCACGTTCCCGGCCGACCCGGCCTATGTGGGCGAGATCACCGAGGCCGGCCGGCGGGTGGCCGAGCTGCTCGCCCGCCGGGGGGTGATCGGCCGGTTCGGGGTGGACTTCGTCTCCGTCCGGCGCTCCGGGCGGTGGCACCACTACGGCCTGGAGATCAACCTCCGCAAGGGGGGTACCACGTCGCCCTATCTCCTGCTGCAGTTCCTCACCGGGGGGAGCTATGACGCCGAGTCCGGCCGCTTCGTGGTCGAGGACGCCGAGCTCGTCTACCGGGCCTCGGACAACGTCCAGCGCTCCGAGTACCGGGGCATCACTCCCGGCCGGCTGCTGGCCGAGACCGCCGCCGACCAGTTCCGCACGACGGCCCGGGGCGGCATCGCCTTCCAGCTGATGGGGCCGCTGCCCTCCCACGGGAAGGTCGGGATGATGGCGGTCGCCGGCGACCAGGGGGCTGCTCGCGAGCGCTTCGACCGGGCGGTGTCGGTGCTCGACCGGGTGGCGGCGACGGAGGGGTGAGGCGCTTCCTCCTCAGGATGCGAAGGGACATCAAGCCGGGTGGCCGACCGGCCTGTCCGTGGGTCGTGCCGTACGACCCCGATCTCCACCGGCAGGTGATCCCCCGACTGTTCGCGGCCGCCTTCGGCCGCAACCCATGGCCGCCGAACTGGGAGGAGTTCGACGAGTTCGATCCCTCCGGGGTCTTCGTAGCCCGCGACCCGGTGTCGGGGACGGCAGTGGGGTTCTTGGTCTCGTTCCCGAGGGCCGGCCACGGCTACGTCTCCGTCGTGGCCGTCGTTCCCGAGTACCGGCGACGCGGGCTCGCCTCGGCGCTCATGGAGCGGGCATGTGACCGCTTCCACTCGCTAGGGATGACGGAGGCGAGGGTGGACGCATGGGAGGACAGCCCACCCGCCGTCGCCACCTATCGGACCCTCGGATTCGAGGTCTACGACCGCCGCCTCGAAGAGGACGGGTGACCCCGGAATAGCCGACCGGAGCCGGTCGTTGCAGAGTGCAACCGAGCCGGGATTTCTCATGCCCACCCCCGTCCACATCGCCGCCATCTCCGGCAGCCTCCGCAGAGGGTCATACAACTCGGCGCTGGTGCGGGAGGCGGCATCCCGTCTCCCCGAAGCCGCCACGATGGAGATCCTCCCGATTCGCGATCTCCCCTTCTTCGATGCCGACCTCGAGGCCGCCGGATCGCCGGATTCGGTCCGGCGGTTCAGGGCCGGCCTGGCCGGGGCCGACGCCCTCCTCATCGCCACCCCCGAGTACAACTACTCGGTGACCGCCGCCCTCAAGAACGCCATCGACTGGGCGAGTCGGGGGCCGGCGTCGCCGCTGGACGGCAAGCCGGCCGCCATCATGGGAGCAGGCGGCAGGCTCGGCACCGCTCGCGCCCAGTTGCACCTCCGCGAGATCCTCATGCACAACCGGGTGCACGTCCTCCCCGGGCCCGAGATCTTGGTGGCGGGAGCCTCTGCCCAGTTCGACGAGCACCTCCGCCTGCGCGATCCGATGCTGGGGGAACGGATCGGCCATCTGGTCGCCGAGCTGGTCGTCTTCACCATCCGCCACCGTCTCGCCGCCCCGCTGGGGGCGGCGGGCTGACCGGACTGATGGCGGCGGCGATCGCAGCCAGGTACCCCGGCGAGGCCTCGTACCTCGAGTGCCCCCCAAGGCGACCGTCGGGCAGCGGCTCGCCCACGAGGACGTCCCCGACGGGCGGATGCCCGATCGGACCGCCGATCGGATCGGTCGCCCGATAGAGGTTGGCCCAGCCCCGTCTGCACCTGGATACGACCCGGTCGATGAGATCGGCGTCGACGTGACCAGGGAACAGGCCGGCGTAGAAGCGGTGGAGCGGCGAGCCGTGGCTCAGGAAGGCGACTTCGGCCGGGGAGGCGGCGAGGATCGCCGGGACTGCCAGCACCGAGCCCTGGCTGTGGCCCGACACCACCACCGGCCGGGTCGCCGCGAGCAGGTCGATGCGCCCGGCGAGGTCGGCGATCGCGGTCTCCGGGTAGGGCGGCGGGCCCCACGGGTGGTACCAGCGAGGCCAGAAGGTGGCCACATCCCAGACGATCCCGACCCGGCGGCGGAGCTGCAGGCTCCCGGGGCCCCGGAGCAGGTACAGGAGCAGCGCCAGCGCCGGTCCTGCCACCGCCACGATGGCGGCCACGTCGTACACGAGCCCCCCGGTGGTTCCCGGGAAGGCGATCGGTCCGATCACCGGGACCGCCGGACACCGGAAGACCATGGGAAGCGGGGTGAACCCCGGACAGGCCGCCGCCAGGACCGGCAGGGCCATCACCCACAGCGGTGGGGCGAGAGCCGCCACCGGATACAGGACCGGGAGGTGGCCGGCGGCCCGCCGCAACCGGAGGAGCCGGGTGGGAGCGGCCACGGATGCCGCCTCTGACACCTCGTCCGGGGTGCGCGCCTTCCCCGCCCGGAGCCAGACCCCGAGGGCCACCAGAGCCTCGAGCACGAGCACGGCGGCGAAGGCGAGGGCCAGGTGGTCGATCAGGTAGGCCTCGGGGAAGCGGCGACCGGCCACAAGCCGGGCCACCCCGGCGGCGAACGACAGCAGCATGCCGGCGCCCACCACGAGAAACGTCGAGGACGGCGCCCGGCGCCCGAGCCCACCCCGCCGTGTCACCAGCAGGTGGATCAGCCACACCACCACGAGCCCGCCGATGGTCAGTCCGAAGGCGGTGGTGAGGCCCGGGAGCGCCGGCGCGGACGCGGTCACGGTGACGGGGAGGGAGAGCGCCATGGCGGCCACCGCGGCTCCGCCGGCCGCTCCGACGAACAGCCACCAGCCGGCCGCCCGGTTCAGGCGGGCGACTCCCGCCAGGCGCACCGGGAAGAGGCTGTAAGCCACCAGGAGACCGGCGCCGGCGGTGACGAGCAGGATCCCGCCGATCTCGCCGACCCGGTGCAGCCAGACCGGTCCGGGACCCCCCAGCTCGCCACCCGCGTGCCCGAGCACGGCGGTGGAGACCCCGATGGCGAAGGTGAGGTGGGCGGCGCCGAGCGCCTCGACCGTCCAGGGTGCGTTCCACAGCGGAGGGTCGCCTCCTAGCCGTGCCTGCCGGATGGGGTCCCGTCCGGTCGTCTCGGCGACGCCGGCCGCCTCGTTCCGCCTCCGGCTGCGACCGGCCAGCAGGCCGGTGACCACCGGGAGGGTGAGCGCCAGCACGCCGCCGGCGAGACCCCGCAGCACCGGGTCGGGCAGCCACGACCAGAGCCGCCACACCCGGCGATAGGCCCCGAGGTCGACGAACACCGCCACCGCCGAGAGGGCGTAGACCCCGGTGAGCAGGAGGCCGAAACTGCGGACCACCACCACGTGGGCGGCCATCCGCACCGGCGTGAGACGGGTGGTCATCCAGCCGGCCACGTTCACCACGGCGAACGGGAGCATGAGGACCCACAGCGCCGACCAGCGTGACCCCGAGGTCATGCCGCCCCACGAGTACGCCTCGAGCGGACCGTCGGCGGCGTCCCGGAGCCGGTGGAACCCGGACCGCCCGGTGCCCTCGACCAGATCGGTGTCGCCACCGAGCACCTGCTCGGGGGGCGAGCCCGAGACACCGTGAATCCGAAGCTCCACGTGGCCCGGTCCGGTGGGCGGGTTCGACGCCACGGGTCAAGGCTACGGGGGCACACGTCCGGGTGGCCCGTATCCTCGGAAGCGTGTCCACCCCGCCGGCCTGCATCCCGCTGCTCCGGGCGGCCGTCGCCACCGCCCTGCTGCTCGCGTCCTGCTCGATGCCTGAGACCCTCCCGGCCCTCGAGGCCGGGCCGGCCCCGGGGGGTCCGCCGCTGACGACATCCACCACGACGACCACCACCGCACCGCCGGCCACCTCGAGCACCTCGACCACGATCGCCGATCCCGGTTATCCGCTCGGCGAGGTGGTGCTGACCGGCCCAGGGCCCTGGGAGACCCCGCCTGCCCTTCGGGAACGGGCGATCACCGCCGCCGACCGGCTCCCCCCTCCCACCGGCGACCGGTTCGCCGCCTCCATCACGACGGTCTCCGCCGAGGTGGCGGCCCGGTCGACGTGGCGGCCCGGGTGCCCGGTGACGCTCGAAGAGGTCCGCTACCTCACGGTGTCCTTCTGGGGGTTCGACGGGGCCGCTCACACCGGGGAGCTGATCGTCCACGAGACCGTGGCCGACGACGTGGTGCAGGTGTTCGCCCGGCTCTTCGAGGCCCGTTTCCCGATCGAGGAGATGCGGGTGATCGCCGCCGAGGAGCTCGACCTGCCGCCCACCGGGGACGGCAACGTGACCACGGGCTTCGTGTGCCGTCCGGTGGTGGGAACGACGTCGACCTGGTCGCAGCACGCCTACGGGCTGGCCGTCGACGTCAATCCCTTCCAGAACCCGTACCGGAAGGGCGAGGTGACCCTCCCCGAGCTGGCCGGCTCCTACCTCGATCGCGACTGGGTGCGCCCCGGCATGATCTTCGAGGGCGACGCCGTCACCGCGGCGTTCGCCGAGATCGGCTGGACCTGGGGTGGTACCTGGCGCACGCTCACCGACCTCCATCACTTCTCGTCGAACGGCCGCTGACCGGTACCCTCCGGCGGCGGTGGATCCCTGGCTGCTCGACCCCGACCTCACCTATCTCAACCACGGGTCGTTCGGGGCGTGCCCCCGACCGGTGCTCGACCAGGTCCACCGCTGGCAGGCCCGGTTCGAGGCCAACCCCGTCGCCTTCGTCGAGGAGACGTATCGCCCGGCTCTGGCCGCCGCCCGTGGCGAGCTCGCCGGCTTCGTGGCGGCCGACCCGGCCGGGCTGGTGTTCGTCCGCAACGCCACCGAGGGGGTGAACGCCGTTCTCCGGTCGATCGAGCCCCTGCTCGAGCCGGGCGACGAGATCCTCCAGACCGACCACGGCTACAACGCCTGCCGCAACGCCGCCGAGGTGACCGCCCTGCGGACCGGGGCGTCGGTGATCACGGCCCCATTGCCGTTCCCCGTGGCCCGTCCGGACGAGATGGTGGAGGCCGTGCTGTCGAAGGTGACCGACCGGACCCGGCTGGCGGTGATCGACCATGTCACCTCGCCGACGGCGCTGGTGCTCCCGGTGGACCGGATCGTGGGGGAGCTCGAGCCCCGGGTGCCGGTCCTCGTCGACGGCGCCCACGCCCCCGGGATGCTCCCGCTGAAGGTGGAGGCGCTGGGTGCCTCGTTCTACACCGGCAACTGCCACAAGTGGCTGTGTGCCGCCCGGGGCGCGGGGTTCCTGTGGGTCCACGAGGAGTGGAGGGACCGGATGCTGCCGCCGGTCGTGAGCCACGGGTGGAACACGGTGCCCGAGGGGTCCACCCGGTTCCGAGAGCTGTTCGACTGGACCGGCACCGACGACCCCTCGGCCTGGCTGTCGGTCCCGGCGGCGATCCGGTTCCTCGGCTCGCTCGACCCCGCCGGGCCGCCGGCGGTGATGGCGGCCAACCACGGGCTGGTGCTGGCCGGCCGGGACGAGCTCGCCCGGCGGCTGGCGATCGATCCGCCCGTGCCCGACCCGATGCTCGGCTCGATGGCCTCGCTCCCCCTCCCCGGCCCGGCGGGGGCCGGTGGGGGAGGGCTGGACCCGCTCACCTCCCGGCTCCGTCACGAGCACCAGATCGAGGTGCCGGTGTTCCGGTGGGGCGGCCGGAGGCTGCTGCGGATCTCCGCCCAGCGGTACAACCGGGTCGAGGACTACCAGCGGCTCGGCGAGGTGCTGGCGCGAGTCCTCTGAGTCAGCAGGTGCACCAGATCGTCTCGCAGGGCTCGGTCGGCGAGACGGAGTCGATGCGCCAGGTCCCGTCGGGAGCGATGCCGGTGAGGTAGTCACGCCCTCGCCACAGAAACGCACTCCAGCCCGCGCCCTGCCAGGGCTCCGTGAGCTCGGGTGAGCCGGCCAGGGTCTCGACCAGCACGCGGAGCTTGTCCTGTCCGAGGTCGGCCCGATACCAGGGCCCGACCGGATCCAGGTCGGTGATCCTCGGGTCCTCGTTGCACGGCGATGCACCGAAGATGATGAACTCGGAGTCCCGGGCGGCGAGATCGGCGAGCCCCGCGAAGTCACAGGCGACGGCGAGTTCGGCGATCCGGCGCCGGGTCGCCTCGACTTCGGGAGGTAGGCCGTCGATCGCCGGGAGGTCGGGGTCCATCCCGGCGGCCGAGCACGCCGGCGGGGACCCTGCGACGATCCACGACGCCTGGGGGTCGAGGGTCACGCCGGCGAGGAGGGTCATTGGCCACTCCTGCATCGGGTCGAGGTCGAGCTGATCCACTTCGAGACCCGAGTCCGAGATCGTGGCGACCACCATGCGTTCGTCGCCGGTGCGGGCGAGGATGGTCCGGTCGCCGTCGAACAGGTGGTCCCAGGCGCCGCCGATTCGCCCCACCTCGGCGCCGTCCTCGAGCCGGTACACCACGACGGCGACAGCGTCTCCTTCGTGGCGTCCTCGAGTGACCAGGTACCGGCCATCGGAGGAGAGCTCGGCGGTCTCCAACTCCCGGCACTCCGTACGGTGCGTGAACCCGTCGAACTGGAGCCCCTGGCACTCCCAGCGCAGGGCCGGGCCGTCCGATACCTCGACCATCTCGCCCGTCGCATCGAACAACTCAATCCAGGCGCTCAGAGAGGATCCGTCGTGCCGGAGCACGGCGACGAGGTCTCCGCCGACCGAGACGGTCCCCACGGAGGGATCGCCCGCGGCGCGTCCATAGAGCTCGCCGAGTTCGACCCAATCGAACCCCCCTGCTTCGACGAGCGGGACGGCTGATCCCTCGGACGGAACGAGCCAGACGCGTGCGGCCCACAGGTACTCGTCGACGGTCTCTCCGGAGGCCATCGTCTCCCGCCGCTCCTCCCCCGACCGCTCGGTCACGACCAGCGCGATCTGGCCGTCCTTCCCGAACAGGGCGTCGACGTCGACCACCCTCCAACCCTGCTCCGGCACGTAGGCGAGCTCGGGTTCGAGCGACCCGGAAGCCAGCCGGATCACCGCCCCGGCGGGAAACGGGGGCGGGGAGGCCACGGCGAGCAGACCACCCGAGCCGTCACCGGTGATGAGCTCGACCCACGGCCAATGGCGGTCGGTGGCGAGCTCGGTGACGGCCGTCCCGTCCAGGGTCGTGAGGCGGACCAGGTTGCCGTCCCATCCCGTCGGGTTGGCAACCAGCAGCGGTCCGGAGAGGACGACTGGGGCGGTGGTGGTGGGCTCGGCTTGTGTGGTGGTCGTCGTGGCGAGGGTGGTGGTGGTGTTCGATGGGGTGGGCGTGGTGGTGTCGACGGTTCCCTCCCCGCAGCCGCCGCAAAAGCCCTCGCAGCTGAGGGCCCGCTCGCCCTTGTTCATGGGTACGCCGGGGATCAGCGTCCACGGGACCACGCCCTTGCCCTTGCGCCCGATCACCCGGTGCTGCGGGTAGTCGGCGACGAACTCTTGCCAGCGTTTGTAGGAGCCCGGGTAGTAGGAGATCCGCGGCGGGCTCGCGGCGATCGCCTGCTCGACCCGGGCGACAAAGTCGTCACGCAGGGCCCAGGCTTGGGCGAGCACCAACACCTGGGGCGCGGCGCAGTTGTGCCCGGCGTTTTGCGTGAGCGCCGAGGC
>JAWOJB010000077.1:0-2993 GCA_046484325.1 Acidimicrobiia bacterium | reverse complement strand
CCTCGCGAGGGCGCGGGTGGCGGCGCGGACGTGGGGCGACTTCCGGCTGCCGGTGGCCCCGTGGGCGACGATGGCCACCGCCGTCGGCTCACCGACCGGGAGCGACACCTCGATCGGGACACGGTCGCCGCTCGACCCGACAAGGCTCCACGCCTCCCGGCGATACCCGTCCCCCGAGCCATCCGGCCGTCGCCGAAGCCCGAGCGACCCATGTCCCGGTGGGATGGAGGTCACGGCCACGCCCGGGTGCCGCCGGCGACCACCACACCACCGATAGAGGTGGTGGACGGCACCCACCGGAGGTGGATGGTGGACGGCGCCCCCATCTCGTCACCCTGCAGGACGACGAGTTCGCCCTGGGGGCGCCCGGTGTGCCGGAGCAGCGCCGCCAGCGCCACGGCGGCACTGCCTGTCGCGGGATCCTCGGGCACCCCCACGCCGGGGGCGAAGAAGCGGGCCTTGACCGACCGCTCCGGGTCCACCCACGCCCAGGCCATCACCTCGGCCAGAGGTGGCTCGGGAACCGCCAGCTCGGCGACCTCGGCGGGAGATCCCAGGCGAAGGAGGTGATAGCGAAGGGGCATCCGGACCTCCCAGGCCTCGACCACGGCCGGCCAGCCGGGGGGGTCGAGGCCGGAAGGCACCACCCGCTGGTCGGACGGGACGTCGATCCAGGTCAGGCCGGCCTCCCGACGCGAACGCACCGGGCCGACACCGCACCGCAGGACCACCTCCGACCGGCCCCGCCCGGCGAGCCACCAGGCGGTGCCGACCAGCGGATGCCCTGCGAAGGGGAGTTCGGCGGCCGGGGTGAAGATCCGGACGAACGGGGACACCGCGGCCGGGTCGAGGAATACGGTCTCGCTGAACCCGAGCCCGTGGGCGATCGCCTGCATCGCCGCCGTGTCGAGTTCCTCGAGCTCGCTCACGACGCCGAGATGGTTGCCTCCCTCACCGTCCCGGGTGAACACACGCAGCACGTCGACCGTCACCGGCACGGGGCGACGATACCGGCGCCGTGAGGGCTTCACCGACCGCCTACCCTCGGGTCGTGGCCGACATCCTCGGGCTCGACTCCCTCTTCGCCCAGATGGTGCTGGCGATCGGAGTGGCGCTCGTCCTCGGCAACGGCTTCGCCTGGTGGAAGCACCGGAGAGGCGAGGCCCCGGAGGGGGCCGACGTGGCCACGTTCCGAGCGGGAAGGGTCGCCTTTCTCATGGTGGTCGGCGGGTTGATGACCGTGTGGGGTGCCGTCTCGGTGCTCCGCTGAATCGCCCGGCTCCCCCACGAGGGGCCGTATGCTTGGCCGCCGAACGAGGAGGTTCGCCGGATGTGCTGTCTGTTCGCGTCGCTGGTCCTCATCGGCCCCCGGGCCGGGGTCCTCGTCTGGTGGATGGTCGACCAGGCCCGATGGCAGCTCGCGTTCCAGAACTTCCTCGTCCCGCTGCTCGGTTTCGCCTTCCTGCCATGGACGACCCTGATGTACGTCGCCGTCTTCCCCGGTGGAGTCGCCTGGTTCGACTGGATCTGGTTGGGCATCGGCGTCCTGGCCGACATCGCCACGTACAGCGGCAACGCCTACCGCAACCGGGAGCGGTTCCCCGCCTACGCCTGATGGCCCGCGGAGGGGGTCTGGTACGATCCTCCTTCCGACGCGGGTGTAGTTCAATGGCAGAACACGAGCTTCCCAAGCTCGGAGTGAGGGTTCGATTCCCTTCACCCGCTCCAGAGCGGACGGGGTCCTCGACCGGGTCCGCCACCCAGGGCCCTGAACCCACCCGGCGGACGGAACCAACGTGATCTTCTCGGACCGCAGCATCAGACAGGCCATCGCCGACGGGCGAATCGAGATCGACCCCTACGACCAGCGCAACGTCCAGCCTTCGAGCGTGGACCTGAGGGTCGATCGGGCCTTCCGGGTCTTCGAGAACCACCGCTACCCGCACATCGACCCACGCCTCCCCCAGGAGGACCTGACCACCCTGATCGAGGTCCCCGAGGGCGAGCCCTTCATCCTCCATCCCGGCGAGTTCGTGCTCGGGTCGACGTTCGAACGGGTACGCCTCGGTCACGACGTCGTTGCCCGGCTCGAGGGGAAGTCGAGCCTCGGCCGGCTGGGGCTGCTCATCCACTCGACCGCCGGCTTCGTGGACCCCGGGTTCGACGGGTATCTCACGCTCGAGCTCTCGAACGTCGCCAACCTGCCGATCTCCATCCACCCTGGCATGAAGATCGGCCAGATCAGCTTCTACCAGATGACCACCGAGGCCGACCATCCCTATGGCGGGAGCCAGACGGGATCGAAGTACCAGGGTCAGCGAGGCCCGACCCCCAGCCGGGCCCACGTGGACTTCGAGGCCTGAGCCTGGGTCTCACGACCCATTCGCATCGGAGGGTCTCAAGCTTTCGCGAGGTACGGTCGATGAAGGGGGCAACACGGACGCCTGCACCCTCTCCTCGGAGCCCTTCCTCCGATTCTCTCCCCGCAGCGGGCGAACGTCAGACGAGCGGCCCTTGGGCCGCTCGTCCGCGTCAGGAGCCCAGCGCGGCCTCCACGACCGGCTCCGGGTCGTCCCGGTGGATGCTGTGACCGGAGCCGGGCACGAGCCGATAGGTCACCGACGGTGACAGGGCGGCGAGGCGTTCCCCGAGCTCTGGAGCGAGGAGGGCGTCGTGCTCGGCGCCGAGCAGCGTCACCGGCGCCCGCACGTCCCGAACGAGCCCGGCGTGGTCCCACGGCCGGTTGTCGAGCAGGCACCGCTCCACCACCGTCGGGCTGCACCCGGCCACCCCCTGGACCTTGATGGCGACGTCCTCGGGATGCCATCCGGGGTGGGCCGCCGCGATCGCCTCCGGGTCGGCCCGGAGCTCGTCGGCGAGCCGGGCGGCAAGATCATCGAGCCCGTCGTCGGGTGTCTCCAGCAGCGCATCGACCAGCACCACTCGCCGGGCCCAACCCGGATCGGCGGCTGCCGACGCAACAATCGGACCCC
>JAWOJB010000084.1:0-47750 GCA_046484325.1 Acidimicrobiia bacterium | reverse complement strand
TCGGCGACGGCGCGTGCGGGAGCGGCCAAGAGCGTCACGAGGCCGCGCGCTCGGCCCTCTCCCCCGCCGCCTCCGCCGAGATGATGCGCGCGAAGGTCTCGCCGACGAACGCCTTCTTCTCTTCCACGTAGGGCCGGTTCTGGCTGATCGGAACGAGCGCCCTGGCCTGGTTGAAGGGCAGGCCCAGGGCGTATGCCAGATTCATCTGTGGATCGGCGTCGAGCGCCAACACCCGGTGATCCTGCCGCGCCAGGAGCCGGGCCATCAGCGCCGTCAGGCTGGTCTTGCCGACGCCGCCCTTGCCGGTGACGACGACCCGGAAGCCGGCGGCGGGCACGCCGCCGGCGTGTCCGGGCGACGAGGCGGTTCCCACCGGTGAGTCGTCAAACATGGGCCGGCTCGGGGATCCGGATCGTCTCCGGATCCAGGGCTGGCAACCCAAGTGCCCGGCGCTTGGCCTCGATGTGGCGGCGGATCCACACGGCGGCCCGTTCGGGATCGGGCTCCACTGCGAACCGGGCGCCGATCACGTCGTCGAGGTCGGAGGTGAGCAGCTTCACCACGTTGAGGCTCCCGAAGATGCGCGGCTGGACCCCGAGCACCGTCGAGATGCCGCTCGCCACGACATAGGCGCCGATCGACACCGCCTTCTCCGAGTACCACTCGGGGGCTGCTCCCGCCAGCGGCAACTGGCTGACGTCGACGCCGAGGTAGTTGGCCAGGGCGGCGGCGAGCACGATGATCCGGGTGTTGTCGACGCACGAGCCCATGTGCAGCACCGGAGGGATCCCGAGGGCCTCGCAGACGCTGCGGAGGCCGTCGCCGGCCATGTGGGCCGACTCGGGCATCATCTGACCGGCCTTGCCGTTGGCGATGGCCGAACACCCCGTGACCAGCACCAGGATGTCGTTCTCGATGAGACGCCGGGTCAGGGTGACATGCCCATAGTCGTGCTTCACCTTGGGGTTGTTGCAGCCGACTACACCCACGGCTCCTCGGATGGTGCCGGCCTTGATCGCCTCCACCAGGGGTTCGGGAGTGCCGCCCAGGGCGGCCAGGATCGCCTCCACCGAGAACCCCGCCATCATCGAAACCGGCTCGCCGGTGAGACGCACCCGGTCGGGATTCCGGTTCTCGTACGCCATGATCGCCCGGCGGACGATGTCCCGTCCGATCTCGAGGCCCCGATGGGGGTCGAAGGAGATGTGGGTCGCGCCCGGGAACTTGGCCTTGTCGGCCGTGGAGATAACCTCGGTGTGGAAGCACTTCGCCACGTCGGTGACCGACGGCATGATGCACTGGTAGTCGACCACCATGGCGTCGAGTGCCCCGGTCATGATGATCAGTTCCTGCATCAGGTGGTTGCCCGCCATCGGGATGCCCCGACGCATCTGCAACTCGTTGCCGGTGCAGCAGAGACCGACCAGGTTGATGCCGGCCGCGCCCTTCTCCCTGGCGAGGGCGACGAGCTCCTCGTTTTGGGCAGCCTGCACGATCACGTCCGAGAGCAGCGGGTTGTGGCCGTGCAAAGCGATGTTGACCTTGGCCTCGTCGAGGACGCCGAGGTTCACCTTGGAGAGCACGGGCTGGGGCGTCCCGAACATGACATCCGACAGCTCGGTGGCCACCAACGAGCCACCCCACCCATCGGACAGGCTGGTACGCAGACCGTGGAGGAGGGTGTTGACGTGGTCGTTGTCGACCCCCATGTGGGTTCGGTGGAGCATCTCCACGTTCTCACGGTCGATGCCCCGCGGGGTGACGCCGAGCTCCTTCCACAGTTCGCGTCGCACCTCGGGAACCCGGTCGATCATGGCGATCGCTTCCTTGCGGGTACCGAAGTCCTCCATCATCGCCTCGGCGACATCCTTGGCGACGTCGAGAGTGTCTCGCCCGTCGACCGTGACGCCAAGCTCCTCCGCCAGGGCGTGGAGCTTGGCCTCGTCCCTGACCTGGTAGCCGGTGGTCTTGTTCGCCGCGGTGGCGGCGAAGACCTCGAGGATGTCCCGGCCGTGGTCGGAGTGGGCCGACGCCCCCGCTGCGATCGTCCGCCCGAGGTTGCGAGCCACGATGATGTCGGCGTCGGCGCCGCACACACCCCGCTGCGGGCCCTCGCCGAAGGGATCGATGCGACAGGGCCCCATGGCGCAGTTGGTGCAGCTGACGCCCAGCGAGCAGTACCCGCACTGGGGCTCTTGCGCCCTCAGCCGGTCCCAGACGGTGGTGACGCCCTCTGCTCGAGCACGCTCGAGCATGGCCTGGGCGTCGGCACCCACGGACAGCAGCGAGGGATCGGGGAGATGCCGATGGTCCGTGCTCATGATTCCCTTCCTTCGAGGCTCTTCAACTCGATTCCGAACTTCCGCCAGGCGGTGACGCCCTCGACCTCACCGTTGCCATCGGGTCTAACCGAGGCGACGGCGGCGAGGGCCCGTGAGCTGGCATGCACCCGGCCCTCGCGGACCAGGTCGTTGAGCTCTCCGTAGACGAGTGCGTCGGTCTTGCAGACCTCGACGCAGGCGGGCACCCGTCCCTCTCGCACCCGCTCGATGCAGCCGTCGCACTTGAAGGCCACGAGGGCCCGTGGGACGCCGCCACCGTTGGCTGGGGCCGGGTGGAAGGTGAGCGCATCGAACGGGCAGACGATCGCGCACATCGCACAGGCGATGCACCTGGCTGCGTCGAGGAGGACGAGGTCTGCGTCCTGGTCCCGATAGATCGCCCCGGTGGGGCAGACCTGCTGACACGGCGCCGGTTGGCAGTGGCGGCAGCGGTTCGGGAAGGAGGTGGTGGGGGTCGGTCCCACCTCGACGTGGACTCGCGGGTGGGGCCCGGGGTCCTCGAAGAGCGCGCCGATCGGATCTTTGCTCTGGGAGTGCTCCACGGCACAGGCGAACTCGCACTGATGGCAAGCGATGCAGCGCTCGGGATTGACGAAGACGGTTTTCATCGGAAACTCCCGCGTTCGAGGTCGAGACGAGACGGGACAGGCAAGGGGGAGGCGGGTCGGGCATGCCGGAGATCCGGCGACGACGGGGAGACGGGTGCGGCGGTCGGCGACACAACAGGCCCGGGGGGGGCGAGCACCCGGGCGGACGATCGGGCCTGCCTGCGTGGCGGCATCACCACCGCTCTCCTCCCTGCCGAACCTACAGGAAGGCCGAGCGGACCCCCCCGAGTCTTTCGACCCGAACCGGTCCAGGTCACCGCTTCCGGCTCAGACCGACTCGGGCTCCACGTAGTGGCAGGGTTCAAGCACAAGGTGGGCCCGGGCCGGTCCTCCGCCCGGATGGACGATGCGCCGGCCGGCGTTGGTCATCCGTGACACACCAAGTCTCGTAAGACCTCTCGCGACGGTTCCGGTTGTGGTCTGTGTCGGTGGCACGACGACGGCGGTGCTGGTCGGGAGCGTTCGGACACCCTGAAGGTGACCACCACGACGGTGGCAGCCTGGTCGTCGTTCACGGTGGAAGGCCGGGTGACGACGTGACAGACCTGGCGGTCCCGGGCGGCGAGCCGGCGGTGCTGGAGTTCACCCACCCGACTCGCTTCCAACGAGGATCGACGCCCGCTCGGTGGTCGGCCAGGCGGTCGGGCTCAGCGGCCCCACCTACAACCGGGCCAAGGCGGTGGTGAAAGCGGGCGAGAAGGACCCCGAGAAGTTCGGAGACCTGGTGGAGAAGATGGACACGACGGACCCGGTTTGCGGGCCTCACAAGGAGCTGAGACACCCGCGGGGTGTGTCAGGGAGGAGGGTGCCAATACCGTGTGACAACCGTGCGCACTACCGCCCACCAGGAGCCCGGGCCCCGCGATGAGATCAGGATGGCGCCAAGTCAGCAGGATCCCTGCCGTGGGGAAGGGGCGGCAACAGCAAGTACGGCACCGCCGTCTCCAACACGGGCGACGTGAGAAGGACATGCACCACCGCTCCTCGCAAGGAGGCGGCTGCCGCCATCGGCACGGCCCACAGGATGCGCATCACGGAGCCATTGTGCGAGTCCGACCATCTCCTGTCCGTTAAGGGAGAGCCGCAGTAGTAGGTCGGCCGGGAAGTGAGGTGCGCCCCACCCACGGTCTCCGGTACGCACCGTTCCACTTCGCCCCGTCGCTCCTTAGGTTGAGCCGGAGTCGACCCCTGAAGGAGTGACGGACGCAAGAAGGCGCGTCGACGAGGCCGAATTGGGGCATGGGGCCTCCGGGATCGGATCTGGGTGGACAGCCAGGATCCGCCTCCCCATACGTTCTCTCTGTAGGAAGTGGGAGTCGATGTGGAGACCGGCTTCCACCAGGCCATACCGCCATGACCGCCACCCTGACCATCGGAAGTTGAGGCCGAGATGAGTGAAGTCGACTATCGGTGCGCCGAACGCCGCCTGTGGAATTCCGTGGGGCTCACTCCCCATGAGTCATTCGTGACGCTACCCCGGTTGGGCGTCGAAGCGCGGGTACAAGAGGTGGGAGAGGGGGAACCGGTTCTGTTCATCCACGGTGGCCCCAACGCAGGCTCCCCGAAGCCGTCATCTTCTCCCCATGGAAGAGCGTCGGGGCGGTCACGCGTGCCAGCACCCTGGCTGGACGACCCCATCTTCACGGCCGCCAGGGCCAGGACGTTCCTCGCCGACGACGCCGAGCACCGGCCGCCGAGCACGGACACACCAATGGAGGCGACGCATGAGTGAGAGGCCCACTGCCGTAGAGACCTCAGCCGCGAACAAGCCCGGGTTCTGGACGCGGCACGGTTGGAAGCTCCTGATCGGCCTGGTCGTGGTCATAGGTCTGTTCGGGATCGGCGATGTGATCGTTGGTCTCGATGCCGACCCGGCGATCCCCGAAGGGGTGGCGGGCCTGAGCCCCGACCAGATCAGGGAGATGAGTCCGCCCGTCGCCACGCTCGTGGACCTTCAGGTAAGGGCGGGCGGGCTACACCTCCTCGTGATGAGTGTCCTGTGGACGGTCATCGTGTTGGTTCCGTACCGCCGCGGCGAGCGTTGGGCGTGGTACACGATGTGGACCTTCCCGGCCTGGTCGTTGGGGGTTGCGGCTTCCTTTCTCTTCGTCGAGTTGCAGCCGGACGTACCCCCTCCACCACCAGCCGTGTCCGGCTGGGTGTTCTTCGGGCTGACGGCTCTTCTGCTGCTTGGGACCCGCCGTGGTTTCGAATCCAGCCGTTAGGGAGGCGACCCGGGGAAGGACCTGGGGATCACCGACCAAGGTGCAAGGTGCGGCGGCCGGCGGCTTGACGGTGTTCGGTTTCGCGGTGGTCCATGCCGTTTGGATCTCCGACATCTGGTTCAACATCGTTCCAATGGTCGTATCTGGAGGTGTGTGCGGACTGTGCATCGTGTGGAGCTACCAGCACGCGGTCGACAGGCACACACCGGGCCGCTGGCTCGCCTACAACACCGGCGGCGCGGCTTTGCTCATGGCGCTGGGCGGGGCGTCCCTGCTGGTGTTCGTCCCGAGATTCACCATGGCCGAAGTGCTCGCAGCCGACGACCCTCTGGGGCTCCTGATGCCCCCTGCGCTGCCATTGATCGCTGCCGGAACCCTGGCCGGGACGCTCATACTGTGGGTGCTCTTCAGTCGAAGCAAGTCGGCGTTGCCGTCGATCCTGGTCACCCAGAGCCTGCTCATGTTCCTCATCGGCCACAATCTCGCCGTGCTCGGACTCGTCGAGGTGTCGTTCGACCAGTGGTACAGGGTGCGAAGCTTGTTCGGGCTCACCGGCTTCCTCGCGGCCACCTTTGCCGCCAGCACGCTGGCCCTCACATGGGCGCGGTCTACGAGTTGGCGGTCCCGGCAAGCGCTGAGGCAGAGCACGGCTCGAAGAAGGTGTCTCCATGACAGTGCCACCGATCGCCTCGCCACCGGTTCACCCGTCGGACTTCTTCTCCCGGAACGTGACCAACCCACCGGTGCGGACGGCGGTCCATAAGTGAGCCGGGGCCGGCTGGGATCGCGTTTGCCGATGGTGACACCTGGGGTTCTCCTGTAGACGGCAACGGGCCGACGGTCGGGTGAGTGTGAGTTCGAGTCTCACCCTCGGAACTTCGAACTCACAGGTCAGGGCGTCTTCCTTAGGCGAGAGCGTGCGCTTCGCGGCCTCTCGGTCCACCCCTGGTCTATCAGGCAAACGCGGTATCGCTCGTCACGGCGGGCGGCGGGAGGCGGTCGGAAAACCACCCGACACCCGGAGCAGACGACCATGCGCGTGAACCTCTAGCCTTCCTTCGGCCCTTCCAGCGTCTGGAGGAACGAGCGTGAACCTCGACCCCGTGTCCACCAACCCTGATCACTACAAGGTGCTGTTCGAGAACGACCGCGTCAGGGTGCTCGAGTACACCGACGTTCCGGGCGACCGCACGACCCCGCACGCGCACCCGGACAGCGTGATGTACACGCTGACGTCGTTCCGGCGGCGGCTCTACGCCGGCGACTCCGAACGAGACGTCGAGATTTCCGCCGGCTCCACCGCCTGGTTGCCCGCTCAGCAGCACGCCGGTCACAACATCGGCAAGAGCACGACGCACGTGATCTTCGTCGAGTTGAAGGAACCTGCCGAGGCGGAGGCACCAACGCGACTCGGTCCAGCACTCGACTAGGAGAACCTCACGACCTGACCTCGACCTTGGGGCCGGGCCGGCCGTTGACCTCGTCGAGGGTGTCGAAGAGCGCCCATGCGGGGGCGGGACCCGGCAGGGAGTCTTGTCAAACCCACGTTCATCAACAGACGTTCGAACTCCGGCGTTCCGGCTGTCTCACGCCGAAGCGTGGTGGATCACGTCCTTCTCGGCCTCGTAGGAGAGCACCAAGACGACCAATCCGACGACGAAGACGAGGCCGATCACGATCATCCACGCTCGCATCGACTCACCACCTCCGTGTCCATCATCGCGCAGATCAGGGTCGGGTGACAATGGCGATCTCCGACCAAGGGGGGTGGGTCAGGTCAAAGCGGGGCGGGCGCTGGCATCCGGCCACGGTGGCGAGGGTGGCGGGGTAGCTGGGTTGTCGGTCCAGTAGAGGAGCATCGGTCGGCTGTTGGAGAGGGCGGTCCGGTGGGAACGGTGGATGCGGGAGGCCACCGCCTTTGAGGGGGTGTTGTCGGGGTCGACGATCGAGCACACCAGCGGCAGACCGAGGTGGTGGAGGGCATGTTCGATGCAGGCCCGTGCGGCCTCGGTGGCATAGCCCCGGCCCCGATGGGCGACGGTCAGGTGGTAGCCGACCTCGACGAGGTGTCCGTCGTCGACCGGCTGAAGGGTCAGGCCGCAGTCCCCGAGGAACTCTCCGGTGTCTCGGTGTTCGATCACCCACAGGCCGAACCCGGTGGTCTGGTAGCTGTCTAGGTTCCATGCGATCCAGCGTGCGGCGGCGTCGAGTTGAACCATGGTGGGGTAGAACCGGCGGGCCTGGCCGTCGGCGAACATGACGGTGACGGCGGCGGCGTCCTCGGCCTGGTACGGACGGAACCGGATGCGGGCGGTGGGCGGGGGGATCAGGTCGGGCGTCAATCAGTCGAAATCTAGGTGAGCGATCCCGTCGAGTGACCGCAGAAATACCCCGGGTGGCAGGCCGGGGAGTCCGCACTGGCCCGTGGGGGGATCACCGAGTTGCCGGGTGGCTGCCAAGAGGCCCGTCACGCGTTGGGGGTGCCGGAGCATTGTTTCTGTGGCGGGATGGTGGGGAGGCGAACGGATGAGGGGGGACAGTGGGACGGTGCGCGTGCCGGTGCGTGACGGCTACTCCGACTGGCCTCTGATCCACACGCCCACGATGGACGGCTGCAACGTGCTGTGGATGACGCCGATCAGGTCGGCCTGCGTGGTGTCGATCTCGGTGGTGTCCCTCAACCGGTCGGTGAATGACTCCGGTTCTCGTTCGGCGACGTAGCGGGTGCGGTTGAAGCGGCGGTCTACCCACCGTTGGATCCGGCGCCGCAGGGGGGTGAAGCGGGCGGCGGCGGTGAGGGCGGCCGCCACCGCCAGGTCGGATTCGACCGAGAGGTTCGGGTGACGGCTGGCGGCTGAGGTCGATCGGGGAGGATGGACGCTCGGTTCGGGTACCTCAGCTGGACTTCCGAATCGAAGCAGCCAGCCGTGGAGCGAGCGGGATGACCGCTGCGAGCGTGAGTGCCCCGGCAGGTCGTTGCCGGCCCGAGGGTTCTCTGCCAGCCCCGAACGGGCGAGCTGCCGGCAGGGGTTCGTCTCCACCTCCTGGTCAGCAGGATCTGCCCGTGGGCGGTTAGTAGAACCGCCCCCCCGATGTGCACGCCCAGGACGGTGGCGAGTGCGTCTTGTGTCACCGACGACTATGGTTGGTTTCGGTTGTCGGACTCGATAGGAGGAGCCATGAGTACCACCGGATGGATCATCCTCATCGTTGTGCTATTCGTGGTGTTTGGCGGAGGCTTCGGCTGGAGCCGGCGCCGCAGGTAGGTCATCGAACTCGAGGCCGCCGCCCGCCGGGATTCGCCAGAGTTGCTCATTGAGACTCCCCACCCTGTGACTGGGGCGGGCGTTACCGCACCTGGCCAGGTGAATGGGTGTCTGTCGGTTGTCTGGCGGCTCCCGGTGTGGATGGCATCGGACTCGGTGGTAGGCAACTAGGTAATGCGTTCGAGTCGATGCCCTCTTCAGGCCCTCCTTGCTCGACTTACCGCCTCCCCATCAGGAAACAGGCGTTGTGGTGCTCGGGGTCCGACGCAAGCGTCTCGATGTCCCACCGGGCCCCGAACATCTCGTCCAGTTCGCCGGGGGCGATGGCCCCGATGAGGCGGGAGGGGCCGCTCATGCTGAACCAGGGGAGATCGGCTGCGCTGGCATAGAAGCACCACTCGAGGAGCACAGACCCGGGAGCCGACAGCCGGTCGATGGTGGACGCCATCCGCCGGCGGGCGTCGCCCTTGAGGTCGTCGAGGGTGCCGAAATCCACCAGGAAGTCGAAGGGCCCCGCGGCACCCGGGATGGCGTCGGCGGTCAGGTCGCCGAGAACGAAGCGGCACTCAACTCCGGCCTCCGCGGCCCGAGCCTCGGCCTTAGCCAGGGCCACCGCCGAGAAGTCGACGCCGGTGACCTCGAAGCCCAAGCCGGCGAGATGGACGGCGTTGGACCCGGTGCCACAGCCCAGGTCGATGACCCGGGGATGAGTCTTCGCTGTGACGAGTCCTCGGTCGAGGAACGAACTGAGTTCCGGCCGCACGCCCGCTGCGTCCCAGATCGCCCCCCTGCGGTACATGAAGTCGTAGGCGGCGGCACCGACCATCAGCCCACCGCCAGGATGGCCGTCATGTCTTCGTGGCCCACGACCTTGCAGAACACGATGTACCGCCCGGGGGCGGCGTCGAACTCGACCCGCTGGGATTTGAGGCCGGTGATCTCGACGTCGACTCCCAGCTCAGGGGCGGTGAAGGTGTGGCGGGCTCCGTCGCGGTTGTCGATCCAGACGCCGATGCGGCCCGGCAGTACCACCATCGGGTCGGGGGAGAAATCGTTGGCCTTGGCCACGACAATCACATCTCCGTCGGCAGGAGGGGTCGAATCCACCGCTCTGGCGGCCAGCAGCGACCCCAGCGAGCCGGCGACGACCAACCCGGCCCAAAGCCACATGACGGGAGCCGGGTTGGCCGACCGGTGGAAGAAGGCGGCCGTCCCGGCCAGCATCAGCACTGCCGACGCCGAGGCGGCGACCAGCGTGAAGATGAAGGCTTGGGCCGACGATGGATGCGACAGCTCCTCGAGGAGGGAGGGGACATTGCCGCCGACCGCTGCTACGCCCAATACCGCCCCCACCAACCCTGCGAGGCGGCGCTCGCGGCCGAGGAAGGGCACGAGGGCGGCGAACACGATCCCGACCGCCAGCACCGGGGGAATCAGCACACCCACGGTGAGTTGAAGCAGCGCCGCCCACACCACCACCACGATGGCCGCCACCCTGGCGATTCGCAGCCAGGCTTCGATGCTCGTCACCGCTGGGTCCTGGGTCTTCATGTCGTTCCTCTGACCTCCTCGCTCGTCAACTTAATTGACTGCACACTCCCAGTCAATCAATTGACGCGATAACCTTCGTCTTGTGAGTCGGAAGCGTTCCTACAACCTGGGCAAGCGGGAGGCCTCGATGGCCGAGACCCGACGGCGCATCGTCGACGCCGCCGCCTCCGAGTACGCCGAGAACGGGATCGTGGCCACCAGCATGCAGATGGTGGCGCGCCGGGCCGATGTGGCCCCGGGCACCGTGCTCAACCACTTCCCTGACCCCGACGACCTGGTCAGAGCCGTCATCTCCAAATGGACCGAGGAGGTGCAACTTCCCGGCCCCGACGACATCGATGCTGACGCTTCGCTGGGTGAACGCCTTCAGGCCTTCTTCGGGGCGATTTACGGCCTGTACGCCCGGACGGGGTGGATCTATCAGATCATGCACACCAGCGCCGGCCATCCGGTTCTGGCCAGGGCGACCCTGGAGTGGGAGGCCAGAGCCGGCGAGATGATGACCCGGGCCCTCGGCGATGCAGCCGGCCGGGGCGACAACCTCGTCATCTTGGTCACCTTCATCGACCCCCGGGTGTGGGATGCCTTCTCGTCGAGCGGCATGTCCCTCGAACGGATCGTGGGGATGGCCGCCACCATGACCCGCCACTGGATCGAGCAGTCCGACTAGTGGCACTCGGTTTCAAGCCCCTGGAAACGGATGGAGTGTGGCATAGGCGGATCGCCTGTGGCGTGTTGTCGGCGTAGCCATTTGTGTAGCCATACCAGACGTCACGTTCGGTACGGGATGGCACAGGGTGACATGTGAGGGGCTGGATGGGTCGACAGGACCGCATGGAACCGCACTGCAATGACACCAGGTGGACGCCGAGGTCGGAACTGTCAATCCGTTGGATGTGAGTTCGAGTCACCCCCGGAGTCTCTCGAATCGCCTGTGGTTACGGGCGATTCTCGCCATTCGAACGCCACTTCCTCCAGCCTGTTCGAGTCGCCGTGTCGCGCATGTGTCGCGATTGCGTCGTGACGGATCCGATCGAGACGTTGGGCGATGCCGCCGAGCTCGTGGGGGGAACAGGTGCGAGTAGACGTCCAATGTCACCCGCGGTGAGCTGTGTCCGAGCTGTCACGATCGGTGGATCAAGGAGCGACGCCGTCCGCGTACCAGCGCCTGTAGGGAATCAGTAGGCATCCTGGTGCTCGATGCATTTGAAGAGCCTTGTTCAGGATGGCCCGAACGCGCACACGTGCGGGTTTATCCGGTCCTACATGACGGGTATCGGGAGCATGTGAGCGACGCGACAGAAGGAGGCTCACATGCGAGAAGAAGTCGGAATCTACGACGACGGCGGCCTGGCGACCAAGTGGTCGGGTCGCTGGGATCAGCTCAAGGGCAAGGCCAAGCAGGTGTGGGGCAATCTCACCGACGACGACCTCGATGTCGCCGAGGGTCAGCTCGACGAGATGATCGGCCGCATCAAGGAGCGGACCGGGGAGACGGAGGAAAACATCCGGCGACGACTCGAGCATTGAGCTTGGTCTGAGACACGAGGAGCCCCCCGCAGGCGGGGGGCTCCTCGCGTCGAGATCCGCGTCTAGGACCTGCACGGCGCAGACAGGAAGGGGACCAGTTCTGCAGCACGATCGAAGTCTTCGGCGGGCACGTGCAGGACTGGAGAGGTGATGTTTGATCGTGGTGATCCGCTTGGCGGCGGTTGGCATTGGCTGCGGCCATCATTCCGACGGTGATTGGCTAATCCTCTGGTCGGTGCTCGTGTTCGCGAGCGCGGGGGTGGAGACGGCAGGGCCCATCCGGGTCGTCGGTGTTTGAAACCTCGCATGAGTGGGAACCCATGGGCCGACAGGAGGTGGAGTCGTGTATGAAGCTCCCCAGATCACGAGTCCCTGGTCTGCCATTCCCGAGGATCCCATGCGAGACCTGGCGCTCGCCCAGCGGGCGGTGTCGTACCTCGAGGCGCAGAGGTTGGACCACGGCGCAGTGGTGCAATGTCTGATCGACGAGCTCGATCTCGACTTGGAAACAGCACAGGCTCTGGCTGTCTGCGGGCGTCAGCTCGAGGGCGTCGAGTTCGCTCCGGCGTCCCTTGTGCACGCACCGAGAGGAACCGGAAACCGGCTCATCGACGAGCACGAACGACAGGAGGAGATCGGATGAAGGACTCACAGGTGGACGAACTGCTCTATCAGGCGCTCGAGACCGAACTCGGTGGCGTCCAGGTGTATCGAAAGGCGATCGAATGCGCGGTGAACGAAGACCTGCACACGGAGTGGACCGGGTACCTCGAGGAGACAGAGGAGCACGTCCGGATCGTGGAGGGGGTGTTCGACGCCCTCGATCTTGACACGAGCACTCGCACCGCAGGTCGCGAGATCGTCCGCCTCAAAGGAGAGGCACTCGTTCACGCGATGGATCAGGCCCTGGCGTCCGGTGACCCTCTGCTCGCGCAACTGGTCGCCGCCGAGTGTGTTGTGGATGCCGAGACAAAGGACCACGCCAATTGGGAGCTCATCGGACACGTGGCCGAATCGGCGACGGGAAAGCGGGCGGAAGTTCTCACCGCGGCCTACGAGCAGGTCGAGGAGGAAGAGGACGAGCACCTATATCACACCATGGGCTGGGCCCGCGAGCTTTGGATCGAATCGTTGGGGTTGCCAGCCGTCCTCCCACCCCCGGAGGAACGGAAGAGCGTCAAGACGGCGATCGGAGCATCCCGTGCCGAGCAGGCCCGCGAAGACATGCTCTGACCGCAGATCGGAACCGTCTGGCTGACCGGCGCTCACGGCACCATCAGCCGATCGAGCCAGATGTCGTAGAAGTCAGAGGTCCTAGAGGCGCCCGAAACGGGCGCCTCTACGGTTTGCGGACGTGCAGCCCAAGTGTGCCTCCTCGACCGTGGCAACGATTGTCCTCCACCACCGCTTCGAGGACAGCATCCCCGAGACTGCCTACGGGGCCGTGATCCTCTACACCAGCAGCCACCCGGTCCCTTCCAGGGCATCACGAGAACGCTTGTCGGTCCACCACCGGTTGGTCGGAATAGGCGTCGATCACACCCCCATCGACGCCGCGGTTCCCCAGTTCATCGGCCGCGGCCAGAGCCTGGTGGAAGGTGATGCCGGATCCAACGATGACGCACGACGCTTGTCGTAGGTTCGAGGGGTATGCGACCCACCGATCTCGAAGGTGGCGCTCGGTGGATACAGGGCGGATGTGACCCTTCACGGTTCGGGCGACGAGCACCTCGGGCTCCTCGGCGAGGTCGAGTTCCTCGAGTCCCCTCGAGATGCCAGCGGGGTCGTGCCCGTCGACGACGGCCGCCTTCCAGCCGAAAGCCGTGGCACGACTGGTGAACGCATCCCAGTTCCAGCCGAGCATCGTCGGGCCGGTCTGTCCAAGGCGGTTCATGTTGATGATGGCTCGGAGGTTGGAGACGGAGTGCTCGCGGGCCAGGTCCATCGCCTCCCAGACAGAACCTTCCGCCGTCTCCGAGTCGGCCATGAGCACCCAGACACGGCCTTGCGATCGTTGCCGCTCGAGCCCCAGGGGCAGAGGAGGGGGGCCGTGTGGCCCTTTGACAGCATGAAGCGATCTGCGTGGATGGAGGATCGGTCGATCGGGGTCCGGAGATGTCGAGCGAGGAGGGTCGCAACCAGATGCGACGCCGAGAGGGCTGATGTCGGGTGGCCCGAGCCGGCCGCAGTAGTGGTGACGATGCTGTCGGCCGACAACTGCCGCGCGAGCAGATCTAGTCCTCGCTGTTCCAGCCATCCGGGGTCATGGGGGCATCCCCCCCTTTCCCCTCTTCTACTTCATGGCGACGCCCGTCGGCGCCGTCCCGGCCCGCTACGCGCGTCTCACGCCATCTCTGTCGACGCCAGTCGATCGGTGACCGACTGCACCCCCTCGACGTTCTCGATGAGTCGCAGCAGGCTCTGACGTCGATCGGAACTCTCGACGAAACCCGCGACAGTGACCTCTCCGCCTTGGACTGTCACGTGCACGTCGCCGGTGTTGCCGGTGCGCTGCATCCAAGGTCCCACCGCCTCGCTCCGTACCTTCTGGATCAGTACGGCATCGTCGAATTCGCGGTCCCTCCGGAACGTACTGGCAACGTGGTGAATGAGTCCCCGGGCCACACCCTTTCGATACTCGATCCTTCCGCTCGCCGCCGACGTGAGATCACGCCAGCGTGCGGCGAGTTGGTTTCCAGTTCGTGCTCGCCGCCCTGCGCCACTGTCGGGGTCCATCCAGTACGCGACGGCTGCTCCAGTCGCTGCTGTGGCGATCGACTTCAGCTTGCTCATCCCCTCTCCTCCATCCGCTGTTCTCCTCCATCCGCTGTCGCCTCGGGTGGTGTGCGGGGCTGGGATCTCGGCGGACCCGGAGAGCTGCGAGTCCTTGGGCCGGGGAGCCCCGACGCCGTCACCGATCTCCCCGGTACGGAGCCAATCCGTAGTACTCGTGAACCTGCGTCCGCCACTCCTGGTCGCTGAAACTCGGCCAGTGGTCGGGGTCGAAGCCCGGGCTGTTGTCGAGCACGTCCTCGGCGATGTCGAGGATCAACTCGTGAGCCTCGACATCTACGTCGAACATTTCCCACGGCACCGCAAACAGCTTCTCGCCGATGCCGGCGAGACCGCCTCGCGCGACGACTGCGTAGGCCACGTCGCCCCGGGCCAGGTCGATCATGATCTCCTTGAGTGTGCCCAGCTTGTCACCGTCACGGTTGACGACGTCGTCCCCGCTGAGCGTCGAACTCGAAAGAACTGCATCTACCATCAGGTGTCTCCTTTATGTGTTCCGTTCGGCGCGCACCCGCTGGTCTGTGAGTGCTGCGTCTACCTTGCGGTTGTAGCCGTTACCGATCGCACCGCCCAGCGCGGCCCCGGCAAAGACCATCACGATTCCCACGACGGCAGCGACGACCGCGACCGAGGTCACGTCATCGGCTGAGAGCTGGGCGAACCAATCGGGCAGACCAACTCTCTGGAAGGCGTTGTACTCCTGCCCGACGAACGCGCCGAGAGCAGCGAACACGGCCACCAGGAACAGAAGCCATATCGCCATACCCACGCCGTTGATCACGCCGTCGAAGCGGGCGATCCGTGCTGCCACCCATCCGCCGACGAAGGCGGCGACGAGCACGACGAGGCTGGCGACGACGATGCCGGCAACCTCGATCTCCTGCAGGTTGCCGTCCATGTCTATGGCATTGAGCTGGTAACTGAGTCCCCCGGCGCCGGCGGTGATGAGCGCACCCAGGAAGACCAGGGTGCCGACCATGGCGAACATGCCGCCGAGGGCGGCAGGCGTGTCGATGCCTCCGAAGCGTTCCTTCACGGTGCCGAGATCGGTCTCGGTTCCGCGTACGTAGCTGGTAGTCACCTCTACTCCCTTCAAGCGACGAGGAGGATGATCAGGATGATGAGGATCAGGGTGCCGAGTCCTATGTACATGGCTGCTCCTTTCAGCGGTCGGGAACCCGATACCCGGGACACTTCGACCTGAAACCTGAATCTTCGGTATCGGCTGGAATTCTCGATCCTGCCTCCCGTCCCTAGATCGGCGGTCGGTGGCAGTGTTCCCCCAGGATCGCGTGGCAGCCGATCAGAAACGGGTTTATCGGAGAGAGGCGGGGGGTATCAGTGGGTTCGTCACACCCAAGGAGGGACGATGACCGAAGTAGTTGCGTTGTTTGCAACCCGAGTTGATGCCCAAAGGGCGATCGAGTCGCTGGAGGACATGGGATACGATGAATCGTCGATTGGCTACCTCGACCGTCGTCGGGACGAGCTGGATCGGGACGAGCATGACTTCGGCCGCGAGACTGATCGCGATGCGGCCGACGAAGCGGCGAAGGGGGCCGCCGGCGGAGCCGTCGGAGGAGCTGCGGTCGGTGCCGGTGCCGGCTTGCTGGCGTCGGCTGGCCTTGCCGTCGTGCCAGGGATCGGGCCCTTCCTCGCCGCCGGGACGTTGCTCGGAACCCTGGGCGCCACCGCAGCGGGTGCCGCCGGGGGAGCGGTCATCGGAGGAGCGGCTGGTGCCATCGTCGGTGCCAACACCGACGATGAGCACGCTGCGTACTATCGCGAGGGCGTGGAGGAAGGGGGATCGCTGGTGACCGTGGCCGTCCGCGATGGCGAGGCTGCCGATGTCTCATCGGCTCTCGACCATCTGGGGGCGAAGCGTGTCGCCGTCCATGGAGACACCGGCTGGATGACCTAGGCGCGTTCAGCCACCGGAAAGCGTGGAAGCGCCCATTGAGGGCGCTTCCACGCGTTGGGGTCCCGATCGGTGTGCTCGACACGGTACCGTCACGGGCCTTCTCCACCGTCTCGATCGCTTGCAGGTGGCGGCGTACCGGGGCGGGGCGACCACGAAGAAGGCTGACCTGGTGGAGGGCGCGACGCCCTGCGTCGTACCCGGCCGGGAGCGGTTCGAGGCGACGGCGTCCGTCGAGCCAGTGGCTCCGGGCGAACGCGCCGACCCTCAGGTGGTGCCTTCCCCGGGGATCGGAGTCACGACGATGCCGGCGGCGCCTGCGGGGTCGGTGGGATCGTCGGCGTA
Organism: Acidimicrobiia bacterium; assembly: GCA_046484325.1. GTDB lineage: Bacteria > Actinomycetota > Acidimicrobiia > Spongiisociales > ZC4RG35 > JAWOJB01. The sequence continues at coordinate 31,172 of JAWOJB010000084.1, read as the reverse complement.
CCACGCAGGGTCGGGGCTGGCCGGCGGTGAGGATTCGAGCACCCGGGCCTCGTGACCGACAGGCAGGATCGAGCCGGCTTCCTGACGCGGATGGCGGAGGGTGAGATGGCTCATGGGGTCTCCGAGGTGGGGCGCCGCCAGAAGACGGCGAGCTGGACGGCTCCGGCGGCCACCCCGGCGAGGGCGATGGCGAGCCCGGTCCAGCCCGAGAGGGCGGTGTCGATCCCGAGCACCGCATCCAGCGAATACGGTCCGGGGCCGGCCACGGCCACGGTGAGGGAGGCCACGGCCAGGGTGGCGACATACTCCCAGCCTTCGTCGGGTCGTTTGAACACGAAGAACCCGGCGAAGCGGTGGATCGAGCCGAAGGCGACGGTCATGGTGGCGATGAGGCCGGCGGCCGCCGGAGACGTCAGCAGCCCGGTCACCAGACCGGCGCCGATCGCCAGCTCTCCGAACGCCGACGCACGAGCGTTCAACGGCGGTTGACGGAATCCCTTGGAGGCGAACCACGCGGCGGTGCCCTCGAGGTTGCGGGCGTGGTGGACGCCGTGGGCGAGCATCACGATCCCCAGCCACAGGCGAAGGACGGTGAGTGCCAGGTCGATCGGTTCCATGCGACGGTCTCCTCGGTTGGTCGGTCCTAGAACTGTGGGCCGGGCGGACGTTTGGCCGTGACTGTCGTACACCCGACGATGCCGGCCGCATGATCGTCGAAAGGCCACACGTGGCGGCTATCCGACCCTGGCTGGTGGCATCATCGGCCGATCTCCGAGGTCGCAAGACCGGAGCCTGCCCTGTGAGTCGGCGCATGCTTGGTCCACCTCCTGATCCCGGATCGACGCGAAGGAGCACGACCAAGAGGGCGCGCTCCAAGGGAGCCGCTAGCTCTGGGGTATCGCCCCGATGCCGAGGAGGATCGTGCCAAGGACTCCGAAGACCGTGGCCACGATCACCACGATCGAGTGATCCGCGAGACGAATCCAACTCACGATTCCGGTGACGAGCGTTCCGACGACGGCGGCGGCGGTGGCCACCCACAGCGCCAAGCCTCCTGCGGTCCTCTGCGCAAAGCCCGCTCCGAGCACATTCGTGTTGAAGGCGGCGATGAGCAGAGCCAGCAGTACGACGCTCGTGACGAGCAGCCGTCCGGCCCACCTACCCAGCCCGGTGGACGGCACTTCGGCTCCTTTCGGCCTGCTTCCATCATCATCCAGGTGATCGGAGTCGGATAGATGCATCCGCCCATGGTCGCGGAGGGCGACTCGGCAGGGACACGATTCTCGCAGGGCGCCGCACGCCTCGTTCCGCGAGCTACCGTCCCGGCGCCGTCGAGACGCCGGCCGGCAGGAGGGTGACGTGGGCGACATCGGAACGCGATTGGGTCACTCGCACCGGTGGCGCCATGAGGGTGCGGCCGGACGAGAGGGCCGCTGGTTGGGGGCGCTCGAGGTGGGGGGTTCCCGGTGCCCGTGAGCAGCGTCGAGATGACGCTGCTGCTCCTGTTGGTGGCGATCCTCATCGGTCCGATGCTCGCCGAGCGGGTCCGGGTGCCCGGCATGCTGGGTCTGATCTTCCTCGGCATGGTGTTCGGGCCGTTCGTGCTCGGCTGGGTGCGACGGGGCGGGCTCGTGTCCGACCTGGGCCAGGTGGGCATCCTCTATCTGATGTTCCTGGCCGGGCTCGGCTTCAACCTCCGGGCGTTCGGCGCCGACAAGAAGAGCGCCATCGTCTTCGGCCTGGCCAGCTTCGTCGTCCCGTTCGGGCTGAGCGTCACCGTCGCCTCGACCCTCGGCTACGCGCCACTGGCGGCCGCCCTCATCGGATCGATGTGGGCCTCGAACACCCTGGTGGCCTATCCCGACGTGCGGGCCGCCGGTCTCCAGGACACCCGGGCGGTGAGGGATGCGGTGTCGGCGGGCGTCGTGGCCGACCTGCTCTCGTTGCTGGTGCTCGCCGTCACCACCACCCGGGTGGTGATCGAGGTCGTCGAGGAGGGAGAGACCGTCGCCGAGGCCTCGACGGTCCCTCTCATCATCACCGTTCCGCTGCTCGTCGGCTTCGCCCTGTGGCTGCTGCCGAGGCTCGGACGATGGTTCTTCGTCAGGGTCGGGCGGTCGCGAGCCCAGCGGTTCGTCTTCGCCCTCGCCGGCATGGCTCTGTCGGCCACGCTGGCCGTGGCCGCCGGGGTCGAGGGGATCATCGGCGCTTTCCTCGCGGGTCTCGGGCTCAACCGCCTCGTTCCCGACAACAGCGAGCTCATGGATCGGCTCGACTTCGTGGGAGCGACGCTCTTCGTCCCCGCCTTCCTCGTCTCGGTCGGGCTCAGCATCGACCCCAGCGCTTTCTTCGAGCTCGACACGGTCGGGCTCGGGATCCTGTTCACCGGCTTCGTGGTGGTCGGCAAGACGGGCGCCGCCCTGTTCGCCTCTGCGATCTCGGGCTACACCCGGGACGAGATCGGGCTGATGTCGTCCCTCAGCTTCGGCCAGGCGGCGTCGACCCTGGCCATCGCCCAGGTGGGCCTGGCGCTGGGGTTGTTCGATCAGCAGGTCGTGAATGCGTCGGTCATCGCCATCGTGCTCACCGCCCTCCTCACCTCCTACGGCACCCGCTACTTCCTTCAGCGCATCCCTGCGCCGCCGGTCTCGTCGGGTTCGGTCGGGGCCCGGGTGCTCGTGGACGTCCGCGAGTCCTGGTCTCGTCTCGACCAGCTCGTCCGGTTCTCCGGCGCGGTCGCCCGAGGCGACGACGGGATCGTGGTTCCCTTCACCACGCCCCCTTCCGGCTCGAAGGAACGGGGGCGGGCGAGGATCGCCGAGGCCGAGCAGGTGGCTGCCGCAGCCGGTCATGACACGGAGGGGATCGTTCGCATCTCCGACGAGTTCGCCGACGGGGCCCTCGAACTCGTCGAGGAGGTCGACGCGAGCTTGATCGTCATGTCCTGGGCCGGGCCGAAACTGGGACCGGACCGGCTGATGGGCAGCGAGATCGACGCCGTCGGCCAGAGCTGCCCTGTTCCGGCGGCGGCCGTGCACCTCCTCAGACCCTGGAGGCGGGTCCTCCTCCTGGTGGGGGATGCCAGCGTGGCCTGGCGTGCCGAGGACGCCCGCCTGGCGGCGACGATCGCAGGGAGGCTCCGGCGCCGGGACGGGGAGTTGTTGGTGGCAGGGACGGGCACGGACGTGCTCGGCGAGGTCCTTGGTGATCCCAGGTACGTGACCCACCTGGAGCCGCTCGGGGTGCGCGGCCTGTTGGAGCGTCTCCAGCCAGACGACCTGGTCATCGCCCCCGCATACGCGGTCAACCAGATCGGCCCGGCGGAGCGGTTCCGTCTGGCGGTGGGGCTCGCCGACGCCAACCTCGCCGTGATCGCAGGCGCCTCACGACTCAGTGTCACCCCTAACGCCGCACCGGGCCGGATGGAGCAGATCATCGGGCCCAGGTCGGAGCATGCGCGTCCCGAGGCTTCTGCACGAGGGTGAAGCCGATCCGCGAAGCGGCCGGTCGTGTTTCAGGCCCATCTGGGCGGTGTCCCCCCTAACCTGCCGGCCAAGTCCGCCGAAGAGGCGCCGACCTCGACATGAGGAGTCCGAAGATGGGTCGAACCCTGGTAGCGCTCCTGCTGGCAGCAGCCTTCGTCGCCGGCTGCGGCGGGGGGGAGGCCGATCCCGCCCCGGGTGGGGACGCCGGCAACGACACCACCTCCACCACCGGTGCTTCCAATTCGGGAGATGGCGCAGGATCCAGTGGAACCGGCCCGGCCAACTTCGCGGTCGTCACGGTGGGCGATGTCGTCTACGAGTTCCCGGCCGATCCCGTGAACGGATGCAACAACCTCGGGAATGTCATCGGTGCTTCCTATGCGATCGGCGCCGACGGCTCGCCGGTGGAGGCCGGTGGGCCGGAGGTCGCCGTCCAGTTCAACTTCATCGTCCCGGAGGTCGACTGGGAGGCCCAGGGCCTGCAGGCACCGAGCCTCACGCTCGACGACTACGGCAATGGGGTGTTCGTCCGCTGGCAGGCGGGAGGCTTCGATGACATCGAGGGCGTCTTCGAGGTCTGGGAACTGTCCAATGGACGAGCGCAGGGAACGGTGACCTTCATCGACTACAACGCCCACACCGCCGGCGAGGAGACCGAGCCGGTCCCGGGTAGCTTCGAGATCCTCTGCAATCCGTGACGTCGCGTGGCAGCCGTAGGCCCGGCGGTGGCAAAGCCGACGGCCGCAGCCTCAGCCGCCATTCCGGAGGCTCTCGGCCGCAGCGGCGCGGATCCGGCCTTGCGGTACCGGGCCCGCGGTGATGGCGGCGGCATACCGCGATGCGGCATCGGCCTCGATCCGACGGCGGAACTCTTCGGAGTCACGGAGACCCTGACGATGCATGGTTCTCACCATGGCCCGGACAACCAATCTGCGGATCAAGCGTCCCGAGAGCCGGGCGAGGGTCTGTGTCAGACGGGTCGCCCCGTTGGCGTCGGTGAGCCCGAAGTCCATGAGGAACTCGACCGGACCACCGAGCACAGGGACGATTTGCTTGACCACCGTTCTCTCGAACGGTCGCCACTCGAGGACCACCTGGGGCAAGACCTGCTTGCCGTGGTAGCACTGATAGACGCTCCCTTGGCCAACCCGTCCCTCGACACGATCTCGCACCTCGTGCCGATCCGAGCCCATCAGAGTGTCTCGGAACTCGGTCTGGTGGAGGTAGTCCCACACCAGCTCCGGAGGCAGCCCGATCTCGATCTCGAAGGTGTCGATCACCTCGTCTCGTGAGTAGCTGATGAGCTCGTCGTCTTTCCGAGCCTCGAATACGGGGTGCATGTCCTTGATCCACACCGTGACCTCCCCGAAGTCGTCCACCATCTCCTGGTGACGAACCATGGTCGTTCGGGCGACGTCGCCCAGGCCGAGGGCCGCTTCGGCAGCATCGGTGCAGAGGACGTAGGCGCCGAAGCCGGTCCTGTCGGTGACGGTGTTCTTCAGCAGACGGTGGATCAGGTTCACGTCGCTTCCCACCAGCTCCTGGTACCCGCCCACGGTCTGAAACATGAACGACCCATGGTGAATGAAGAACTTCAGGTCGAGCGACGACACGTTGGCGCAGGCGTTGCACCGGCAGGTGTTGTTGAGGACCATCATCTCGATCGCACGCCGAAAGGCGACGTAGGTGTCCTCAATGGCCTCGATGAACGTCTGCGGGGTGACGAGACCGCTGTCCAGGGCGTAGCTGAGCACGGCGTCTCCCTCGAGGCGGGACACGACCAGCGGGGGCCGGGTTCGATCGACGAGCAACTCCAGGAGGTCGGTCAGCGTGCTCTGAGCGTGGTCGAGCTCCGACCTGTTCAGGTATCTCGTGTAGCCGGTGATGTCGGCGATCAGGATGAAGCCGCGCTGTTCCACGTCCTTCAAGCCTATCCACGGGGTTCGACGGGTGGCGGCCGATCTCCGACCAGGACGGGGCCGATGGCCGGTGTGCCAGACGGATCGGCGGCGGTAGCCTCGACACGTGGAAGATCCCGACCTCACCGTCCACCCCCTCGCCGGATACCCAGAGGAGGTCGGGACCGCGTTGTGGATGCTCGAGGACACGCGGGCGAGGACGCTGGCAGCCCTCGATGGGATCGACCCCGACCACGTGGACGTGCTCCCGCCCGGCGGCGACAACACCATCGGGGCGCTGCTGTACCACGTGGCGGCGATCGAGCTCGACTGGCTGTGTGCCGACGTCCTGATCGAGGACTTCCCGGCCTGGGCGTACGAGCTGTTCCCGGACGATGTCAGGACCACCATCGGGCACCTGGCGGCTGCGGAGGGGGTGCCGCTCGCCGACCATCTCGATCGTCTCGCCCGGGTGAGAGCCCGCCTCCTCGAGGCGTTGCGCGGGCTCGATCTCGCTTCGTATCGACGGCCGGCCCGGACCGGGAGCGGCACGGTCACCCCGGAGTGGGTGCTGCATCACCTGCGGCAGCACGAGGGGGAGCACCGGGGGCACCTCCAGGAGATCCGCCGCCGGCTGGAGACCTGAAACCCGGCTGCGCCTGCGGTGGGACGCGCTCACGACCACGACGGCGATGCCCCCTGGCCACGACGACCGACCGGTGTCGAAGTGCTCGCAGAGTGGGGCCGGGTCAGGCGAAGAAGGCGGTAATCCTCGGTGCGAAACCGTACAGGTCCACCGAGATGTGGCTGCCCGCGGCGAGATCCGCCATCCTCTGTCAGCGGGCGAGGCGTCGGTCGACCACCTCGAGGATGTCCGCTTCGCGGACGATCGCCTGGTCCTGGAGCTCGAGGCCCCGCTCGAGCTCGGATGAGGCGGCGACGGAGTCGGAGAGGCTCGCGGCGTTGATCCGCACGTTGAGGTAGGCACCCACCACCGCCGACCGGGCACAGAGCGCGGCGACCCCGGCGTCCGACACCGAGGCAGGGTTGCCGGTCTCGGCCATCGCCCGGATCACCTCCATCGAGGCGAGCGCGACCTCCATGACCCGGAAGGGAACCTCGGTTGCTCGTCGCGTCGCCGCCTGGATTGCCTCGTCTCGGGACGTTCGTTCCTGCTCGCTTCCCTTCGGCATCGCCAGGGCCCACATCACCGCGTCGAAGGCGTCGGTGTCGGCGTCGATGAGCCCGACCAACTCGTCCTGGCACGTCTTCGCCGTGTCGGCCCAGTCGGAGAACTCCTCCCAGCGGTCGTCCCACCCCCGTTTGTGCGAGGAGAGGTTTGCCACCATGGCCGCCAGGGCGGCCCCGAGTGCGCCGAGGGCCGCCGAGACCGAACCGCCGCCGGGGGCGGGCGACTCCGAGGCCGTCTCCTCGATGAACCTCCGAACGGAGCGGTCGACCAGCCGGTCGGTGCGGTCGTCCATGGCGTACTCGATGATCTTTGTGCGTGGGTCGAATGGCGAGAGTTCATCGAGCCCCAGCGACCTGACCGCGATCTTGACGAGTTCGACATCCGAGACGCCGGTGGACCGCTGTTGCCTGCGAAGGTAGTGGCGCCCGGCCGCGAGGATCGTATCGAGGGGTACGAGCCCCACGAGTTCCGAGCCGGTGACTCGGACGCCCCTCGCCTCGGCGCGCCGGCACACCTCGTCGAACGCCGCGTGGATCGGTGTCGCCTCGATGTCGGTCAGGTTCATCGAGACCTGGGCGATGCCGTATTCCTCGATGTACCAGCCGATCGCCTTGACGTGTTCCAGGGCTCCCGGGATCCAGACGGGCTGACCGTGCTCGTCGAGCTCGACCTCGCCGGTGAGGGGATCGCCCACGCGCTTGGGCCGCCCTCGCTCCCTCACGTCGAAGGCGATTGCGTTGGCGCGTCGGGTCGAGGTGGTGTTCAGATTGACGTTGAGCGCCACCAGGAATCCGCGAGCGCCGACCGCGGTGGCACCGGAGCGGGCGTTGAAGGTCGCCGGGCCGAAGTCGGGTCGCCACTCCGGCGAGCTCAGCCGGGCGGCGAGGCCCTCATATTCACCGGCGCGCACGGTCGCGAGATCGGCGCGTTCCGACAGGAGGGCCGCATGCCCGTAGCAGTAGACCGTGAGACCGAGGTCCTCACCAAGGCGGCGGGCCACGTCACAGGCGTATCCGGTGGCCTCGTCCATCGTCACGCCCGATAGCGGGACGATCGGGCAGACGTCCAGCGCTCCGAATCGCGGGTGCTCACCCGAGTGCTTCCGCATGTCGATCAGCTCGGATGCCGTGGCTCCGGCTCTCACCGCCGCCTCGGTCACCGCCTCGGGCGGGCCGGCGAACGTGACGACGGTTCGGTTCGTCGCCCGGCCCGGATCGACGTCGAGCAGCTTGACGCCGTCGACCGTGTCGATGGCGGATGTGATCGCCTCGATCACGGTTTGGTCCCGACCCTCGCTGAAGTTGGGAACGCAGGCGATCAGCTTCTCCATCGAGGTCCTTTCGGTGTCGACGGCACGATAGAGAACGGGCCGCTGAGGAGGCCGGAGCGTCTACGGAACGCCTGGACCGGCCGGTGCCGGGTCAGGGGGGATCCCTCCGGCTGGTGTAGGTGTGGCCCAGGGGACTCGTCCAGCGGTGGCCACCGGTGGCGGTCCGGGCATAGTTCCACCCGGCCAGGTGCCGGATGCCGTGATCATGGCGGCAGACCGGTCCCAGATTCGCCTCATCGGTCGGTCCGCCATGCGCGTATGGGACACGGTGGTCTATGTCGCACCGGTGGGACGGGATGCGGCACCCGAGGAAGATGCAGGTCGGGTAGTTGGCCTCGATCGCGCGCCGCTGGGCCGGCGTCGGCCGGCGGCGGGTGAGGCCGGTGTCGATCACGCTGCCATCGTCGGGGTCGGTGACGGTGTACTGCCAGCGGTCGGCGGCCCGAGCCGCCCGCCGGGCGATGTCGGCGACCACGGGCCCGAAGCCGGCCAGATCGCCTGGATGCTCGGCGAGCTCCGCCAGCGTGGCCAGATCGACCCTGATGTCGATGGTGCCCGCCCTTCCCTGCGTCGCGCCGCCGCACAGGAGGTCGAGGAACACGTCGGCCCGAAGCTGATCGATGGAGCGCGGCTCGTCCCGAGTCTTGAGCTGTCGGGCGAGGTGGTCGATGCGGTCGGCGGCGGCGGCGGCGACGTCGGGTGGGAGATCCAGGCCCAGGAGGTGAGCGGTCCCGTCACTCGTCGGCTCACACACGACTCGCCGTCCCTCGACGGCCTCCTCGTAGCGGAGACGGGCCTGGGCCGGCTCGGCCTCGATCGCCAGCCGGCGGAGACACTCGGCGAGCTGGCCGGTCGTCAGCTCGCCGGCTCGCTCGAGGATTCGGTCGACCACCTTGGCGCCGGCCTCCGGTGACAGGTGGGTCGTGTGGTCGAGGATCACGGCAGCACGCCTGCTGTCGATCCTGCCCGCCTCGAGCGCTGCTCCGACCTGGGGGAATCGCTCCCAGAGATCGCCGGCGATCCCCAGGTCCCGGGATGCCGCCCGGCGGGTCAGATGGAGGGCTGCCCGCACCTCTGTGGCGGCGGCGTCCTCGACCCACTCGAGGTCGTCGAACATGTCCTCGTAGGCGTGCAGGATCGACACCATCGCCCGGAAAGCCCGAGCCTCGAAGTGTGACACCAGGCGCCGGCAGGCTCTCAGCACGAGCACCGCGTCGTGGGCGGAGACCCGGTCGACGTCGGCGATCGACATCATGGCCGCGAGCAGGGGACCGGGCTCGATCGAATCCAACTCGGGAGGGAGCTGGTCGTCGTCATCCGGCTCGCCGGTTGATGTCTGCCGACCCGTGATCAGGTCATCGTCGATATGATCGAACATCTGTTCGATCATATCGACCATCGGTGACATGTTCAAGTGTGTGGTGATACATCGTGATCGACGACGTCGCACGCCGAGGATGGCGTGGAGCCGGTCTGGTCGGCGGTCACCGCCTCGGCTCGGAGGCTGGAGACGACCGCGCTCCGCGCTCGAAGCGCGACGCGAGAGTCAGTTCTCCAGACGCCGTATCTCGTCTCTGAGCGCTTCGAGGACGGGCAGCACGGCCCGATCCTTGGGCCGGTCGGCCATTCGCTTCGAGTGGATCACGTCGTCGAGAGAGGCGACCGGTACCCTCGTTCCGTCCACGTCGAAGACGATCGCGCCTTCGACCACGTCGTCGTAGCCCCCGGTGCCGGCCGGGGTGAAGGTCAGGTCGAGGTCTCCACAGCGAGTGGTGAGGTTGAGCATCGCCATCGAGGCGAGCAGCTCCGGATGGGGATCGAACGCGATCCCGTCGGGGTCGGCGAGCGAGCGGATCCGGGCGTTCAGGTCGGAGAGGGCTGCCGAGAGTCGCACCAGGTTGTCCGGGGTGGGTGAGGGGACTATGTCGGCGTCGCCGGTGAAGGTGGGCGAGCCGTGCAGCACCGCCGCCATGCCTCCGACGAGGACGTACTCGACCCGGTGCTCGGCCAGCACCGCGAACAGGCAGATCGGGTCCAGGGGTGCCGGCACAATCAGGTCTCGGGCCGAGCGACGGTGCGCAGCCGGCCGACGTTCGCCAGCGACTCCAGGCGTTGCCGCGGTGTGAGCGCCAGATGCTGGCGGATCTGGGCGCGGTCCACGTCGGCGTCGACCGCCAGCTCGACGGTGAGCCCGCAGGCGCGAAGGATGGCGACGAGGGTGCTGAGCCTCGGCTCGTCGTGACCCCGTTCCCAGCGCGAGACGGCCGACTGGGCGGTGCCGATCCGGCGAGCGAGCTCGGACTGGCTCATCCCGGCGCTCAGACGCCACTGCCTGATCGCCCGGGGGAGAGCGGCCGGCTCCGAGAGCGGGACACGGGATGCCATATGAGTCATCATATAACATAGCGGAACACATATGATGGGCTGATCGGGCAACGGCCGGTTTGACCGTCGCCCGCCCCCGGAGGACGATGAGGCGAAGGACCCGTCGAGGGAGGCGATCGTGACACTCGAGGACAAGACCCTGTTCGTCACCGGCGGTTCGCGTGGCATCGGCCTCGCCATCGCCCTGCGGTGTGCCGCCGACGGGGCCAATGTCGTGATCGCCGCCAAGACCGCCGAGCCGCACCCGAAGCTGCCGGGGACCATCCACACGGCGGCGGAGGAGATCGAGGCCGCCGGCGGCCGCTGCCTGCCGCTGCAGGTCGACATCCGCGAGGAGGATCAGGTGGCCGGTGCTGTGGAGGCGGCCGCCGAGCACTTCGGCGGCATCGACGTCCTTGTGAACAACGCCAGCGCCATCAACCTCACCAACACCGAGTCCACGCCGATCCGGCGGTTCGACCTGATGATGGGCGTCAATGCCCGAGGCACCTTTCTGGTCACCCAGGCCTGCCTGCCGCACTTGAAGGAGAGCGCCGCGCGGGGCCGGAACCCACACGTGCTCACATTGTCTCCGCCGCTGAACATCGACGCGAGGTGGTTCGCCCCGCATCTGGCGTACAGCATGGCCAAGTACGGCATGAGCCTGTGCGTGCTGGGTCACGCCGCAGAGTTCGAGCAGTACGGGATCGCGGTGAACGCCCTGTGGCCCCGCACGGTGATCGCCACGGCCGCCCTGCAGATGATCCCCGGCGTGCAGCCCGAGCACTGCCGCCGCCCTGAGATCGTGGCCGACGCCGCCCATCTGGTGTTGACCTCCGACGCATCCACCACCGGCAACTTCTTCATCGACGACGAGGTACTGGCGGCGGCGGGGATCACTGACCTGGACCACTACTCGATGGTCCCCGGCAGCACGACGCTGATGCCCGATCTGTTCATCTGATCGAGGGCGGCGGACGCCGAGCACCGACGGCGGTTCAGCTCTCCGGTTCCGGCGCCGTCTCCTCGAGATCCCGGCCCCGGGTCTCGGGGAGGGTCATGTACAGCCCGGCAGCCAGCAAGGCCGGGAACGACATCAGGGTGGCCGCCTCGGCGAACGAACCGAGCTCATCGGCGAGCACGCCGAACGTGGCGAGGCCGGTGACGCTGCCGAGCACGCCGGTGGCGGACAGCCAGCCGGCCGCGGTCGCCCGGACCGAGGTGGGGAAGAGCTCGGCGCCGAGCGCGCCTCCGGACGGCGTGAAGGCGGCGGCGGCGGCGATCACGATGAGGTAGCCGGCTGCCAGCGCCGCGAAGCTCCCGCGGTAGGCGATCAGCCCTCCCAGGCCGACGACGAACGTCGAGAACGCCGCCATCGAGCGCCGTCCGATTCGGTCGGCCCCGAACCGGCCGATCAGCAGCCCGATAAGGCCGATCGGCCCGGCGGCCAGTACCAGCCACGCCATCCGGCCCGGGGTCTCGCCCAGGACGCCCTCGCCGTAGACGAACAGGTAGGTGAACACCGGGCCGACGACGAACCCGAGCACGACGGCGAGGACCGACAGCAACGCCAGTCGCCCGACGAAGGGACGAGGGACGGCACCCAGACGGTGTCGCACGACACCGGCCTCGATGGCGGAGAACCTGGGCGTCTCGCGCATCGCTCGCCCGAGCAGGGGGATGAGGGCGAGAGGCACGAGTGCCATCAAGAGCACTCCGCGAAACCCGAGTGCACCGCCGGTGATGCCCCGGGTGACCGCCACGATCCCCGAGCCGAGGGAGTAGGCGGCACCGACGAGAGCGATCGCGGCGGCTCGTGACCCGACGTGGGTCTCCTCGGCCGCGATGACATTCGCCACGGAGAAGGTACCGGTGAGCAGAGGTCGTGCCACGGCGATGGTCGCCACGAACACCCAGAAGGTTGGGGACAGAGCTCCTAAGGCCGTCACCCCGAGGCCGGCGGCGGCGCAGGTCAGGGCGACGCGGCGGCGCCCGACACGATCGGCGATCCCGGCCACCGGCAGGCTCGCCAGCGACGCCAGCCGGATGATGGCGAGACCGATCCCAAGCTGGGTGGCGGCCATCCCCACCTCGGCCGCTACGCCGTCTCCGGGGGGAGACCGGCCGAAGGCGGTCGCTACCTCGGCCAGCACGGTAGTGACCCCGAACTGGGCGAACCCGGCCGCCAGCGCAAGCCCCCCGGCGGCGAGGACCGACGGGTCGCGCCAGCCGGACAGCCCACCCAGCGGAGCGCTCACCCGGCCGGAACCTCTCGCGTGATCCTCTCGATGCCGGCCATCGTGTCGCGCGTCGCCCAGTAGCGGCGTACCCACCACGGGCGCCGGTCGGGGATCGGGCCCGCACCCGAGACCCTTCCTGCCCAACGGTCGAGCAACTCCGAGCCGGAGGCGAAGGCCTCGGCGCCAGAGGGGGGGTGGATCACCCACGCCCGCTCGACGGCGTCGCGCTCGTCGAGGAACAGCGTGGCCAGCCGCTCGGGGTCGCGCATCACGGTGCGGGCCATTCGTTCGTGCCTCCACCACACGCTGACGCCATCGTCGTGGTCGTCCGGGGCCGGGCCGAGCTCCACCGGTTCGCCGACTCCGACCGGCTTGAACAGCGCCAGGCATTGGGCCGAGGTGGCCGTGACCCAGTGCCGATCCGTCCCGAGATCGGACACCCAACCGGCGGTGCTCGACGAGGACGCCACCATCCCACCCCCGTGCATGCACGGCATCGACAGCGTCCCGTTCACGGGGTGGTACCGGGGCCAGGGGTCCTTCCCGTGGCTCCGCAGCAGCCTCATCAGATGGGTCACCGTCACCGCCCCACCGGCGACACGAGAGGTCAGGGCGGCACGTACGTCGCAGGCTGCCACCCGGCTGCGGAGTCGATCGCGATGGGCGTCGGCGAACCCGGGGATCGTCAGCCCGTTGGAGATGGTCCGCACGCCGTGCTCCACGGTCTCGGTCGCCCACCTCGACCCGGCGGTCTCGAGGACGATGGCCCGCTCACGGTCGGCCACCAGGAAGCTGTTGTGGTAGGTGAAGGACCGGTGCTCGTGGCCGCAACCGCCGCCCTGGCCGTGGCGTTCGAGGAGATCGACGATGACCCCCACGGCCGCGTCCGCGCTGATGGAGCGTTCCAGGGCGAGCCGCAGTAGATCCATCCCGGTTAGTCCCGTGCCGGCGTAGGGCTGGTTGGTGAAGACGGCCTCATTGCCGATGGCGACCCCGTGTTCGTTCGCCCCGATCTCCGCCCCCCACATCCAGAACGGACGGCTGATCAGGACGGCTGCCGTGTGCTCGGCCTGGGGGATCTCGAGGTAGGTGCATCGGACTGTCGAGCCGGGAGGGTGGTCGGCGGCTGCATGCCACTCCGGGAATTGCGCCTCGTTGGGGTCCCGGTCGGAGTTCTTTGCGAAGAGGACGCCACTATTCCCGACGACCGCAACGGTGTCACACATCGGCGTCCGACCCTACCCGGGAAGGTCAGCCTCCGAGGGTCGCGAATACCTCGTAGACCATGAAGGCAGGCCAGAACAGGCCCTGGAACACGGCGAACAGGTAGTCCCAGAAGCTGTCCGCCTGCTGGAAGAAGAACACCCATGCCCCGAAGATGCCCAGGCCGTAGATGGCGCCTCCCCCGGCTGCGGCACCGGCCCCTCCATTGCTCATGCGTTCCTGCCCTTCGTCTCGACGGCCCAATGTCCCGCGGTGCGCCATGACGGCACAGGGGCCGAAGGTCAGGTTCGCATCCGCGCCCCTGATAGCTTCTGCCCTCATGTCTAGGCGGCCTCCGTTCCCTCCGAGCTCCCGCCGGCCATCGACATCCGATCGGGCAGGCGGTCGTCGCCTCCTTCGCCCTGGACGGTGGGGGCGGCCGGGGTGGTGTGGCCGGGATCCCGGCCGCCTTCTCGCTCGTGTCGGTGCTGAACGGGCTCGCCTACCGTCGCCTGCGGCGATTCGAGTTGTTCGCCGCCGTCGAGGTCACGGCAGTGCTGCTCATCCCGGCCGCCCTGTCCCTCCACCTGGGCGGCCTGGCGGCCTCGGGTGCGGTGGGGATCTAGTCGTTCCTGGCGCCGGTGGGTGCGCCCTACCAGCGGATGGCCAAAGTCGTCCTGGCCAGCGGCCCGTCGAAGCCCTCTCGCAGATGCCGGGCGCCGTGTCGCCGACCCGCCTCGGCTCGATGGTGGAGGCCACCTCGGTCGTCCGCCGAGAGCCAGAGGTGCTTGCCCAGGCGGGCGCCGTACGCAGCGTTGAGGCGGGCGGACGCAGACTTTTCGAGGTCGTCTGAGGGAAGTCTGGCGGGCTCAGGTCCTCGTCATGACCCGGAGGGACGAGCTCGTCGCATCTCGGCCGTGGCCCTCACGACGGCCCCGAGGTCGGGGAGGTCCTCGAGCATCCCGCGGAAGTCGCCGGGGAGCATGGCCGCCACCCGCATCGGGGTGAGGGCGACCACGTCGGCGGTGCGGACGTCGTCGTCGAGGAGCCCGATCTCGCCGAAGAAGTCGCCCGGCCCGAGCGAGAACAGGCGGTGGCTGTCTCGGGACACTTCCGCCTCACCCTCGACGATCAGGAAGAAGAGGAGGGCCCGTTCGCCGGTACGGGTCAGCTCGGTGCCCGGTTCGACGTCCACCTCCTCCAACCGGCTCGACAGCCGGCTCAGCTCGACGTCGGTGAACTCGGCGAGCAGCGGATGGGAGCGCAGGTCCTCGGATGTCACGACGGCGAGCGTACCTCTTGGATCCCCGTCTCGGGCGAGCTGCGATGCTGGGACCATGGGTCTCTACCGCGAGCACATCCTGCCCCGATTGGTCGACCGTGCATGCGGCACGGCGGAGCTCGGCCGCTGGAGGGCTCGAGTCGCCGACGGTCTCACGGGGACCATCGTCGAGATCGGGTTCGGCTCGGGGCTCAACCTGCCGCTTCTGCCGAGCGAAGTGGACCTGGTGTATGCGGTCGAACCGGCGGCGACCGCCCGGCGGCTGGCCGAGCGCCGCATCGCCGGTTCGCACATTCGCGTCGAGCACGTCGGCCTGCGTGGGGAGGCGATCCCGCTCGACGATGCGAGTTGCGATGGGGCGTTGTCGACGTTCACGCTCTGCACCATCCCGGGGGTGGAGCAGGCGCTGTCGGAGATGCGCCGGGTGCTGCGTCCGGGCGGGCGCTTCCACTTCCTCGAACACGGCCTCGCTCGCGATCCCTCGGTGGCCGCCTGGCAGCGGCGCCTGGAGCCGCTCCAGCGGCGGCTGGCAGACGGATGTCATCTCACCCGGGATCCCGTCGACCTCCTCCGCGCCGCCGGCTTCGAGCTGGTACGGGTGGAATCCCGCTACGGCGCCGGCCCCAGGCCGTGGGCCTGGTTCACCGAGGGCATCGCGCGGAACCCGGGCTGACACGCCGGCCGCCGGGGGGCCGCCTCACCGGGACCAGAACCCCCGGCTACTCGGGGGTGGTGGTGCCCCGGCCCGCCGATCGGCAGGCCGGGAGAACTTCGTCCGCTCCGCCGCCCGGGATGCATCGGCGGCGAAGCGGAAGGTGACGTGTCCACACGAACGGCACACGGCCCGTTCGATGCCTGCGGCATGATCGATGCTCGACTCGGTGTGGGGGCAGCGCCGGTTGTCCTCGGGGATCCACGACATCGTGCGACCTGCCTACTTCTCGTCGGGGCGTTGCCGGTGGGCGTCGACTCGGACGGCCAGCTCCGCAAGGGCGTGATCCGCGCACAGGAAGTCCCTCGTGATGCGAGCGACGGCCCGGGCACCGCACACGGCACACAGGACGATCCCGGTTCGTGGCTCTCCACCGGGCGGTTGGGTGGTGGTGACGGCATTCATGTCTCCGATATCGGCAGGTCCAGCCGAGGCCTTGGCTTCAATTCGTCTGCGGGCGAAGTGACTAGTCCCGGCGCTGCCAGACTCTGGAGCATGGGACACGGCGAGGCGTCGGTCGAGGCCATGGTGGAGCTCGCCCGGCGCGACCACGGAATCCGGCTGGTACTCGACGAGTTCGGGCCGCCACCGCCCTGGATCCGCCCTCCCGGCTTCGCGACCCTGACCCTGTTCATCCTCGAACAGCAGGTGTCGCTGGCGTCGGCGCAGTCCGCCTATCGCCGGCTCAACGAAGCCGTGGGGGAGATCACACCGGGCTCACTGCTCGAGCTCGACGATGCCGAGCTGCGCGCCGTCGGCTTCTCCCGTCAGAAGTCCCGGTACGCGCGCGAGCTGGCCGGTGCGGTCCTGGGGGGATCGCTCCACCTCGACGGTCTCGGGTCACTCCCCGACGAGGAGGTGCGGGCGATGCTCACCGCCGTTCCCGGCATCGGTCCGTGGACGGCAGACGTCTACCTGCTGGCGTGCCTTGGCCGTCCCGACATCTGGCCGGTGGGCGACCGCGCTCTGCGAGTTGCGGCCGCCGAGGTCCTCGGGCTCGCCAGGGTCCCCGAACCCGCCGATCTCGAGCGGATCGGCGAGCGCTGGCGTCCGCACCGCTCGGCCGCCGCCCGGCTCCTCTGGCACGCCTACCTGTCACGACGTGGCCGGGTGACCACGCCAGTGTGACTCAGGAGCGGCGAGATCGAGCCCGCCTCCAGACGGCGAGCACGATCACCGCTCCGAGGATCGACCCGACGATCCCCGACGGCCGGATGGCGAGACCGTCGCCGGCGAGGAGGCTGAACAAGAGACCGCCCACGAAAGAGCCGGCCAGCCCGGCGACGGCGGCCTCCGTCCAGTCCCGGCGGCCACCGCCGCCCAGGATCATCTGTGCCACCCAGCCGGCGGCGATTCCGAGCACGATGAGACCCAGGATCAGCACGGCATTGGCTCCCTTCGAGAGGTCGGCGGTGTAGGCGCCGGATCGGCGCCCTAAGGCTCCCACGGGGACGACGGCGTCGCTCCTGTGAGCGCCGAGGTACCGGGTTCATCCGGCGGGGATGAGGTGCCCGTGGTGTGACACGAGCAACACTGGGAGGTCGGATCATCGAAGGAGTTCATCCATGGAGCCAACCGATGCCACTGCCACCGCCACCGTCGACTCCCCTGCGCCGTCGGTCGACTGGGTGGACATCGTGGCGACGGTCGTCATGGCCATCGCCGCTCTGCTCACGGCGTGGAGCGCCTTCCAGAGCGACCAGTGGAGCGACACGATGTCGTTCTCGCTGTCGGAGGCGGCCGCCGCCAGGACCGAGTCCGCCCGGAGCTACGCGAGGGCGGGTCAACTCTCCCAGGTCGACGTCATGACCTTCATCGCCTGGCTGGAGGCGGCTCGGCGGGAGTACATCTCGGGCGGGATCGACGTGTCCGACGGCTACCAGCCCGACCCCGTCACGCACTCCGGCATCCTGTACGTGAGGTTCGGGCCGGGCTTCCGGTCGGCGATGGATTCGTGGCTCGAGACTGGACCGCTCAGCACCCCGGATGCGCCTGCAAACCCGTTCGTCATGGCCGAATATCAGCTCCCCGAGGCGGCCGAGGCCGAGCGCCTCGCCCAGCTCGCCGACGACAAGGTCGCCGGGGCCCGGGCGGCGGACGAGGTCGACGACCAGTACGTGTTGAGCACGGTCATGTTCGCCGGCATCTTCCTCTTCGCCGGTCTGAGCACGAAGATGCGCCCCCGGGCGCCCCAGTTCATCATGCTCGGTTTCTCGTTGCTGTTGTTGATCACCGGAGCCGGGTACCTGCTGGCGGTACCGATCCAGGTGTGAGTCGGCGCCGGATGCGCCCGATACCCAGCCGGGTGGAGGCCCGGCTCAGCCGGACGTGGCCGACCCCACCGGCCGGTGTGAGCGCTCGTGGTCCTCGACCAGCCGGTCCCAGCGGTCGTCAACCTGCCTCCGGACCGACTCGAGCAGCACCCGGTCGCCCAGCAACGGCCGGAAGCGGCCCTGGATGGAGAGGTACGCCTCCAGGGGCACATCGGCCTCCGGCCAGTGGGTGATCGTGACCTCGCGCCCGTCGCGCACCTCGAAGAGAGGAAACACCCGGGTCTCGACCGCTCGCCGCATGGCCTCGATCGCCTCGTCGGCCGCCATCTTCCAGCCGGGAGGGCAAGCCGAGAGCAGGTGGAGGAAGCGCATACCGCCCCGCATATCCACGGCGGTGCGAACCTTGCGGGCGAGGTCCTCGGGAAAGGCGGCCGTGGCCGTGGCCGCGTAGGGGATCCGGTGGGCGGCCATGATCCCCATGATGTCCTTCTTCGGCCGGGGCTCGGGCCGCTCGTCGGGCGTGGTCGTCGTCCAGGTGCCTTCCGGGGTCGCCGATGAGCGCTGGATCCCGGTGTTCATGTAGGCCTCGTTGTCGTAGCAGACGAAGACGATGTCCTCGTTCCGCTCGGCGGCACCAGACAACGCCTGCAGGCCGATATCGAAGGTCCCCCCGTCTCCTGCCCACGCCACCACGGTCGTGTCCTTGCCCTGGAGTCGCTTCGCCGCCTTGACTCCGGTCGCCGTCACCGCCGCCGTCTCGAAGGCCGTGTGGAGCACCGGGATTCGTAGGGCGTGCAGCGGCCAGGGGCCATCGATGATCGACCAGCAGCATGCGGGTAGCACGACCACCGCATCGTCGCCCAGCTCTTTCAAGACCAGACGCATCGAGAGCGCCCCCCCGCAGCCCTGGCATCCGAGGGTGCCCGGGTCCATGAACTCGGCCTCGGGGACGGCCCACCTCATCTCGCCACCTCCAGCGGAGCCGGTCGCGGGATCTGCGAATAGGGGCGCACCGGGCCGATCGGCAGGCCCTTCACCCCGACGTAGAGGGCGGTCTCGGGCTCCTCCCTCCGCATCAGGTCCTCGAAGGTCTCGATCACCGTCTCGACCCGCACATCGCGGCCCCCGAGCCCCGCGACGTAGCCGTACACCGGGGGTGCCCCCGGCATGCCGGCCACGGCCGCCCGGATCTCCTCGGCGAAGATCCCGGAGTGCCCGGGGCTCATGTTGCGGTCGAGCACCGCCACCTTGGCCCGCCCGGCCAGGAGTCGGCGGATCTCGGCGAAGGGGAACGGACGGAAGGCGACGAGACGCAGCAGCCCGACCCGCACCCCCCGTTCCCTGAGGTCCCGCACGGCCTGGCGGACGTTGGAGGTCATCGCCCCGGCCGACACGATCACGTATTCGGCGTCGTCGAGCAGGTACCCCTCGATCGGCGCGTAGCGGCGGCCCAACACCTCGCCGAACTCCTCGCCCGCCTCGACCAGCAGGCGTCCGGCGCGCTCCATCGCCTCGAAGATCTTGTAGCGGAGCTCGAAGTAGTGGTCGCGGTTGACCAGGCCCCCGTAGGCACGAGGGTCGGCCGGGTCGAGGTCGTAGAGCGGCTCGAACCGGGGGAGGTAGGCATCGACGGCCGACTGGTCGTGGACCTCGAGCGGCTCGGCGGTGTGGGACAGGATGAAGGCGTCCATGCCCACCATTCCCGGGAGATACACCTGCTCGGCCACCCGGTAGGTCCAGATGATGAAGTCCTGGGCCTCCTGGACCGACTCGGCGAAGAGCATCATCCAGCCGACATCGCGCTGGGAGAGGATGTCGGTCTGGTCGCTCCAGATCGACCAGCCGGGGGCCATCGCCCGGCTCACGTTGGTCAGCACGATCGGGAGACGGGCTCCCACCGCCCAATGCAGCATCTCGTGCATGAGGGCGAGGCCCTGTCCGGCTGTGGCCGTGTACGTCCGGGCCCCGGCGGCCGATGCCCCCACGCACGCCGCCATCGCCGAGTGCTCCGACTCGACGGTGATGAACGTGGCGGGCAACCTGCCCGATGCGGTGAGCTCGGACAGGAGCTCGACGATCATCGTCTGGGGGGTGATCGGGTAGGCCGAGATCACCTCGGCCCGGGAGAGCATCGCCCCGTAGGCGGCGGCGTGATTGCCGGTGAGGAGGAGACGCTCAGGCATGGGCGGCCTCCCGCTCGTTGACGAGGATCAGGCCATGCCCGGGGCACTCGGCGACGCAGATGCCACAGCCCTTGCAGAACTCGTAGTCGACGACCGGGCCGTCCTCCCAGCGGATGGCACCATCCGGGCAGAACACGAAACAGGTGCCGCAGGCGTTGCAGTGGCCGCACGACAGGCACCGCTCGATCTCGGCGAGGACCTCGGCGTCGCCGATCGTGCTCGTTTCCTCCGCCAACGGGTCGGCCGCGTGGCTCGGCGACTCGCCGGCGCGAGCGTGGTGCACCCGGTGGGCGGGGTGGACCTCGTCGGGTGTCACCACCTCAACGGGTGGCTCGGTCGGCCAGCGGTCACCGAATCCGAGGCGCTGGTCGATGGCCCTGGCGGCGGCGCGTCCGGCGGCGATGGCCGCCACCACCGTGGCCGGACCGGTGGCGAGATCGCCGCCGGCGAAGACGAACGGATCGGGGGTGGCACCGTCGCTACCGACGGCCGGCCACCCGTCACCACCCCGGAGACGGGCCGGGATCGGCCCGACATCGGCCGTCTCGCCGATCGCCGTGTACAGGCCGTCGAACTCCAGACGCCGGGTCGAACCGGTCGGCTCCGGACGGCGACGGCCCGAACCGTCGGGCTCGCCCAGCCGTGCCTCCTCGATCGTCACCACCACGCCCGTGCCGGACTTCTCCACGGACCGGGGGAGGGTGAGCCATTCGAAGTCGACCCCCTCGGCCAGGGCAGCCTCGTACTCCTCGGCGATCGCCGGCATCTCGGTGGCGGTACGCCGGTAAAGGACGGTCACCTCGGCCCCCAACCTGCGGAGCACCCGTGCCACGTCGAGGGCGGTGTTGCCGCCGCCGACCACGGCACACCGCGGACCCGGCAGGGTCGCCTCGCCGCGCCTCACCGCCTCGAGGAAGGCCAACCCCGAACCGAGGAGATGCTCGCCGGGGATCCCCGCCGCTCGCTCCAGCCAGGCGCCGGTGGCCACGAAGACGGCGGCATGGGTCGCCTCGAGGTCGTCGAGGGTGAGGTCGGCGCCAAGCTCGATCCCGGTGAGGAACGTGATGCCCATCGCCTGGAGGCGGGCGATCTCCCCGTCCACGACGTGGGAGGGCAGCCGGTACTCGGGGATGGCGTGCCGGAGCATCCCGCCCGCCCGGCTCCGGCGTTCGAACACGGTTACGTCGTGGCCGGTCCGGCGGAGGTAGTAGGCGGCGGCCATGCCGGCCGGGCCAGAGCCCACCACCGCCATCCTCCGGCCGGTGTCCGGGTTGGGTGTGGGATGGGGGAGTTCGGCGGTTGCGTCACCCAGCCAGCGTTCGATCGCCCTGATCGAGACCGGCTCATCGCCGGTGGTGATCCCGAGGTTGCAGGCCTGCTCGCACCGGTGGGGGCACACCCGTCCGGTGATGTGCGGGAACGGATTGTGGCTGGCGAACTCGGCCTGGGCCTCGTGGAGCCGACCGGCCCGGATGTGGTCGAGGTAGGCGGGGATGGCGACGCCGGCCGGGCAGGCGGCGGCGCAGGGTGCGGTGCGCTCCATCCTCACCGGTCGGACGCTCCGCCATGCCCCGGTCTTGAGGGCGGTGCTGGTCGAGCCGAGCGAGACCGGGATCTCGGGGTAGTCGTCGACGTGGGCGAGGCGGTTCACACCGGCACCCCCAGCATGACTCGATCGTGGGCCTCGGCGGCGGCGGCCTGGTTCGCCTCGGCGCTAGACGGCACCTCGTGGGCGATGGCGGCCAGTAGGTCGTCGAGGGTGACGATGCCGGTGGCACGGGCGAAGGCTCCCAGGATGGCGGTGTTGACCACCGGCTGGGCGGCGGTTCCCAGCCCGTGGCGGAGGGCGATCTCGGAGGCATCGACGGTGGCGACCCGGAAGGAGGGATCGATACCCAGTCGGTCGGGGTGATCCGGGGTGTTCACGACGACCCAGCCACCCGTCCGCAACCCGGCGAGCACGTTCGCCGACCCGAGCAGGGTGGCGTCGAGGACGAGCACGTGGTGGGGCTCGCGGATGTCCTGGCGGACGAAGAGATCGTCGCCCTCCTCGGCGATCCGTGCGAAGGCGACGACGGGTGCCCCTCGCCGCTCGACGCCGTAGTCGGGGTAGCTCTGGACGTAGCGGCCGGTCTGGAACGCCGCCTGGGCGAGCGTCTTCGAGGCGACGACCGCTCCCTGACCTCCGCGTCCGTGGAATCGCAGCTCGATCATCGGCCACTTCCCGGGATGGCGACCTGAGGCCAGGGTGACGGTTGGCGCCCCGCCGCGCCAGGGGCCAGACGGACGTTTCGTCCGGGTACAAGCTCGGGTCCCGGGTCGTCAGCCCCGACGGGTGATCTTGAGGCGCTGATAGGAGGTGCGTTCGTCGTGGCGACGCCCCTTGCCGCCCTTCGTGCTCGCCGCACTCCGCCGCTCGCGGACCATCCGGTCACGCGCCCGCTCGTCGAGGAGTCTCTGATCGGTCCGCTCTCGCGCGTGCGTGGTCTCAACCTTCATGACCGGTCCTCTCCTGCCTGGAGTGGAACCTATCCCCGTTGAATGGCTGCACCTAGAGACCTTCGCCGGGGGTGGCAGGGCGTCAGCGATCACCGGAGAGGCGCCTGAGCGGAGGGGCGGTCGTGGGCGGCCGCCGACGGGGTGGGAGACCCTCCAGCAGCTCGGTGGTGGCCTCGGCGATCCTCCCCACGGCCAGCTCGAAGGCCACTTCCGAGGCGGCCGAGGTCGTCTGAACGCCGCTCACCTTCCGCGCATACTGCCGGGCGGCCGCCTCGATCTCCTCGGCCGTCGCCGGGGGCTCCAGGCCCCTGAGGATCGTGATGTTCCTGCACATTCCCCGATCCTGGCATGCCCGGACGATCGACGTGACGTCTAGCTGCCCACGAGCCGGTCGGCCTCCACGACGAGCAGCTCCTCGGGCTGGGGGAGTCCGGCCAACCGGCGGCTTCCGAGGCTTCGGAACTCGACCCCTTCGATCGTCGATGGTCCGATGGCATCGAGTGTGGCGCGGGTGGTGAGGATCTGACCGCCGTCGGCGACCGTCATCACCCGGGCCGCCGCGTGAACGGACAGGCCGACGTAGCCGCTCTCGGTGAGGGTGATCTCGCCGCTGTGGATGCCCACCCGCACCCGGACCTCGACGCCACCGGGCCACTTCCGGGAGGCGATGACCCGCTGGAATGCGATGGCGGCCTTCACTGCGCCGATGGCCTCCTCGAACACGGCCACGTACTCGTCGGCCCGGGCCTCGACCTCGCGACCGCCGGCTCGCACGACCTCGCGCCGGATGATCCGGCGCATCCCTGCGAGCAGGTCGGCGTACCGATCGCCGAGTTGGGCAAGGAGCGGGGTCGACCCTTCGATATCGGTCAGCAGATGCGTGACGAACCCGGTGGGCAGCCCGGCCGTCGCAACCGGGCGGGAGGCGAGCTCGGTGTCCAGGCGCTCGCGCTCGACCACGAACCGCACGGCAGCCAGCACCGCCTCGGCGATGTCCGGGTCTGCCAGGGCGCGATGATCATGGACGAGGGCTGCCGCCGGACGACCGCGCGCTTCGAGCAGCGCCACTTGCCGCCGGCGTGTTGCGGTCGGGAGAGGGAACGGACGGCCCCCCACGTCGACATATGAACCGGCTTGCTCCGACCAGACGAGGACGGTGAGGGTGGGATCGGAGAGCGCCTCCCGCAACTGGTGCTCGAGCTCGTCCGACGTTCCGACCCGTGCCAGCTCGATGACGAACCGGCCGGCGGCGGCGTGCCGCTGGTCGGCCCGGAGCTGGCCGGTGATGAAGCCGACCGGGACGATCCCGTGCTTCCTGGCGGCATTGAGCAGTCGTTCCCTGGCTTTCCTGCGGCCCGCCTCGGACTCGAACTCGACCTGGTCGAAGCGGGCCAGGGCGTTGCGGACGTGGGAGGAGTCGTTGATCGGGAGCCGCCGTCGGCCCTGCGAGTCGACGTAGGCGAAGGCGCTGTCGGGCAGGCGTGCCCGATCGGAAGCCGAGAGCCGGGCCATGGCGATCATGGTACGAGTACTCCGCTCCGGCTGCTCGTCCTGGATGGTCCGAACGGCTCTGGCCGCCTGCGCTGGGTGCATCCATGATGGGCCCAGGCCGGCCGAGCGGCCGGACACGTCGCACCCTGCGACGAGCGGACGGCGACAAGGAGGACGTGATGGACGCCGGCCCCGCCACCCGAGTCCTCGTCGGTGTCGATGGATCGACGAGCGCAACCGCCGCACTGCGGTGGGCCGGCGCCCTCGCAGCTCGCACCGGCCTGGGGATCACCGCCGTGATGGCCTGGTCCCGTCCCGACGGTGGCTTCCTGCCCGGGACCGCCGACCCCACCGGGGAGATGCATGATCACGTCCACTCCCGCATCGACGCAGTCGTGGAGCGCGCCGGCTGCGGCGAGGTCGAGGCACGATCGATCCATGGGCATCCGGCCAGGGTGCTGTTGGAGGCCGAGACCGACCCGGCGGTGGCGATGGTCGTTCTCGGCACCCGTGGTCTCGGTACGATCCCGGGCCTCATGCTCGGCTCGGTCAGCCGTCGGCTGTTGTGGCACACGCTCCGGCCTCTGGTGCTGGTACCGCTCGCCGCCGGGGACACCGCCTGCGGCCTCGACCGCGTCGTGATCGCCACCGACCGGTCGCGGGCGGCGGACGACGCCCTCGAGTGGGGTGCCTCGCTGTGTGCCGACCTGGAAGCCCGGGTGACCGTCGTGCGATGCCTGGATCCCGGAGCCGAGCTCCCGGTGGGGCGTCTCGACGAGGTAAACGAGCGGG
Source organism: Acidimicrobiia bacterium (assembly GCA_046484325.1). GTDB lineage: Bacteria > Actinomycetota > Acidimicrobiia > Spongiisociales > ZC4RG35 > JAWOJB01. Next base: position 6,228 of record JAWOJB010000084.1, on the reverse strand, counting down.
CCAAGGAGGAGATCGAGGAGTGCTGCGAGGCCCTCCGTGCTCGCGGCGTCGAGCACGAGCCCGTTGTCGTCAATGGCGACCCACGGGTGGGGATCCTCGAGGTGGCCGAGCGGGTGGGCGCCGGGCTGATCGTGGTCGGCAAGCGGGGGGCGAGTCAGTTTGAGGCGATCGGGGGCACCGTCTCATACCTGATCCGGCACAGCCCGTTCCCGCTCGCCGTCGTGCCCCATCCCGAGCCGGTTGCCCGCTGATCGGCGATCACAAGAGGATCCGGGCCGCCATCACCAGGATGAGGAGGTTGCCGGCGACCGCAGCCCGGGTCTGAAACCGGGGTGAGAGCCCTCGACGGGCCATCGCCCCGGTGGCGGCCAGGAACAGCTGCCACGAGAGCGAGGCGACGAACGCCCCGACCACGAAAACGGCCACCTCGGCCGGGGTCCATGAGCGGCCGGCCCCGGAGCCGACGGCCATGGTCGTGAAGTACACGACGGTCAGCGGGTTGATGATCGTCAGACCGAGGAACCTCGCATAGGTGAGGACCAGCTCTCCCCTTCGCACGGTTACCGCCTCGGCGGGGGGCGCGGCCGGCCGGCGAGCCCGGACCAGTCCCGCCACGGCAAGCCCCACCAGCACCCCGGCGCTGACGACGCGGATCGTCGTCGACCACGGGGCGAGCACCCGCGCCACGGCGGTCCCCGCCACCGCCGCCACCGTGGCGTACATGAGGTCGGCCGTGGCCGCTCCGGCCCCGGCGGCGGCGGCGCAGGCGAACCCGCACCGCATTCCCACTCCGACGATGAGGATGGCGATCGCCCCCACCGGCACGGCGATGCCATACCCGGCGAGCAGGCCGTCGAGGAGGGCGCGGGACATCCGCCTGAGTATGGCCGTCGTCGCCCACCGAGGACCGGTCAGTCGCCCGGGGAGGGCGGCCTCGGGCCGTCGAGGGGATCGTGCCAGTCGACCCGGGTGGCTTCGAGGTATCCGTCGACGGCGGTGCCGAGCGTCGGGAACACCCGATCCTCGCCGATGTCGTCGAAGATCCCGTAGCGTCGCAGCCGGTCCTTCACGGGGCCCTTGAGCTCGGCGAACGCGAGCTCCACCCCGATCCGGCGGAGATCGGCGAGGAGGTCGACGAGCATCTCGGCACCGGTGGTGTCGATGTCGGTGACCGGCTCGGCGGCCACGACCACCCACCGAACCGGCTCGGATCGAGACGCGATGAGACTCTTCACCCGGCGGGCGAAGTGCTCGACGTTGGCGAAGAACAGCGGGGCGTCGAACCGGTAGACGATGAGCCCCGGGATGAGGGCGGCCTCGGGATGGCGGGAGGTGTCGTGGTAGCCCTTCGTGGTTGCGAGCCGGCCCAGTTCGGCATCGTGGGGCCGGAGTGCCCGGCGGACGAAGTTGGCGAGCGAGAGGGCGATGGCGATGGCGATTCCCTCCAGCACACCCACCACCACCACCCCGAGCAAGGCCGATGTGCAGAGCCAGAACTCGGAACGGCGAACCCGCCAGAGCCACTGCATCTCCGGCAGGTCGAAGAGGGCGATCCCGGCGCTGATGACGATCGCCGCCAGACACGCCGATGGGAGGTAGGTGGTCAGGCCACCCCCGATGAGCAGCAGGATCAGCATGGCGGAGGCTCCCACGACTCCGACGAGCTGGCTGTGGGCGCCGGCGGTCTTGGCAACGGCGGTCCGGGACGAGCTGGCGCTTACCGGGAAACCCTGGAAGAGGGCCACCGACACGTTGGCCACCCCCAGTGCCACGATCTCCTGGTTGGGGTCGACCTCCTCACCGGCCCGCCCGGCGAACGCCCTGGAGAGGGCGGAGGTATCGGCCAGGGTCACGAACGCCATGCCTGCCGCCGCCAGCACCAGGTTCCCGGCGTCGGCGAGGTCGATCGAGGGCAGCGAGGGCACCGGGAACCCGGACGGCACCGGGCCGACCAGCGCCAGGCCGCGCTCCGCCAGGTCGAGGAGGATGACGGCCAGCGTCGAGACGACCACCGCCGCCAGCACACCGGGCACCCGGGGCCTCCAGACCCGGAAGCCGAGGATGATGCCCAGGCAGACCAGGCCGATGGCGGGGGCGGCGCCGTTCGTCGAGCCCGAAGCCAGCCCCTGGAGGAACGCCCAGAGCTCGCCCAGCGTGCTCGAGGTGTCGACCGAGAACCCGAAGAAGGAAGGGAGCTGGCTCGCGATCACCACGATCGCGATCCCGTTCAGGTAGCCGACCCGGATCGGCTTTGACAGGAGCTCGGCGAGTGTGCCCAACCCGGCCAGGCCGGCGCAGATGCACATCACCCCCATGATCAGGGCCAGCAGACCGGCCAGCGCCACTGCTCGGGCGGGGTCGCCGCCGGCACCGACGAGGGGCAGGATCGCCGCGGCGATCAGCGGCCCCAGTGCCGAGTCCGGCCCGAGGACCAGGATCCGGGACGGCCCGAAGACGGCGTAGGCAAGGAGCGCGATGATCGTCGTGTACAGCCCGGTGACCGGCGGGAGCCCGGCGAGCTGGGCGTAGGCCATGCCCTGGGGGACGAGCAGGGCGGTCAGCACCAGGCCGGCGCTCAGGTCTTCGCGGAGCCACGCCCTCCGGTATCCGCGGGCGGCGGCGAGCCCGGGCATCCAGAACATGACCGGGCTCGCTCCGGGGCCCGGCCGCGGCCTCGCCATCGTCAGAGCCCGAACACGGGGGGAGCCATGATCGGCACGCTACCGAGCCCAGACGGTCGACCGCGGGCAACGACCCCGTCGGGTGGCTCAGGGTCCGAAGGTGCCCGCGACTGGGAGCCAGTCGCCGTCACCGAAGAAGTACTCCCGGTCGGCGATCCCGACGGTGTTGGTGAAGCGGATGTACAGCTTGGCGTTGGAGGGCCGGAACACCGCCACCGAGTCGGCTCCGTCCCCATTCCAGTCATAGGCGACCACCCGGTCTCCCGGGTCGCCATACAGGAAGCTCCACTGGGCAGGGCCGGCTGCGTGGTCGTTGCGGAAGTACATGAGTCCGGTGGTCTCCCGGTGGAGTCCGATGGTGTCCACCCCGTCGCCGTCGAAGTCGCCGACGAACGGCTTGTCCCCGGGATTCCCGAAGTAGTAGGCCCGGTCCGCGACTCCCAGCCCGGCATCGCCCGAGCCCAGCCGGTTGACGATGTAGACGCGGCCTTCCGAGGGGCGGTACAGCGACACCGTGTCGAGCCCGTCACCGTCGAAGTCCCCGGCCAGCGGGATGTCGCCGGGATTGCCGAAGTAGAACCGCACGTCGGCAACACCCTGGGTGTTGGAGTTCCGCAGGTACACGTAGCCGTCCGAGGGGCGGTAGAGGCCCGGGGTGTCGATCCCGTCGCCGTTCCAGTCGCCCATCATCGGGACGTCGCCGGGGTTGCCGTAGTAGAACGAGGTGACCGCCGCATCGGCCCCGCGCAGATACCACACCCCCGCCGCCGGATCCACCAGACCCACCGGATACGGATTCACGGCCTGCCAATCCGGCTGGGTTCCCTCGGGGAGGTAGGTGACGGCAGAGCCGTCCACGTTCATCGTGACGATCATGGCCGGCGGTGTCGCACCGGCGTAGAAGGCCGCCACCAGCCGATCGCCGGCAGGCGACCAGGCGGGGCTGAATAGCGCCCCCGAGAGGTTGGGGAGGAGGACCCGATCCCGACCGTCGGCGGTGACGATCTGCAACGCCTGGCTCATGAACCCGCCCTGGGATACGCTCGCCCAGGTCCCGACCAGCCGGGTCCCGTCCGGTGACCAGTCGTAGAACCACTCGTTCGACAGGTCCCGGATCTTGGTGGGCGGGCCCCCGGTGGTTGGGATGATGAAGAGGGCGCGGTCGTACCCGCCGTAGAGCCGGTTGAACGCGATGCGGGTGCCGTCCGGCGACCAGACCGGCGTGCCGTCGAGCTGTCCGGGGAAACGATCACCACCGGGGGAGGTCCACGTGTCGCTCGCCGGCTCGGTGAGCCGCCGCCGGCCAGTCCCATCGGCGTTCATCACCCAGATTGCGTCGTCGTGGACGAAGGCGAAGCGTCGGCCATCGGGCGACCACGCCGGCTCGGTCCCCGGGCCCACCAGCCGAAGGCCGCCGCCGGCAGCGGTCATCACGTAGATGCCATCCGATCCGCCCCGGTCTGACACGAAGGCGAACCACCGCCCGTCGGGGGACCAGTCCGGAGAGCGGTCGACGGCATGGTGCTGGGTCAGGTTCACCCGGCCCGACCCGTCGGGCCACATCACGTGGATGTCGCCGCCATCCACGAAGACGATCAGGCCGTCGTCGCCGGGAACGGTGGCGCCGGCCGGAGCGGCCGGAAGAATCACCATGGCTGCCGCCATCAGGGCGGCGATGACCCCGATCGAGACTCTCGGACCCACCATGATCAGAACCCCCTCACCGGGCGATCCCGACCCTCACCTCCGATGGATGCGCGCCGCCGGGCCGGTGTCCAGAGTCCTTCGGCCTCACCATGGCTCAGATGCCGAACACGATCGGGGCCATGACGAGCACCGTGATGGTGACGAGCACCATCGAGACGAGGTTCATCCAGACACCGGCCCGGATCATGTCGGGCATCCCGATCCTGCCAGATCCGAAGACGATGGCATTGGGCGGGGTGGCGACCGGCATCATGAAGGCGGCGGATGCGGCAAGCGCCACGGGAACGACCAGCAGGATCGGGTCGATCCCGATGCCCACCGCGATCCCGGCCAGGATCGGGGCGAGGGTGGCCGTGGTGGCGGTGTTGCTCGTGAGTTCGGTCATCCAGACGACCACGGTCGCCACGACGAACACGACCACCGCAACGGGAAGACCGGCCAACCCCTGGGCCTGCAATCCCAGATAGCTCGAGACCCCGTTTCCATCGAGGGCGGCCGCCAGGCTGAGGCCGCCGCCGAACAGCAGCAGGATCCCCCACGGGAGGCGCCGGGCGGTCTCCCAGTCCATCGTGAACACTCGCTTGCGCGGCTCCGCCGGGATCACGAACAGCGCCACGGCGGCTGCCACCGCGATGCCCGTGTCGGTAATCCCGGCGAGGGGGCGGAACCCGAACAGCTCGAGCTCGGTGAGCAGTGGACGGGTGATCCACGCCAGGGCGGTGACGCTGAACACGGCCACGGTGATGATCTCGCCGGCGTGCGGCCTCCCCAGCCCGTGCAGGCGCTCGCGCACGTGGGTGGCGGTGCCCGGAATGCGCCGGCTGCTCACCCGGTGGAGCCGCCGGGTCAGCAGCCACCAGCCCAGGGGCAGGAAGATCACGACGAGGGGCATGGCCAGCAGCATCCAGTCGAGGAACGAGACCTCCACCCCGAACCGCTCTCTGATGAACGACGCCACGAACAGGTTGGGCGGGGTACCGATGATCGTGCCCATGCCTCCGATCGAGGCGGCATAGGCCACGCCGAGCAAGAGGGGGATCGTCAGCGATCCCTGGGCGTCGGAGTCGGGATCGATCCGGTCGACCAGATCGGCGACGCTGAGGGCGATCGGTACCATCATCGCCACGGTCGCCGTGTTGGACACCCACATGCTCATCACCGCCGTGGCGAGCATGAAGCCACCGATGATGTTGCGAGGTCGGTCGCCGACCAGCCGGAGCGTGATGAGGGCGATCCGCTCGTCGAGGCCCCACCGCTGCATGGAGAGGGCGAGCACGAAGCCGCCGAGGAAGAGGAAGATGAGCTCGTTGGCATAGGGGGAGGTGGCCTCGCGAATGGTGGTCGCACCAACGACGGGGAACAGCAACACCGGGAGGAGGGCGGTCACCGGGACCTCGACGGCCTCGGTGAGCCACCACACCGCCATCCATGCCGCCACCGCCGCCGTGGCCCGACCGGCGTCGGTGAGCTCGTCGGTCGGGAGAGACACGTAGACCAGCCAGGCGGCGATCGGCCCGGCGGCCAGCCCGGCCCACTGCAGCGACCGGCGGCTGAGAATCGAGAGCCCGGCGGACCCGACGTCGTCGGCGGCGGGGGAGTGGTGGAAGAGCCGCACCCGTCCGGGGTACCGACGCCGGGCGGTCCGCCGGTGCGTCGTGTGGCAGCATGCGGTCGATCCACGATCACGAGGTGAACCATGACCGACATCGAGCAGACCCAGCTCCCGGGGGTCTGATTTTTCCATATCGGCCTTAACATCGCCCGTTGCTTTCACCTGATCGGGTGTATCTTCATAAATGAAAGAAGCCTCCAGCTCTGTCTGCAGGTAAGTGTCAGGCAA
>JAWOJB010000018.1:0-3031 GCA_046484325.1 Acidimicrobiia bacterium | reverse complement strand
GTAGTTCATCTCGTTCGTCGCCTTCGAGCACGAGAACATGCCCGTTGCCGCACCGTCGGTCGCAGCGAAGCCGGCGGGCGCCCGCTCAAGCGCCTCTGCCCAGGAGGCCTGTCGCAGTTGGCCACCCTCACGCACCATCGGTGTCGTCAACCGTTCGTATCGTTTCCCCATCTCACCTCCTTCCGCTTGCGACCGACAGTACCAGCAGCCACCTCCCCCTTCTTGCGTAACTGACGCCCCGAGGGAGGACGTGAGTTACGCAAGAACGGGTGAGACCGTCAGTCGCCGGGTGGGGTGGTCGGCTCGAAGCCCTTGGCGGCGATGGCGGCGGCGATGGCGGCGGCGCCCTGGGTGGTGGTGTGCTCGCCGTCGGAGCCGATGTAGCCCTTCTCACGGGGGTCCTCGTCGTGTGAGGGACCGTTGAACAGGTCGTACGTCGACACCATGACGGCGCCGTTCGCCTCGGCGGCCTCGCGAATCACGCTCGACCACAGTTCCCAGTGCTCTGTGCACTCCGGTTCGATCCCGGCCTCCCTCCACGCCGAGATCACGGGGTTGTACAGGTCGATCGCCCGAAGCACCGTCGGCGTGCCCTCGCGCAGCTTCCAGATCTCGGCGTACAGCTCATCGAGGACCTTTTCGTAGGGTTGATAGCCAGCGGCGGTCTGGGGAGCCGGAGGCTCGCGTTCCATGATCGACGTTGACACGCACGTGCCGATCTCGAGGTCTGCCCCCGAATCCTCAGGGTTGCCGTATACGACGATGATCTCGGACTCGCGGACCCAGTCAGAAATGTTCGGATACGCGTCGCCCCGTATTCGGGCCAGGGCCGTCACGGCGGAAAGGCCGCCCGACGCGTGGTCGTAGACCCGGACCTCGACGCCGAGTGCCTCGGCGGCCTGTTCGGCGAGCAGGTCCGCGACCCCCCAACCCCCTGAGTCAGAGATGTAGAGCAGGTCCCATGGCTCGCCCTCGGCAGGCCAGGCCGCAGACGGTGCCGTCGTCGTGGTCGTCACGGGATCTGCAGTGACATTCGTTGCATCTGCCGCCTCCTGGGGTTGGTCGCTGGCCGTGTGGTCACTGCCACAGCCCGCAGTGGCGAGCACGAACGCGACGATCAGGATCATTCCTGCGCATGTGTACCTCCTTGATCTCTGCTCCCATGGTGCAGTCGACCGATCCAGAACCGATCAAGGAGCGCCACCGATCCAGCCCATCACCTCATCGGGAGAGGCGTGTTCGCCCTGTGCCTGCAGCCGGCAGTAGATCTCCTCGCCGAGCGCCGTTCGGGCCTCGTCGGCGAGACCCCACAAGCGAGGGTCATGGCCCCAGGCGGGCAGGTTCGGTCGACAGGCACCGAAGAGGCGGGCGGCATGCTCCCAGTGCCCCTCCTCGGCTGCGACGCGCGCGAGGAACAGGAAGCCCGTTCGCAACCAGATCTCCGTCGACGTCTCGTACGCGATGCGGGTTCCGCGCTCGAGTACGAGCCTGGCCCGGTCGAGGTCGCCCTTCGGGTGGAGGGCGTCCCCGCCGAGAATGATGTACGCCGACGCGGTCCACGGGAGGCCTGGAAGCGATATTGCCTCGGCCGCGTACCGCTCGGCAGCGTCGTAGTCACCCTTGAGGGCGGCCGCTGAGATCGCCGTCACCAGGCCGTAGATCTTCATCCCCTCGAGGTCCCCAAGTGCCCGCATGCCCTCGATCGCGGCATCGAGGTGGCGGACGGCGGCGCCGTAGTCGCGATCGGCGAAGAGCTCGGCGATACCCATGAGGGATTCCCCGTAGGCGACCGGCAGGACGAGGTCCTCCTCGACACACAGGTCGACGATGGCATGGCCCATCGCCTCGATGGTCTCGATGTCCCCGAGGATGGTGCCGATCTGTCCTCGTGCGTGGAGTGCCCACAGACGGGTGCGCCACCCCGCCTCCGCGGCGAGCTCGATGGCCTCCGCGGGTCCCCGGGCAGCGAGCTCGAAGTCCCCACTCAGACCTGCGCCGAACGAGGCACACAGCAGTGCCTCTGCGCGCCGCTCGTTCGAGGCGCCGGGTGCGTTGTCGAGCATGGCTCGCCCGAAGCGGTAGGCGAGGGCGACGTCGCCGCGGCGACTCCAGAACTCATTCAGGCCCGCTGCCGCTTCGATCGTGCGGGACGGCTCGTGTGCGAGTGACCACTCGAGGGCTGCAACGATGTCATCCCGGCTCACCTCGAGTTGTGCCATGGCTTCCGTGAACGAAGGCGTGAAGCGCATCCCCCCGGCCGTCGCCGCCAGTCCGATGTGGTGGTGGGCGTGCCGCTGCTCGGCCGAATGCACCACCCCGGACGCTTCCAGCTTCCGTTGGGCGAACTCTCGCGTCGTGGCAAGCATGCGATAGCGCATGGTGTCGGTTGTTCGCTCGGCGACCAGCATCGAGGCGGAGACGATCCCGGCGATGGCGCCGAGGACATCGTGCGGGTTGACGGGCTCGAACCCCGCGACGGCTTGGGCTGCGTCGATGTCGAACGAGGATACGAACACCGAGACCCGTTCGAGCACGGCACGTTCGTCGACATCGAGGAGGGCGTAACTCCACTCCATGGTCGCCTCGAGGGTGCGTTGGCGTGGATGACGGTCGACCTCCGAGGAGACGAGCAGTTCGGTGCCCTCTTCCAGACGAGCTGAGATCTGGCCGGGTGACAGCACCGTCGTGCGCGCCGCGGCCATCTCGATCGCAAGGGGGATGCCGTCGAGCCGGACACAGATGCGGGCACTGTCCTCCGCGGCGTCAGGGCTCCTCCATATGGACACAGACGTCGCGTCCTCGACTCTTGCCCGGAACAGTCGCTCCGCGTCCGAGGTCCCCGGTACGTAGTCGGGATCGTCCAATACCGGAAGGCTCATGGGTGGTACCGATGAGCGGAGCTCACCCGCCACGTCGAGCGGCCGTCTGCTGGTCGCGAGGACCTTGACCTCGGGTCCGGCATCGAGCAACCCCGCGATCATGCGTCCGATGCCGGGTGTCAGGTGTTCGCAGTTGTCGAAGACGAGGAGCG
>JAWOJB010000070.1:0-19135 GCA_046484325.1 Acidimicrobiia bacterium | reverse complement strand
GGTCCGCTTGATGCGGTCCATCGGCTCGCCCGTCTCCAGCCGCTCGATCACCGCCTTGGCGGCGGCAGCGGACACCCCGTTGCCGGAGTAGGTGCCGGCCTGGGCGATGCCGCCCAACTCCCACGCCTCCGTGAACTCCTGGCGCATGGCGATGGCCGCGACCGGGAAGCCGTTGCCGAGTGCCTTGGCGTAGGTCCCAACGTCGGGAACCACCCCCCACTCCTCGGCGGCGCCGCCGAGGGCGACCCGGAACCCGGTCTTCACCTCGTCGAAGATGAGGACGGTCTGGTACTCGTCGCACAGCCGGCGCAGCGTCTCGAGAAACCCGGGCTCGGGCATGATCCCGAAGGCGTTACCCGCCATCGGCTCGACGATGACGGCAGCGAGATCCCGCCCGTGGTCACCGAAGAAGTCCTCGATCGCCTCGGCATCGTTGAAGGGCAGGGTCTTGACGTAGTTGCGGATCTGGTCGGGGATCCCCGACGAGGCCTGGATCGGCACCGGGCGGAGGCGGGACCCGAGCGCCTGGGGCGGCACCCCGGCCACCGAGTAGAGCAGGTAATCGTGCACCCCGTGGTACCCGCCCTCGAACTTGACGACCAGGTCGTTCGACGTCCACCCGCGGGCCAGTCGGATGGCGTGCATGGTCGCCTCGGTGCCGGTGTTCGTGAACCGCATGTGGTCGGCCCACGACAAGGCCTCCATGATCTTCTCGGCGGCCTCCACCTCGCGCCGCTGGGTCATGGCGAAGCTCGTCGCCTCCCGGGCGGCGGCCGCCGCGGCCTCCGAGACGTGCGGGTCCCCGTGTCCGAGGATGATCGGCCCGAAACCGCACTGGAAGTCGATGTAGCGCTTGCCGTCCATGTCGACGACGTGGCCCCCCTCCCCGTGGTCGATGACGAGGGTGTCCTCGTCGCCCCAGTACCGGAACTGGCTGGATACGCCGTTGACGAGCACGCGTTTGGCGCGCGAGAACCATTGGGCTGTGTCGGGTCCCTGGAGACTCATGATGTCGCTCCTGATCGTGGATGGGTTCGGACGTGGTGATGGATCAGGAGCCGTCCGGAGGCGCCCAATGGCGCTCGGCCACCATGCGACGGTCGAGGTGGTCGGGGATCTCGATGGGCGGCCGCACGAAAAACGACGGGCCTGCGATCTCGGTTGTGTGTGCCGGCGTGGAGCCGAATTCGACGCAGGGCGTCACGATCTCACCCGACCCCATCGTACCGGCCGGAACGCGGCAGCGCCGGGGAAACGGCCATGACCGACTCCGTGCTCCCTTCAGAGCTCGGCGGCGACCATCCCCGCGAAACCTCCGAAGAAGATCCGACGAGGAACGCCGGAAGGATGGCGGTGCCAAAAGCGGTGGCGAGGTGGGCATCGGTGAGCCACAGTCCGAGCGTCACGGCCACGCTGGCAAGCAGGATACCAACGACCACCCCCCGGACCACCGACTCGATGAGGGCCTGGCCATGATGGCCTGAGTCTGTAGCGCCATCATCTCCTGTCTCCGGAGTCGTTCGGCCGCGATGGTGATCCGGAGGCCAACGGGTAGTGGCTCTCGCAACGGCCCGGGTGATCATCGCAACAGGCGCGGCTCTGCCACCCCGGTCGCCCGCACCGTGGCACCGGGCTCACCCGGGGCGACCAGCCGGAGCAGGCCCCATTCGACCCATCCCTCGACGGTGACCGACACCGAGGAGCCGTCGGGCGCCACCGACACCACCGGCCGGCCGACAAGCGACCCGGAGAGCGGATGGGAGGCCGCGACCCGGAGGGCCTCCCCGGCGGCCTTTGCCTGGTCGAGCCGCAGTAGACCGGTGGTCCGCCAGGCCCCCTCGTCGATGCCCGAGGCCGCAGCCACCGCCGCCGCGTCCGCCACCGCGGCGATCTCGCGGCGAACGGCCAGGCCCCGCCACAGGTCGAGGGAGATGCCCCCCAGCATCAGCACGGCGATGCACAGGCCCAGCACCCACAGGGTCACGGACCCCCGCTCACTGGTCACGGCAGGCTCCGATGCCGGTCGACCATCTCGATCGCCGTGGCCGTGACGGTGACCCCGCCGACGTCACCGAACGGGGTGCGCACGAGCGGCACGACCGTCCGGACCTCGACGGCGACGATCTCGCCACGGCGGAGCGGGAGGCAGGTGGAGAGGAGCGGCCGGTCGGCCGGTGTCGCTGCACCGCCGCACAGCGCCAGCTGGAGACCTCCGGCGTCGAGCCCGTTCCGCCCTGCCCACGCCGCCACCAGCCGGGCGACGGCTTCCTCGTCGCCGTCGGAGACGACCTCGAGCCGGGCTGCCTCTGCAGCCGCGGTCCGAACCAGCGTCCGGCGCTCGAGCCACGGCCCGAACGAGAGGACGAGGAGTGCAGTCGGGATCAGCAGCAGGCCGACGGCGGCCGCCAGCTCGACCGGGATCGATCCGCGCTGCCGGCTCATTCGGGCTCCCGGGCGGCGAGAGCCTCCATACTCACCTCGAAGTCCGGGATCCCGGGCAGCCAGCCCGGCAGAGTGCCCTCCGCCGTCGCCCGCACGACCGAGCCGTCGTCGGCACAGCGGACGGTGATCCCGGACCCCGCCGGGCCGGCCAGGAGCTGGCCGAGCACCTCGGCCGCCCGTGCCAGGCACACCTCGGTGCCGGCCGCCGCACCCGCCCTCGAACCCTCGTCGAGCGCTGCCCTCACGACCCCTCGCCCGTACTGAACGACCAGCAGGTTGGCCATCAGCACGAACACGACGAGGGCCATCCCGGCCGCCGCGGTGTACTGGACCGTTGCCAGCCCTCCCTCGGACCGGATCAGCCTCCCAGCAGCTGCGCCCGGATCCACACGACGATATCGAGGCCCAATGCCTGGAGCGCCGCCCAGATGGCGACCAGGGCCACGATGGCCAGCGCCGCGTTCCCCAACAGCTCGGCAGTGTTGAGCCCTCGTTCGTCTGCGTGGAGCGACCGGACGCCCGCACACAAACGCCGCAGGAACACCGATGGGTCCCAGCCCTTCCACATGCCCTCTCCTCTCTCTATCGCCAACCCAGCACGAGCGACGGCAACGGTGCCGCCACGAAGAGCAACATGACCGGGGCCAGCACCGCGATCGTCGGCACCAGCATCGCCGCCCGGCGCCTGGTGGCCGCCCGGCGCACCTCCTCCCGACGGGTCTCCCGCAGGTCCTCGGCCAGCGCCAGCAACCCCGCCGCCAAGTCGGCCCCACGCTCCTCCGACGACGCAAGGAGGGCGTAGGTGCGGGCGCAGGCCGGTTCGGGCGTCTGATCGGCGATTCGCCTCAGGGCGGTGGCCGCCGCCATGCCGGCTCGGTGGAGTCGGAGGGCCTCCTCGAGCTCCTCGGTCACGGCCCCGCGGGTCTGCCTCGCCAACTCCTGGACGGCGTGCACCACACCACCGCCCGACCGGATCCGCACCGCCAGGAGCTGATCGATCGTGTAGAGCTCGAGCCGCAGCCTCCGCCGCCGCTCCTCCACCGCCCGGTCGAGCCTCCCCCGCTGCCGTGAGGCGCCCACCACGAAGGCGAGGGCTGTCACGACGAGCGCCCGCAGTGCTCCCTGGTCGAGCGCCACCCCCAGGGTGGCTCCGACCGCCGTCCAGGTCGCCGCGGTCCGGAGCTGGGAGAGCCGGTAGGCGGACATCCGCCCTTCGTCTCCCACGCCGGGATACCAACCCGCCTGTCGAAGGCGGAGCGCCAGCACCTCGGGGCTGCGCCGATCGACCAGCCCGCCCAGCCAACCGGCGGCACCCTCCACGATCGGGCCGAAGACCTGTGCCACCGTTCCCCGTCCACGCACCGCCGGTCGGTCGAGGTCGGGCGGCAAGCCGAGAGAGACGCGTGCCGGGACCGCGTACGGCCGAACCCTCCCCGCCAGCCGGCGGGTGGGCGGGACGAGCAGTGAGGCGAAGCAGGCGGCGAAGACCCCGGAGGCCAGAGCCGCAAGCAGGGGACCCGGCTCGGCAGTCATCCGGCGTGCTCCCGCATCCCCAACACGCGCGGCTCGACCGGATCTCGCCCGAGGCGGGCCACCGCCACCATCCCCGTCACGCTCATGGCCGCCCCGAGCGCCACCACCACCCACCCCGCCTCCGATGCATAGAAGTCCCGAAATGCCCCGGTCCGGGCGGTCATCGCAGCCAGGACGATCCACGGGAGCACGAAGACGATGCGGGCGTTGATTCGATGCTCGAGCGCCTGGGTGCGGATCTCCTCCAACGCCCAAATGTCGCGAGTCGTGGCGTCGGCCAGATCGCGCAGGATCTCGGGCACCACGGTGCCTCCGTGCTCGTGGGCGAGCACGAGGACCTCCACCACCCTGTCGGTCGTCGGGTCGGCCATCCGCTCGCCGATCGATCGGAGTGCGACCGGCACGCCCAGGGTCCGGGCCAGGAAGGGGAAGTCGGCGAACACACGTCGGAGCGGAGCAGGGCCGGTACGAGCGAGCTCCTCCAGCGCTCGTTGGAGGGACAGGCCGGAGGCGATCGAGGCGAGCACGTCCCGGACGCCGTCCGGCCAGGACTCGCGCACCTCCGCCTGACGGCGTTCCCGGATCCGCCCGAAGTAGGCACGCGGCAGCAGCGCCACGAGGAGCGCCGGGGGAATCGCCACCACCCACAGCCCCGACAGGGCGTACAACAGGATCAGAGCCCCCAGGCCCGCCCCCACCGACACGGCCCAGAAGCGGACAGGGCTTCCCTCGTCGAGGCCGGCTTCGACCAGCCACTGCCGTCGCCGTCGCTCCCGGGGCCGTCCCTGGCGCCGTACCGCCGGCAGCACCCCGATGAGGAACCCCACGCCCAGCGCCACCGTGAACCCGGTGAGGCCGGCGACGACGAGACTCACCACGGGCTGCCCCGCCCGTCGCAGATCTCCGCCAGACCCATGCCGGCGGCACGCTCCATCCTCGACGTCAGGCCCTCGGGCGGCAGTGCCCCCACCCAGGTCAGCGCCGCCCCCAGGTGGCTGCGGGCGAACACCGGTTGGGTGGTGAAGTCGTCGTGGAGACTCGGCGCCACCGCAAGAACCTCCATCACCCGGCGCCGCGGTGGGCCTTCCCCCGACGCGTCCCTGTCGAGGTGCACGACGAGGTCGATCGAGGCGGCGAACACCTTCCGCACCACCTGCTCGGGCACGTTCTCCCCTGCCATCAGCGCGGCATTGACAAGGGCCTCGAGGGCATCACGGGCCGAGTTGGCGTGGACCGTGCAGGCAAATCCACACCCGGCGTTGACTGCCCTCGTCAGCTCGAAGGCCTCGGAGCCTCTCACCTCGCCGACGACGATCAGATCGGGGCGCATCGCCAAAACGACCTTGACGAGTGTCCGGAGATCGATCTCGCCGGTGCCCTCGAGCGAGGGTGGCCGGGTCTCGTAGAACGAACCCTGCAACAGGGGAACGTGGAGCTCTCGAACCTCCTCGCAGCAGCGCACACACCGCGTCGCCGGCACCGCGTTGAGCAGGGCCGAGAGCATGGAGGTCTTGCCCGCGCCCGGCGGGCCCGACACGAGGATGCTCGCCCCGGCCACGACCGCCGCCCGCAGGAACGAGGCGGCAGACGGCGTCAGCGACTCCAGGTCCACGAGCGAATCGAGGGTTTCCCTGCGGAGCGCATACCGGCGGATCGTCACGGACAGGTGATCGGCGACCGGCCGGATCACGCCCGTGAGACGGGCGGTCCCGTCCAGAACCCGCGCCTGGACGATCGGATTCGAGGCGTCGAGCCGACGGTTGGTCGCCGCCAGCAACCGGTCGATCACCTGGCGGTTCTCGGATTCGCTGGTCGGCTCGTCCAGCACGCGCAGCCGCCCACCAGCCTCGAGGAAGGTGACGCGCGACCCCTCGATGAACACCTCTTCGATGTCGGACCGCTCGAGCAGAGCGGTCAGCGGGCCGTACTCGGCCAGCGAGCGCAAGACCCGGTCGACCATCCGCTCGGGGTCGTGGAGAGCCCGTTCCCGGCCGAGGTGGGCCTCGCGTTGGTACTCCTCGACGGCGGCCCCGACGAGCGATCGGGCCTGGTCGCGTTCGCTGGCCGGGTCGACTCGCCGTTCCTCGACGAGGGCAAGCGCCCGATGGCGGATGCTGTCGTAGGCGTGGCGATGGTCGTTCATGTGGCCGGCACCATCCCCACCACGGAGTCGGCGAGCCGGTCGCAGGCCCGACGAAAACCACCCGACCCCACCGGCACCCCGTTCCAGGCGGCGACGGCGACCGCCCGATCGTCCGGCGCGAACCACAGTCCCACCGGACGAAGGGTCCGCAGGATTTCCCTCGCGAGCTCGGTTCGCCGGTAGCGGGAGGTCGGAGCCCGGTTGACCAGGACGTGCACGGGCAGGTTCGGTCCCCGCATCTGCATCGTCGCCGACCAGTCCAACAAGCGCGCCACCCCCACCGGGGTGGGTGCACACACCGCCACGACAGCCGCCGCCGAGGCGAGCGTCGCCGCCGCCAGGCCGGAGGGACGAGGCAGCCCAACACCACCCCCGCCGTCGACCACGACGGGGCGACGCCTCGACCGAAGCCGATCCAGCACGGCCTCGACCTCGCCCCGCTGGAGCTGCGTCCCGTTGGCCCCGCCGGGCACCCCGGGTACGACCCCGACGGGAATGCCCTCCAGTGGGACGAGCCATCGCCCCACGCCGCCTGGCACGTGATGGACCGCGTCGATCGCCGCCACGAGATTGGGATGAAGCGGGAGGCCCAGCCGTTGCGCCACCGATGGCGCCGAGTCGTCGGCGTCGACGAGGCTGCAGCCACCGAAGCGGCGACCGAGGCGCACGGCGAGGGCGACGGCGACCTCGGTGGCGCCCGCACCACCCGGGGGCGCACCCACCACGATCGTGGCGGGGAGCGGGCCCGGCAGGAGGGCCTCGTCCGGCGGCACCGGATGACCCGAGTCCACGACCGATCGACGCAACATCTCGAGGATCTCCTCGGGTGGGGCTTGAGCCTCGATCACGTCGGGAATCCCGCACTCGAGCAGCCGGTCCTTGCCCTCGGGGAACTCGGTCGGGTCGTAGACGCCGAGTAGCGACCGGCCGGCGGCCCTCACCCGGTGCACGAGATGGGGGGTGAGGAACGAGCAGACGTCGTCGATGACGAGGACGTCGTACTGCTCGTCGACGGCCTCCTCGGCCCGCAATACGTGGACCCGGACTCGGGCACCCCCGTGGTCCACGAGGAACCGGTGCAGACTCTCGGGCCAGTCGCGAGGCGAGGCGGCGAAGGCGAGCGCGGGCCCGGTCATGGCTCTCCGACGACCGCCACCGGAGGCGCTCCGGTCGACCGGACGACGTCGATCCGCCCCTCGGCGAGCGCCAGGGCGAGCCGGAGGGCCTCGTCGGCGTCGACCGCGACCACGATGTAGAAGCCGGTGACGGGGCCCAGGGCCGCAGTGTCCCTGGCCGAGACGTCGATCACCTCCGCCCCCGTCAGCACGAACCCGGCGACGCCGTCGCGAACCCCGACGATGTCCACCCGATCGCCGATCGCGATCGCGCCCCCGACTGCCCGCTCCGGTTCGACCGGGATCGCCATCGCCCGACGCTCCGAGCTCGCCGCCGCCGGACGGAGGTCTCTCGGGGAGAGCGGCGAGCCGGCACCGATCGGGCGAGTGGTGATCATCCCCTCGGTCTCTTGGGCAGCGCTCGCCGGGAGCAGCGCGGCCAGCACGCCGGGATCGGCGGCGATCTCCTCGGCGCGGAAATCGGCAGCACCGAGCACCGATCCCACCGGGATGTCACCCGCCGCCACGAGGATCGGAACCCGCTCGTCACGACCCCGCAGCACGGCGAGATTGGCGACGAGTGCCAGGATGCCGGCGGCGGCCATCAACAGGTGGCCCCCGCTCACCCTCGCCCGCCGTTGCCGCTCCCACCCGGCCGGGGCGGCTGCCGTGTCGACCGCCTCGAGGCTCTTCACCATCGAGGTCCCCACTCGTCTAGTTTGGCGACGCTACGCCGGCTCCGATCCCGACGGGGCCAATACCGAGCCTGAGGTTTCGCGCTGTGAACGAGATCCCGCCGTCCGACCCCTTCGACGATCTCGCCCGCGAGCTGCGCACCGGCGCAGGGCGGGAGTGGCGCGAGGAGGCCGAGCAGACCGAGACGGAGACGCACCGGTACCGGCTGCGCCGCCGAACGCTCGCCGACCTGGGCGCCGAGCTCCTCCACCGGGGTGACTCCGCCACCGTCGTGGCGGGTGATCGCATCGCCTCGGGTCGGGTCGAGGGCGCCGGCACCGATTACGTGACCCTCGTGTCCGATGCCCTCGAGGTCGACGTCCGACTCGACCGGGTGGTGCTGCGCGCCGACCGCAGTCCGGCCGGCGGTGGCGAACAGGCGGGAGGATCGCGAACCTGGCTGGCGCGCCTGCGGGAGTTCGAGCAGACCGGCGAACCCGTCGAGCTGTGGATGCCCGCCACCGGCTCGTCGGTGCGTGGTCGGGTCGAGATCGTGGCGAGCGACCACCTGGTGGTGGTCGAGGCGTTGGAGCGGGAAGTCTACGTGCCTCTGGACGCCGTCGTCATGGTGATCCGGCAGCGAACTCCTCGGCGGCAATGAGGTCCTCATCTTCCTGCGGGACCGCCGGGTGGGCGCGCAGGAATTCGATGACCTCGTCCCGGAGGAACTTGAAGGTCCGCGAGCCCGGCAGCTTGTAGGCGGGGAGGCGGCCCTCCCGCGCGTATCGCCGCACCATCTGCACGTTCATCCCGAGCAATTCCGCCACCTGTGCCGCATCGAGGATCGGGGGGTAGTCGTCTCCCGCCACGTTCGTCGCTCCCTTGGTACTCGACGTCACCCTACGGTATCGGAGGCGCCGGTGCCAGACGGTTGCGTCACCACTCTGGCCGAGGTGGCGAGGCCGACCCTCGAACCGTGGGCCGGTGAACACGATTTGTGTGTTCCCCAACCCTGGGTTGGCTCTTAGCCGGGGCGGTGAACGCCGAACACCCGGCGGAGGGCGTCGGAGACCTCTCCGACGGTGGCGCCTGCGGCCAGGGCCCGCCGCATCGGGTAGAGCAGGTTGTCGTCGCCCCGGGCGGCCTGCTCGACGGCGTCGAGCCCGGCCGCCACCGCCTCCCCGTCCCGAGCCTCCCGCCAGGCGGTGAGGCGGGCGCGCTGGTCGGCCTCCAGACCGGGGTCGACGGTCATCACCGGCACCTCGGTGTGCGCCTCGTCGACGAAGCGGTTGACGCCGACCACGACCGACTCGCCCGACTCCTGGTGGCGGGCTTCTACGTAGGCCGCCTCCTCGATCTGGCCCTGCATCCAGCCGGCCTCGATGGCGGCCACCGCCCCGCCCATCTCTTCGACGAGGTCGAGCAGTTCGACTGCCTTGGCCTCGACCGCGTCGGTCAGGGCCTCGACGAAGAACGAGCCGGCGAGCGGATCGACGGTGTCGGTGAGGCCCGACTCGAAGGCCAGGATCTGCTGGGTACGGAGGGCGAGGGTGGCCGCCGCCTCGGTCGGGAGGCCGAGCGCCTCGTCATAGGAGTTGGTGTGAAGCGACTGGGCGCCGCCCAGGACTGCGGCCAGCGCCTGCACCGTGGTCCTCACCACGTTGTTCAGCGGCTGCTGGGCGGTGAGGGTCGAGCCGGCGGTCTGGGTGTGGAATCGCATCGCCCACGACCGGGGGTCGGCCGCCCCGAACCCCTCGCGCATCGTCCGGGCCCAGATCCGGCGGGCCGCCCGGAACTTGGCCACCTCCTCGAACAGCTGGTTGTGGCCGTTCCAGAAGAACGACAGGCGGGGAGCGAAATCGTCCACGTCGAGCCCGGCGTCGACCGCCGCCCGCACGTAGGCGATCCCGTTGGCGATCGTGAAGGCCAGCTCCTGGGCGGCGGTGGAGCCCGCCTCCCGAATGTGGTACCCGGAGATGGAGATGGTGTTCCACGCCGGGAGCTCGGATTCCGCGTACGCGAAGAGGTCGGTCACGATCCGCATCGACGGTCGCGGCGGATAGATGTACGTGCCCCGGGCCACGTACTCCTTGAGGATGTCGTTCTGCACCGTGCCCCGGATCCGGTCGGGGGTGGCACCCTGCTCCTCGGCCACGAGCTGGTAGAGCAACAGCAGCAGCGGGGCGGTGGCGTTGATCGTCATCGAGGTGGAGACCTCGGCCAGGGGGATCCCGGCGAACAGCCGGCGCATGTCGTCGAGCGAGTCGATGGCCACCCCCACCTTGCCGACCTCGCCCGTCGCCAAGGGGGCGTCGGAGTCGAGTCCCATCTGGGTGGGGAGGTCGAAGGCGACCGACAGCCCGGTCTGGCCGGCCGCCAGCAACGCCTTGAACCGGGCATTGGTCTGCTCAGCGCTGCCGAACCCGGCGTACTGGCGCATCGTCCACGGGCGGCCCCGGTACATGGTCGGATGGGGGCCGCGAGTGAAGGGGTACTCACCCGGCGCTCCGATCCGTTCGGGGTCGGCCGGACGGTCGTAGACCACGTCGACGGGAATGCCGCTCGACGTCGTGCGTTCGGTTTTCTCCATCGTGCCGGTATCCTCTGGAGTGCCACGGCATCGTACCGGGAACTCCCCGCGGGGCTCCCGACGTCGGAGAGACGCACATGGCGCCCAGGTCCCCCCTTCATCGCATCGAAACCCTCGAACGCCGCGACCGCTGGTTCCCGGCGATCGCCGGGCTGCTCATCATCGCCATGCTGGGTGCGAGCTGGATCGGTCTGTTCGCCTTCATGGGGGCCAACGCCGCCTACGGCACGTTCGAGGACCTCCAGGACGAGTACATCCCGGACGTGGAGTCGATGGAGCTCGCCCTTCCCGATCTCTCGCAGGTCTCTCGGATCTACGCCACCGGCGGGGAACTGCTCGCCGAGCTGCACGACGGGCGCAACTCCGAGCCGGTGCCGATCGACCAGATCCCCGAGGTGGTCCAGCAGGCCATCCTGGCCGCCGAGGACCGCGAGTTCTACGAGCACGAGGGCATCGACTTCCGGGCGATCGCCTCCGCCGCGCTCGACAACATCGTGTACGACACCCAGCGGGGCGGGTCGACCATCACCCAGCAGCTCGTCAAGAAGAACTTCGTCGGCGACGAGATCTCGATCCGGCGCAAGATCGAGGAGGCCTTCGTCTCGGCGGAGCTCGAACGGCGCTACCCGAAGGACCAGATCCTCGAGTTCTATCTCAACTCGGTGTACTTCGGGTCGGGGGCGTACGGCGTGAAGACCGCCGCCGAGGAGTTCTACGGGGTCGAGCTCTCCGAGCTGACCCTCGAGCAGGCCACCACGCTTTCGGTGCTCATCCGCAACCCCTCGCTCTACGACCCCCGCAAGCGTCCCGACCTCGTGGCCGACCGGCGCGACGCCGTCATCGACATCATGGTGGACCAGGGCTGGGCCACCGAGCTGGAGGCCTCGATCGCCAAGGCGCGGCGGGTGCAGGTGATCGATCACCAGAAGCGATTCACCCAGAGCGAGCATGTGGTCGCCCAGGTCCGGCGCCAGCTGCTCAACGACCCCGAGTTCGCCTTCCTGGGCTCGAACAACGAGGCCCGCAAGAAGGCGATCTTCGGATGCCCGGCCGACGACGTGACCTGCTACGGCGGCGGCGGCCTCCGGATCGAGACCACCCTCGACCTCGCCCTCCAGAATGCCGCCGACGAGGTGCTGCGCACCTGGCTGCCGCTCCCCGCCCCGGCGGAGAACCTCGAGTTGTGCCGGGCGCTGGCCGATCAGCTCCGCCTCGACACCGAGGAAAAGATCCAGAACTACGCCGACAACCACTCGTGCGCCCCCACCGGAGCCATCGCCAGCGTGGACAACGCCACCGGCGCCATCAAGGTGATGGCCAGCGCCCTCCCGTTCGAGTTCACTCAGTTCGACCTGGCCGTCCAGGGCAAGCGCAACCCGGGATCGGCCTTCAAACCCTTCGGCACCGTCGCCGCCCTCGAGAACGGCATCACGCTCGGTTCGTACTACGACGGCTCGAGCCCGATCGAGATCCAATGCCAGTACCCGTGCTCACCGCTCGGCAACGTCTGGCGTGTGAACAACGCCGGCGGCAGCGGCGGCGTCATGACGCTCGAGCGGGCAACCACCGCCTCGGTCAACACCGTCTACGCCCAGGTGTCGGTGGAGGTGGGGCCCCAGAAGATCGTGGAGGTCGCCCACCGCATGGGCATCAAGTCCGACCTGCCCGAGGTGTACTCGCTGGTGCTTGGCTCGGGCTCGGTGTCGCCGCTGGAGATGGCGTCGGCCTACTCCAACTTCGCCACCAACGGCCTCCATGCCGAGCCGTACCTGATCTCCCGGATCCTCGACGCCGACGGCAACGTCATCTATGAGCGTGAGGTCCGCCACACCCAGGTCGGCGACCCCGCCATCTTCGCCTCGATCCGCCGGCCCCTGACCCGGGTGCCCACCAGCGCCGGCACCGCCCCGAGGGCCGACATCGGCCGTCCCCAGGGCGGGAAGACCGGCACCCATCAGGAGTACCGGGACGCCTGGTTCGTCGGGTTCGTTCCCCAGTACTCGACGGCGGTGTGGGTGGGCTACGAGGCCGACCAGCTGCCGCTACGGGACGTGGTCATCAACGGGCAGCGGTACTCGCGGGTCTTCGGCGGAACCGTCCCCGCCCCGATCTGGGCCGACTTCATGCAGCGGATGCTGGCGAACGTCCCGGTGGCCGAGTTCCCCGAGGACCCGCCCGGAACCGCCGAGTACTTCAAAACCCCGACCACGATCGTCCCGAGCGTCGTCGGCCTCGATGTCGCCACCGCCGAGACCACGCTGCGCCTGGCCAAGCTCTCCGTCACCATCCAGGAGGTCGCATCGCTCGAACCGGTCGGCACCGTGGTGGCCCAGAGCCTCGAGATCGGTACCACCGTCAACCAGGGCGCGGCCATCGTCATCTCGGTCTCGACGGGAGAGACGCCAAGCGCCGCCCTCCCCGGCCTGGCCGGTCTCACCTTCGAGCAGGCGGTCGAGGCGATCAGGTTGTTCGAAGAGGAGACCGGGGTCAACGTCACGCTGAGGCGGGAGAACGTCGACGTGCTCGACCCTGCCCAGCGCGGCAGGGTGATCGGGACCAATCCGCCCGCCGGTGCCGTGGTCCAGTACGGCGCGGTCATCACCGCCCTCGTCGGCTCCTGAGTCGCGAAACAAAGGCCTTCGACCTCTCTTGACGTGTGATGGCGTTTGTTGATAGATGTCGGGGTATGACGACGGCAGTTCCCGCTGGCGAGGATGCTCGTCCTCCCACCGCATCACACGCCGCGCCAACCTCGGGAACTGCCGTCGTCCGACCCACGATCTGGCGGCGGCCGCAGGTCGGGGTGGTGCTGGTCGGTGGCCCCCTCGACGGCGTCCCTCACGACGACCCCTACGTCCGCCGCTTCTGGGTGGCGGCGATCGGGCCCGGGGCGGTGGCGGATCTGCTCCGGCTGATCGCCGCCGCCAACGCCGGGCGCCGGATTCCGCGCCCGCTCTACCTCACGGCCCTCGGGCGGGTTGGTCTGGCCCGCTCGCTCGCCGACCACGTGGTCGTCCCCCTACGCGTCCCGATCCTGCCGGATCACCTCCTGGGGCGTCTCCCCGCCGGGCTCCGGGAGGAGCACCGGCGATGGCTGCTGAGGCGACGGGGGGTCTGAGGCGGGCCGAAGGTCCCGGATGACGTCGAGTCGTGCGCCGGTACGCTGGGCCGGCGGTCGATCAGCGAGGTCAACGTGTCAACGCGAGTCGAGGCGGACGTCGTCGTCATCGGAGCCGGCATCGTCGGACTGGCCACGGCCTGGCACCTCCGGGAAACCCACCGGGTGGTGGTGGTCGAGAAGGAGCAGGCCCCCGCCCTCCACCAAACCGGACGTAACTCCGGCGTGATCCACTCGGGTATCTACTACCGGCCGGGGAGCGAGAAAGCGGTGTTGTGCCGGCGAGGCAAGGGGATGCTCGAGGCCTTCTGCCACGACCGCGGCATCCCCCAGGTCCGCACCGGCAAGATCATCGCCACCACCGACCCCTCCGAGGACCCGAAGCTGGCGGCGCTCGCCGAGCGGGGTCGCCTCAACGGTTTGCAGGGCCTCGAGATGCTCGACGCCGCCCAGATCCGTGCCCTCGAGCCGGCGGTCGAGGTCCGGGCGGGCCTCCTCGTCCCAGAGACGGGCCTCGTCGACTTCCGCCGGGTGGCGGCGGTGTTGCTCGACGAGATCGTGGCAGCTGGTGGAACCGTGCTCACGTCCTTCGAGGTCGCCGGCATCGATCAGGGCGGCCGGGTGGAGATCCGGGCCCACGACGGGAGGACGGTGGTAGCCGACCGCGCCGTGGCCTGCGCCGGTCTCCACGCCGACCGCATCGCCTCGATGGCCGGGGCCGATTCCCCGCTCCGGATCGTCCCGTTCCGGGGGATCTACTACCGGGTCGTGTACGGGGATGTGGTGACGCGGCCCATCTACCCGGTACCCGATCCCCGGTTCCCGTTCCTCGGCGTACACCTCACCCCGACGCTGGGAGGCGGGTTGGAGGCCGGGCCCAATGCCGTCCTCGCCACGAGCCGGGAGGGCTACCGGTTCGTCGATCTGAGCTTCGCCGACCTGGCCGACACCCTCGGGTTCCCCGGGACCTGGAAGCTCGCCCAGAAGTACTGGCGCATCGGCCTGTCCGAGGTGAGGAGGTCGGCCAGCCGGCACGCCTTCGCCTCGGAACTGCGACGTTTCGTCCCCGGACTCCAGGACGACTGGCTGCTACCTGCCGGGAGCGGGGTGCGCGCACAGGCGGTCGACCCGGATGGGAATCTCGTCGACGACTTCGCCTTCGAACTCGGAGGCCGGATTCTCCACGTCCTCAACGCCCCGTCTCCGGCGGCCACCGCCTCGCTGGCGATCGGCGAGAAGATCCGCGACCGCCTCGAGGCGGTGGACTAGAGGTCAGTCCAGGCGGCTCTGCCGCCGTCACGGGGAGGTGACCTCCGCCGGCCTGCCGGCCTCCTCTCCAGGTCGGCGGACGGAGAGCAGGAGATGGATCGTCACCCCCGCCAGCAGGGTGAGTATCACATCCATGAAGAACCGGTATCTGGGCTTTGCCCAGTAGATGACGGTGCGGAGCACGATGACCGACACCACCGGTCCGAGCACTACCGTCCAGAGTCGACCCGGCCACCACCTCGCCGCCAGCAGCGAAGCGACCGCGAGTGTCACGAGCATGGCTGCGGTGACCCGGTTCAGCTCCCCGAGGATGCCCAGGAATCGGAGCGGCTTCTGCCGAAAGTTGGGATCCCCTCGATACTCGACCTGCTGTGTACTCCAGAAGAGGGCGTAGTCGGGTGGCTTGAACAACTCCCGTATCCCGACACGAACGTCCGAGAAGAGCCGAAGCGGGTTCTCCTGGAGATAGGCAAATGCCAGCGACCAGCCGAGCCTGCTGGCCTCGGCCGCCGGCAGACCATCGAGGGGGCTCCCTTCGGGAAAGTAGCCGTAGATGCCGGACGAGTTGTGGGCGAAGTAGAAGTTGACGCCCGCGCTCGCCGACAGACCTGCGTCCGGTGCGATCACCGTCGCATTTCGCAGCGTCCACGGCACGAGGGTGCCGACGAAAGCACCGAAGAAGCACACGATGAGGAGGAGACGCTGGCGTGGCACAACCCGGTCACGCAGGCGATCGAACCAGATCACCACGGCGATGGCAGGGATGTAGAACACCGCCTCACCCCGAGTCAGGGCGGCGAGGCCGATTGCCACCCCGCTCAAGACCATGCCCCGCCAACTCTTGGCTTTCAAGACGCCGATCAAGCCGAGCAGCATCAAGACGAGGAACAGGTGCTCGGTGGCAAGCACTGGGCTGAAGAGAACGAACAGAGGTAGGAACGCAACCAGCGAGGCCGCCAACAGTGCCGGCCGATCCTCCGAGAACACCTCGCGTCCGAGGATGTAGACGAGAGCCACGGATGCAGTGGAGAGCAGGACGGTCCCGTGACTCAACCACAGGTCACTGCGACTGACGAGCATGAGCATCGAGAGAAGGACCGGATGCATCGGCAGGAAGAACGAGGTCCGCTCGGGATAGCCGAACTGGCGGTGGTCGAGCAGATCTGCCGCCAGGGTCCGGTAGTCGTTGAAGTCCGAGACCGGGACGGTCTGGGCATAGAACAACCAGACCAGCCTGAGAAGATACGCCATGGCGACGATGAGCCCGATCGACCGAAGCGATCTCGGTAGGAAGCGATCCGTAGGTTCGCTCTCGATGAAATCGATCGTATCGAACGGAGGCTCGATCCCGGGCTCCGTCCGGGTCAACCCATATGATTCGGGGACCGATCGACCGCATCCGCCTTCCCGCTTCAGATGCCGGGGGCGGCTGCCGAATCAGACCTTGTACCCGGAGAGGGGTACGGTAGGAGCACGAGCGGGGACCACATGGCTACCAGATCGCGGATCATCGCCCTCACCCTCACCGCCATCGTCGCGATGGCGCCGGCGATGCCGGCGACGGCCGACCCGGCCGATCCCGTCACCTTCACGGGGTCGGGATGGGGTCACGGCGTCGGCATGAGCCAGTACGGGGCGCGGGGGATGGCCGCCGAGGGCCGGTCGGCCGCCGAGATCCTCGGTCACTACTACACCGGCTCCACCTTGGCCCCTGTGCGGAACGCCCTCGGGTCAGGCCATTGGCTGGTCACCGAACCTGAGCCCCTGTGGGTGAACCTCCTCCAGAACCGCACCCTCACCACCCTCCAGGCGGTGGGTGGCCCGCTCACGGTGTGCCAGAACGAGCCGGCGAGCATCCCCTCGTTCCGACTGGGGATGGAGCCCTCGCCCTACGTGAGGGTGCTCGAGCAGCGACTCCTCGACCTCGGGTTCTTCGCCGGTGCGCCCGACGAGATCTTCGATGCGGACACGGACGCCGCCGTGCGAGCCTTCCAGACGGCGCAGGGAGTCTCCCCCGTCGACGGCATCGTCGGCCCGTATACGCGCGGCCTGCTCTGGCCCAAGGACGGGAGCGGGGAGAACTGCTTCCTCCAGACGCTGATCCTCGACCAGGCGATCGCCACGGTGACCGCCGTCGGCGCCGGCAACTGCACGATCACCGGCATGCCCGCCGCCGGGTCTTGTGCCGCCAGCGTGCGCGGGCTGTCGACCGCTGCGCGACTGGTCGTACCGGACAAGGGCTCTCGCGGGGTATTCGCCCATGGGACGTTGCGACTCCGGCCCAAGCCGTCGGACGGCTCCCGCTTCCACGTGGTACTCCAGGTCGGTCTCGACGACTACACCGCCGGCATCGAAGAGGTCCCCGCCTCCTGGCCGGTCGAGTCGCTCAGGGCCCAGGCGATCGCCGCCCGTAGCTACGCCGCGGGACAGGCCATAGGCAGGGGCAACGCCTCCGGGTTCTCTACCTCGGTGAAGGACTCGTGCTGGTGCCACCTCCTCTCGACCTCGGCCTCTCAGGTGTACGCCGGGTACAACCGGGAGACCACGAAGGCCTGGTCCGACGCAGCCCGCTCCACCGACGGCACCGTCGTCACCTACGGCGGCAAGGTGATCTCCACCTTCTACTCGTCGTCGACGGGCGGCGCCACCGACACCAACGAGGACGCCTGGGGAAGCAGCCCGCTCCCCTACCTGCGCTCGGTACCCGATCTATGGTCGCTCGACCCGAAGATCAACCCCAATGCATCGTGGACGAGCCGCTCGACCGCCGGAACGGTGGCATCCTGGCTGGGGTGGGACTGGGTGACCTCGATCTCGGTGGTCGAGCGCAGCGTCTCGGGAACGGCCCGCACCGTCCGGTTCACCGGCTATGTGGGCAGCAATCCCCAGACCGCGACTCGCACCGGGGGCCAGGTCACGACCGCCTTCGGGCTCCGGTCCCGGTACTTCGACGTCGCCTACACCGCGGCGGCCCCGCCGTGGATTCTCAACAGCGGCGACCAGGTGGCGATGCACGAGCGCAGCTCCGGCATCTTCCGGCTGAGGACCGTCACCGGAACGGTGAACTCCTTCTATTTCGGGAATCCGGGGGATGTTCCGTTCATGGGGGATTGGAACTGTGACGGGGTGGACACCCCCGGTCTGTACCGCCAATCCGACGGCTACGTGTACCTCCGGAACTCCAACACCCAGGGGATCGCCGACATCAAGTTCTTCTTCGGCAACCCCGGCGACGTCCCGTTGGCGGGGGACTTCAACGGGGACGGCTGTGACACGGTGTCGATCTACCGGCCATCGGAGGCGCGCTTCTACATCATCAACCGGTTGGGGTCGGGCGACGCCGGCCTGGGAGCGGCCGACGCCTCATTCCTCTACGGCAACCCGGGGGATGTGCCGTTCGTGGGCGACTGGACCGGGGACGGAGTCGACACCCCGGGACTGCGGCGCAGCTCCAACGGGTTCGTGTACCTGCGGAACTCCAACACCCAGGGGGCAGCCGACATCTCCTACTTCTACGGCGACCCCGGCGACCAGGTGCTGGTGGGCGACTGGAACCGGAACGGCATCGACACCCTCGGCCTCTACCGGCCGTCCACCGGGACGATCTACCTCCGCAACACCCACACCACGGGCATCGCCGACGTCACGTTCGCCTTCCCCGGCTCGGGGCTGCGCTCGGCCGGTTCCTGGAGGGGCTGACCGGCCCCGGTAAGCTCGCCCGGCCGATGAGCGCCGGCCCCACCGCCGACCCTGCCGATCCTTCTCCCCTCGCCACCGTCGTCCTCCCCGCCTTCGACGAGGAGGAGGCGCTGCCGGTGGTGCTCTCCGACCTGGCCGAGCACCTCGGCCCCGACTACGAGATCATCGTCGTCGACGACGGGTCGAGCGACGCGACGTCGGCGGCAGCGGAGCGAGCAGGAGTGCGGGTGATCCGCCATCCGGCGAATCTCGGCAAGGGGGCCGCGATGGCCACGGGAGCCGAAGCCGCCCGGGGGGACCTGCTCGTGTTCATCGACGCCGACGCCACCTACCCACCGGAGGCGATCCCGACCCTCGTGGCGATGCTCGATCGCCACGACATCGTCCGGGGGGAACGACCGCTCGACTCCCCTCACATCCCCGCCGTCAACCGGCTCGGCAACCGGCTCTTCAACCGCCTGCTCGGCTCGTTCCACCGGCTGGAGGGGCGCGACTTCCTGAGCGGCCTGTACGGGATGCGCAAGGAGGCCTTCGAGCAACTGCGGCTGGAG
>JAWOJB010000017.1:0-62894 GCA_046484325.1 Acidimicrobiia bacterium | reverse complement strand
CCCGAGTGCTCGGTGTGCTGGCGGAGGTCGAAGTCGGTGCGGTTGGCGATCCCCTCCAGCTCGTCCCACCCCCACGGGAAGGCGTACTCGACATCGACCGTCCCCGCCGAGTAGTGGGACAGCTCGCCCTCGTCGTGGGGCCGGATCCGGAGGTTGGCCGGGGTCATCCCTAGCTCCTCGTACCAGCGACGCCGGTGATCGACCCAGTACTCGAACCATCGGTGGCTCTCGGACGGTTGACAGAAGAACTCCATCTCCATCTGCTCGAATTCCCGGGTCCGGAACACGAACTGGCCGGGGGTGATCTCGTTCCGGAACGACTTGCCAATCTGGGCGATCCCGAACGGGAGCTTGAGCCGGTTGGTCCGCCGGACGTTCTCGAAGTTGATGAAGATGCCCTGGGCGGTCTCGGGCCGCAGGTAGACGAGGTTCGCCTCGTCGGCCACCGGGCCCATGTGAGTCCGGAACATGAGGTTGAACTCACGGGGCTCGGTGAACTCGCCCCGGGCCCCGCACTCGGGGCACACCTCGGGATCCTCCAGCTTGTCGAGGCGGAACCGCTGGTGGCACTGACGGCACTCGACGAGCGGGTCGGTGAAGACGGCCTCGTGTCCGGAGGCGCGCCAGACCTGCCGCGCCTGGATGATGGCCGAGTCGAGACCTACGACATCGTCCCGCTCCTGCACCATCGACCGCCACCACTCGTCCTTCACGTTCCTGAGCAAGAGCGTTCCCAGTGGCCCGTAGTCGTAGGCGGACCGGATGCCCCCGTAGACCTCGGAGGAGGGGAAGACGAAGCCGCGTCGCTTGGCGAGGTTGGCGATGGTGTCGAGGGTGACGGTCATGGTCGGCTCACGAAGGGAGAGGGAGGAACCAGGAGTGTAGGAGGCGGTGGAGGGTTCGCCGCCCGCGCTCAGTCGGGGAGGGACTCGCCCACCTCGTCGACGGCTCCCCCGAACCGCCGCTCCCGGTGCTGGTACTCGACCACCGCGTCGAGCAGGCCGTTGCGGTCGAAGTCGGGCCAGAGGATGCCGGGGAACACGAACTCGGCGTAGGCCGCCTGCCATAAGAGGAAGTTGGAGAGGCGGTGCTCGCCAGAGGATCGGATCACCAGGTCGACGTTGGGCATCTCGGGGACGTAGAACCGGGCGGTGAGGGCCGCCTCGTCGACCTCCTCGGGGGTGATGGCGCCTGCGGTGACGTCGGCGGCGATCCGGCGGGCGGCGTGGGCCAGTTCGGCCCGGCTCCCGTAGTTGAAGGCGAAGACGAGCGTGAGCCGGTCGTTGTCCCTGGTCAGGGCGGCGGCCTCGGCCATGTGGTGGCGGTTGCGGTCGGGGATGCGGGGGTCGGCGAGGTCGCCGGCGAAGACCATCCGAACGCCCTGCTCGTGGAGGTCGTCACGGCGGCGGAGCAGCAGGTCCTCGTTGAACCACATGAGGAATGCCACCTCCTCGGGAGACCGGGACCAGTTCTCGGTCGAGAAGACGAAGGCGGTCAGCCATTCGACGCCGATCTGGAGCGCCCCCTCGACGCAGTCGAAGAGGGCCGCCTCGCCGGCGGCGTGACCGGCAGTGCGAGGCAGCCCTCGGGCATTGGCCCACCGGCCGTTGCCGTCGAGGATGAGTCCGACGTGGCGGGGGATGCGGTTCGGGTCGAGCCGGCTGAGGTCGAGGGGCTCGGTCACTCCAGCACCGCCAGCGACGACAGCCGCCGGTCGAGGTGGTACTCGACAAAGCGGCGAGCGACCCCCATCGCCTCGCCGGCCAGATCGGGGTCCTCTGCGGGGAGCCTCGACAGGTCGGCACGGGCGAGGGCGGCGAGATAGTCGGTGACACCCGAACGGAGGCGGACCGCCCCCTCGCCCCGGCAGCCGTCGCATACCACGCCTCCCCCGGCGAAGGTGAACCGCTCGAGCGCGTCGACCCGCCCGCACGAGGCACACGACTCGAGCGAGGGTGCCATCCCAACCACCCCGGCGAGCTGGAGCAGGAAGGCCGTGACCAGGTCACTGCCGGTCGCCCCCGACTCGAGGGCCTCGAGTCCCCGACGAAGCAGGCCGAACAGGCCCCTCGACGGCTCGTCCTCCTGGGCGACTGCGTCGGCCGCCTCGACCATCGTCGATGCCGCCGTGACCCGGTCCAGGTCGGACCGCAGCCGGGGGAAGGCGTCCACCACCTCGACCTGGGTGATCGTGGGGAGCCCCCTCCCCTCCCAGAGCACCAGCTCGACGTGGGTGAAGGGCTCGAGCCTGCCGCCGAAACGGGAGGTGGTCTTGCGGATTCCCTTGGCAACGGTTCGCAGCTTGCCGCGGTCGGGACCGACCAGCACGATCACCCGGTCGGCTTCGCCGAACGGGAAGGAGCGGATCACGATGCCCTGATCGTGCTTCAACGCCATGGCCGTCGATGGTATTGCCGGATGTGGTTGGTGACGGGGAGCCCGGCTCGAAGGGTGGTCATCGGAGCAGCTCGCGCAGACCGGCCAGGGTGTCCGCCTCCCCGGCCGGTTTGTCGTCCCGGTAGCGCACCACCCTGGCGAACCGGAGGGCGACGCCACCGGAATATCTCGAGCTCGCCTGGACCCCGTCGATCGCCACCTGCGCAACCTGCTCGGGCCGCAGGTAGACGGTCGAGCGGGTGCGGCGCTCCTCGAGCGCCAGGAACCGCTCGGTCTGCCACTCGAGCATCGCATCGGTCATCCCCTTGAAGGTCTTCCCCACCATCGTGAAGCCATCGCCATCCCGGGCCCCCAGGTGGATGTTGGAGAGCCGGCCTTGCCGCCTCCCGTGCCCCCACTCGGCGGCCAGCACAACCAGGTCGTAGGTGTGGACCGGTTTGACCTTGCGCCAGGCAGCCCCCCGACGGCCTGCCTCGTAGACCGAGTCGAGACGCTTGACCACCACCCCCTCCTGACCGGCGTCCAGCGCCGCACGAAGGAACCGTTCGGCCGAATCGGGGTCGTCCGTCAGGAGACGGGGCACCCGCAACCCTTTGGGGACGACGGCGTCGAGGCGCGCCTGCCGCCGATCGAGCGGCAGGTCGATGAGCGTTGTTCCGTCGTGCTCGAGCAGGTCGAAAAAGTACGGATGGAGGACCGGTTGGTCTGTCGTCGACTCGGTCCCGAACCGGCTCATCGTCTCCTGAAACGGCTGGGGGGTGCCGTCGGGCCGGAGCGCGAGCGCCTCGCCGTCGAGGACAACCGAGCTCACATCGAGGCCGGCCACCTCCCGTACCACCTCGGGCATCCGGTCGGTGACGTCGTTGAGGTTACGGGTGAACACCCGGACCCGACCGGCGTGGCGGTGGACCTGGATCCGGGCACCGTCGAGCTTCCATTCGACCGCCACCTCGCCGTCAACGGCATCGCCCACACCGGAAGCGCTCGCGGCGAGCATCGGCCGGATCGGGATCATCGGCTGGAGGCGGACGGACTCGAGTCCGGAGATCCCCTGGAACCGGGCGACGGCCGCCGCCCGCCCCACGTCCCCGGTCAACATCACCGCCCGTCGCACCAGGTCGACGGCCGCGCCGGAGGCGGCTGCCACGGCCTCGACCACGATCGCCTCCAGCGCCCCCTGCCGCACCCCACCGGTGAGGAGCCGGCGGACCAGATCCTGCTCCTCGAGGGTCGCCCGGCCCAGGAGCTCGGTCAGGCGGCGCGCCCGCTCGGCTTGGGACCCCGGCCCGGAGACAGACGGCAACTCGCCGAGCATCCGGTCGACCTCGGAGACGGTTAGCGAGGGCTCGGCGGCGGGCGGCGCCTCGACCCCGTAGGCGCCGCTGAAGCCGACACCCAGCCGGCCCTGGCGGATCCCACCGGCCAGGAACCAAACGCCCGGCTCCAGCTCGTCGTCTTCGAGCCTCGAGATCACTTCGGCGAGCAATGCGGTCTTGGCGATGCGCGAGCCGGTGGCGGCCACCCGCCGCCCGACGTCGACCAAGTCAGCGAACCGCACGACCCCAAGTCAACCACCCCGGGGGACGTGGAGCGGGGGTACGGTGGGGTCATGACGTTGCTCGACGCCGCCGGCCGCTACGCCCTCATCGCCGCCCACCCCGAGTGGACCGTCTCCGACCGCTCGATGACGCGGACCTTCGAGTTCGCCGACTTCGTCGAGGCCATGGGGTTCGTCACCAAGGTGGCGATCCTCTCGGAAAAGGCGTTCCACCACCCTGACATCGACCTCCGGTGGAACCGGGTGACGTTGACGCTCTCAACCCACTCGGCGGCAGGGTTGACCGACCAGGACGCCACCCTGGCGGCGGCCATCGACCGGCTCGTCTGACGACCCCTCTCCATCCAGTGAACCTGAAGAGCCAATAGTTGGCGTTCTAGGTTCACTCGACGGGCTCGACGGGCTCAACGGGCTCGACGGTTCACTCGACAGGTTCGCTCAGCGGGCGAGCTCGTCCCGGCAGGCGGTGACCCACTCGAGGTGGTGCAGATCCCCGCGTTCCCGGTAGAGATGGTCGAGATTGCGCAGCATCCGGTCGATGGTGTGCGCGTCGGTGACCGGCTCGAGCCATGAACGGTCGAGCCTGGGGGCGCCGCCGAGGGCGGTGGCCACGAGCCCCGCAGCCTCGTCGAAGCCGATCGCCTCGCCATAGTGGAACGGATCGACGAGCTGGCGGGCGGCGTAGACGAGGAAGTGGCCGGGGATCCCGACCCCGACGACCTCGAGCCCGGCCCGGCGGCCCACCTCCATCCAGATGACCGAGAGCGACACCGGGATCCCGCGCCGGGTGTCGAGCACCCGGTTCACGAACGAGTTGTCGGGGTTGTCGTAGTCGTCGACGTTGCCTCCGAGACCCTCGCCGATCCCCACCACCCGGCGGAGCGCCAGGTGGGTGCTCCCCTCCACCCGGCCGGCCATGGCGGTCATGCGGTCGAGGTAGGGCTCGGGCTCGAGGCCGGGGTGGGCGAACCGGGCCAGCTCGAGCGCAGCCCACCCGACCTGGCCCTCCAGAGCGAGGTCGGCGACCCGCCGCGCCCGAACCGTCGTCGACGTCGTCACGCGGCCCAGGCTAGGCGGCCGGAGGCGCTCACGGCCCGAATCCGAGCCGGTCGAGCAGCTGGGGTCGACGCTGCCAGTCGGGCTCGACGGTCACCCGAAGGTCGAGGTGAACCCGAGCGCCGAACAGCGCCTCCAGTTCGGCGCGGGCCTTGGTCCCGGCCTGCTCGAGCATCGAGCCTCCCTTGCCGATGATGATGCCGCGCTGGGAGTCGCGCTCGACCACGAGCCGGGCGGTCACCATCACCAGCCCGTCGTCGCGCTGGTAGAGGTCTTCGGTGATCACGGCCAGCGAATGGGGCAGCTCATCGTGGAGGAGCTCGAGGAACTGCTCGCGAACGAGCTCGGCGGCCAGATGCTCGTCGGCCTGGTCGGTCCGGACGTCGGGCGGGAAGAACAGCGGCCCGTCGGGCAACCTGGCCACCAGCTCATCGACGAGCGGGACGAGGTTCTGGCCGGTCAGCGCGCTGAGGGGGACGTACGCCGAGAAGTCCCACTCCCCGGCGTGCTCGAGTTGGAGGACGATGGCCTCCCTGGCCGCCCGGTCGGTCTTGTTGACGGCGACGATCACCTCTGCCGACGCATCGCGGAGGCGCTCGGCGATCAGCCGGTCGCCGGGACCGATCGGCTGCGTGGCATCGACCACGAAGACCACCGCGTCGGCGTGGGCGAGGGTCCCGTAGACGAGGGCGTTGAGGCGGTTCCCGAGCTCGGTACGCGGCTTGTGGATCCCCGGCGTGTCAACGAGCACCAACTGCCAGGCGGGGTCGCCGTCGACGGCGCCGGTCACGATGCCACGGATGGTGTTGCGGGTCGTCTGCGGCCTGCTCGAGGTGATCGCGACCTTGCGACCGACCAGGGCGTTGACCAGCGTCGACTTGCCGACGTTGGGCCGCCCCACCACCGGCACGAAGCCGGACTTCACGCCGGATCCCCGGACGAAGCCGGGTGCTCGATCTCGACCTCCGCCACCCGCCGGCCCTGCACCTTCGTCACCGTGAACGACACCCCGTCGACGTCGAACCGCTCGCCTTCGCGCGGGACCCGCCCGGCGAATCCGAGCACCAGGCCCCCGACCGTATCCCACTCGTCCTCGGGGAGCTGCACGCCAAGCACCGCGGAGAGATCCTCGACCGGGAGGCGCCCGTCCACCGCCCACCTGCCCTCAGGCCCCTCGACGAGCAGCAACTCGTCCTCGTCGTACTCGTCGGTGATCTCCCCGACCAGCTCTTCGAGCAGGTCCTCGATGGTCACGAGCCCCGCCGTCGCCCCGTATTCGTCGACGACGACCGCCAGATGGGTGCGAGAGGCCTGCATCTCCCGCAACAGGTCGAAGACCCGCTTCGTCTCGGGCACGGCCTCGATGGGCCGTATCACCTCGGCCACGGTGACAGGCGGATGCCCCGTCGCCAGACCCGGGAGCAGGTCCTTGACGATCACGAGGCCCACGATGTCGTCGACCCCCTCACCCACGACCGGGATCCGCGACACGCCGTGCTCTTCGACGAGGTCGATCAGCTCGTTGAGACCGGCGCCGGCTCCCACCGTCACCATGTCGGGCCGGGGCACCATGACCTCCCGGACAAGAGTGTCGGAGAACTCGAGAACCGACGAGATGAGCTCGATCTCCTCCTCGTCCTCCTCGTCGTCGTCGGCCCCCTCGTCATGGCCGTCGTCGCCGTTGGTGGATCCGACGTCGACGAATCGGGCACCGAGATCCACGATCGGGCGGAGGAAGGGAGCCAGCCGATAGGCGATCGCCCGCGACCGAGCCCGGCCCACGGCCCGGGGCAGGACGTCTCCGGCCACGAACAGCACAAGCCCGAGGACGACGAGCCCGACCACCAGGCCCGGAGCCGAGAGGTTCTCGACGATGGCCCACACGGCAGGGACGGTGGCCGCCACCATGAGCGCCGAATGGACGGCACCCAGCGCCGGCAGGATCATCTCCCTGTTCTCGAGGATGTCGGCGGCCGCCCGGGCACCGTGACGGCCCTCGGCCGCATGACGGCTGGCGTCGGCCCGCCCGATGCGCATGAGCGAGGCACCCCCCGCCCGCACGGTTGCGGCCAGCGTCAGCAGGACGAGGCTGAGGACCGGGGCGATCCAGTCGATCATCGCCGTTGAACCCCGACCTCGGCCAGCAACTCCCGCTCTCTCCGCTCCATCCCCTCCGCATCGGCCTCGGACTCGTGGTCGTACCCCAGCAGATGGAGCATCCCGTGCACCAGCATCAGCGCCATCTCGTCGCCGAACCCGACCCCGTGCCCGGTGGCCTGCCGTGCCACGTAGGAGGGGGCGATGAGGACGTCGCCCAGATGGATTGGTGGGGCCCCCTGGCCGGGCGCTGCCGGAGGACGGCCCGGCCGCAGATGCTCGAGCGGGAACGACAGCACGTCGGTAGGGCCCGGCTTGCCCAGATGGGACTCGTGGTACCCGGCCATGACCTCCTCGTCCACGAGGACGACGGTCACGTCGGTGGCATCGGGGAACCCCTCCTTCTGCAGCACGAGGCCGGCGAGACCGACGAGTGCCTCGGCATCGACCGAGACGGATTGCTCATCGGCGAGGAAGACGTTCACCGACGAGCCCCCTGAGATGGGAGGTCAGGATCGTCCACGTCAGCTACCCGGGAAATTGGGGTAGGGAATCCGCGAATGGTAGTGACCGATCATCGCCTCGACGAACGCCTGCTGGACCCTGGTGAGGTCGGACTGGGTGAGATCCGAGACCGACAGCTGGCCGTCGCCGACCTTCTCGTCCACCACCCGGGTGACCACCTTGGCGATGCCGTCGGGTGTCGGCTCCTCCTCGGAGAATACGGCCCGGCACGCCCCCTCCACCGAGTCGGCGAGCATGAGGATTGCCATCTCCTTCGACCGGGGCTTGTGGCCGGCGTGGCGGTAGAGGTCGGGGTCCACGGTGCCGTCGGTGGCCTGGACCCGGGCCTTCTCGTAGAAGTACCGCATGATCGCGTCCCCGTGATGACACACGATGCCCTCGGCCACCTCCGACGGGATCTTGTACCTCCGCGCCAGTTCGACCCCGTCGATCACGTGACGCCGGACGATCTCGGCCGACTCGGCGGGGGACAGGTCGTCGTGGGGATTGGGGATCCCGAACTGGTTCTCGATGAAGTACACGGGGTTCTCGGTCTTGCCGATGTCGTGGTAGTAGGCGGCTGCCCTGGCGAGCAGGTTGTTGGCACCGATCGCCTTGGCGGCGGCGTCGGCCAGGGTGCCGACCATGAGCGAGTGGTTGAAGGTCCCGAACGCCTCCTCTTGGATCAGGACCAGGGCTTCGTGATTGCGGTCGGTCAGTTCGAGCAGACGCAGGGTGGTCGTCACGTCGAACACCGACTCGAAGAAGGGCATGGCCGCCAGCGCGACGAGCGCCGCGATCAGTGACGCCCCGAAGCCCCAGGCCGCCGCCTCCCGGACCACCGTCACCACGCTCTCGTTGACCCCCACGTCGAAGAACCAGGCGACGGTGGCGGCGATGACGGCCACCGCCGCTGCCGACACGACGACCGAGTTGCGGAACGCCCGACGACTCGACACCGCCGAAACGAACCCGATCGGGGTGAGGGTGGCGAGGGTGGCGTACACGGCCATCGCCGGGTCGCGGGTGCCGACGGCGGCCAGAATCCCGAGAGCCAGCGCCATCAGAGTGCCCATCCGGTTGTCGAAGAGCACCGCCGCCAGGTAGCCGAACATGACACCCGGCAGCACGTACCACGAGGCCTGGTCGGAGACGGCGCCGGTCGCCCGGACCGCCACGGCCCCCAGGATGATCAGCACACCGAACAGGGTGACCATCTGAGGGCGGCGCCAGAACTCGGGCCGGAACCTCGCCAGGTAGTAGGCCAGCACCGCCACGAGCACCGCCAGCACCGCACCCATCGCCAGCTCGCTGATCGCAAGGTCGGCGGGGGATCCGGTGGCCTCGATCGCATCGATGGCGAGCTGGGTCAGCGGCTCGCCCTGGGAGATGATCCGCGAGCCCGGCAGGTAGCTCACCGTGACCTCCGGCGTGGCATCCCTGGCCGCC
The DNA here is from genome assembly GCA_046484325.1 of Acidimicrobiia bacterium. Taxonomy (GTDB): domain Bacteria; phylum Actinomycetota; class Acidimicrobiia; order Spongiisociales; family ZC4RG35; genus JAWOJB01. Next base: position 53,833 of record JAWOJB010000017.1, on the reverse strand, counting down.
TGGCGCGCCGCCTCCGTCGCCACCTCGTCGACTGTCCAGTTCTGCTGCAGGAACAGGTTGACGACGTCTGCTGCGGCGGCCCCCGCCTCCAGGTCGCGGGTCCCGTCCTCGTTGAACACGAGCGGAGGGCTGTTGACGACCTGGCCCCGCTCGGCGATGAGATCCTCGGACGAATAGATCCCGCTATCGAACGAGTCCTCGATGCGCTGCAGGGCCTGGGTCTGGATCAGCACGAGCCGGGGCGAGGTGCTCTGGATGTCCCGATACACGTCACCCGTGGCCGTGGTGACGAGGGTCTGGACGGAGTCGTCGTCGAGGGTCGCATAGGCGACCCGCAGATCCCCACTCTGGGCCTCCAGCGAGCGCACCAGCGCTGTCAGCCCGATGGCCGGCACGTCGCACACCGAGTCGGCCGGACAGGCGACGGTGGCCGGTTCGCCCGCTCCCGAGGTCCTGAACTGGGCCAGCAACCCGGTGGGGGGCACCACGGTGACCTCGGCATCGCCGGCCGTCACGGTGAGGCGGTACCCGCCGTCGAGGCTGGTGGCGGTGGCGAACTCGTCGGGTCCGACCCGCACCGTCACCGGTACCCCGGCCGCCCCGGTTTCGGCGATGCCGAGCTCGCCCGGCTCCAACCCGAGCAACCCGTCGCCGTCGACGTCGAGGAACACGGTCCCCTGGAGGAGGGCGGTCTGCAGGGGTGGCACCGTGGTCTCGGTCGTCTCCCCCTCGCCCTCCTCACCGGTGGGGATCGTGGTCGTGGTCTCGGGTTCGGTGGTGGTCGTGGTCGTGGTGGTGGCGGTGGGTGGCGCTGGCGAGGCGACCCCGTTGCGTACGGTGGCGAAGAGGGCGTCGATGCCGTTGCGGGCATCCGCCTCGATGTCGAGTTGGCGCGTGTACTCGAGTTCGACGGCCTCGGCGGCCGCGTCTCGCGCCTCCTCGGTACGGACGACGTCGACCACCTCGGCGGACCGCTGGGCGAAGAAGTCGGTCTCGGCGATTGCACCGACCTGGAGCTCGAGCGCCTGCTCGTTGACGCCGTAGGAGAGGGCGGCCCACGAGAGCACGACGGTCGAGACCAGGGCGCCCGCCTTCACGAGGTCCGGGCGCTTCACGACTCGCCCCGCGGCTCGTGGCGCTGGTAGGCCTCGACGATGGCGGCCACGATCCGGTGACGGACCACGTCCCTCGAGGTGAGATCGACGAAGGTCACGCCGGGGATGCCGTCGATGACCCTCCGGACCATGGTGAGGCCCGACCGCCGGGCACTCGGAAGATCGGTCTGGGTGACGTCTCCGGTGATGACCATCTTGGAATTGAAGCCGAGACGGGTCAGGAACATCTTCATCTGCTCGGGCGACGTGTTCTGGGCCTCGTCGAGCACGACGCAGGCGTCGTTGAGCGTCCTTCCCCGCATGTAGGCGAGGGGGGCGATCTCGATGGTGCCTCGCTCGGTGAGCCGAGCCGTCTCGTCGGGCCCGAGCATGTCCCAGAGGGCGTCGTAGAGGGGACGCAGGTAGGGGTCGATCTTGGCGGTGAGGTCGCCCGGCAGGAACCCGAGCCGCTCCCCCGCCTCCACTGCCGGACGGGTGAGGACGATCCTCCGGACCGAGCCCGACACGAGGGCCTCGACCGCCGCCGCCATCGCCAGGTAGGTCTTGCCGGTGCCGGCGGGGCCGATGCCGAAGGTGAGGGTGTTGTCGCGGATGGCCTGGATGTATCGCTGCTGTCCGGGCGTCTTCGCCCGCACCACCCGGCCCCTGCCCACCGCCAGGCCCTCGGTGAGGACACCTGAGGGGGACGGCACGCGATCTCGCACCATCCGGACCACCTCGTCGACCTTCCCTCCCGCCAGCGACTCCCCCTCCTGTATGAGGATGAGCAGCTCGTCGAGGACGGTCGCCACCGAGGCGACCTCCTCCTCGGGTCCGGTGGCGGTGATCTCGTTCCCCCGGGCGACGATCCTCACCGCCGGGAACGCCTCGGTCAGGGCGCGCAGGTATTGGTCCCCACTGCCCAAGAGGTCGAGCATCAGATGGCTGGAGGGGACGCGCAGACGCCGTTCGCCGGCGATGGTCGTCACGAGCAGGCCACGCTCAAGATCCCCGGAAGTGTACCCGGGGGGTGGGCCATCAGCCAGGAGGCCACCCCATCCGGCGTCCGCCCAGGAGATGGAAGTGCAGGTGGAACACGGTCTGCCCGCCGTTGCGACCGACGTTTGTGACCAATCGCCACCCCTCATCGAGCCGCTCGGACGCCGCCACCTGGCCGGCGAACGCGACCAGCTCGCCTACCACCAGCGGATCGGCGACCTGGGCCGCCGACTCGACGTGCTCGGAAGGGATGATGAGCACGTGGACTGGTGCCACCGGATTGATGTCACGAAAGGCGAGGAACCGGTCGTGCTCGGCGACGATCGTGGCCGGGAGCTGCCTCGAGACGATCCTGCAGAAGACGCAGCCCGGGTTCATCGCCCCTCGGCGAGCGGAGCGGTCGAGGCCTCGTCGGGACTTGCCATCAGCGCCGAGAGCAGGACGAGGTCGGATTGGCGGACCCTGGCGGCCGCCTGTCCGGCAGACCGGCGCAACCTGAGGATCGACCCCACGAAGCGATCGGCGATGTCCCCCTGGACGCCCTCGGCCGCCTCCACCGCGTCGAGATCGAAGACGGCCGTGGACTCGGCCGCATCGTCGAAGGGGATGAGGGCCGACGGGGGGACCCCGTAGATGGAGGCCAGGCGATGGAGGCGGGCCACGGTCAGCGCCCGGTCCCCACGCTCATACGCTCCGAGCACCGACGCCTTGAACTCGCCGTCGGAAAGGTCGGCGACATCGTGCAACGCCCACCCACGAAGTCGGCGAACGGCGCGAAGTTGCTCGCCGAGCGCCTCGTTGAAATCCATCGCAGCCCTCCAGTCCCTCCTTCAGGCTATCACCGAGGGTGGCTCTTGCGCGCGGAAAGTCACCGAATGAGGAGCAGGGCGGCACCGACGATCGCAGCGGTCTCCACCCGCAGCACCCGCTCACCGAGACCGACCCGGGGCAACTGCGCCGGCAGGTCGCCGGGAGCCCATCCACCCTCCGGCCCGATCGCCAGCGTCAGCCCGCCGAGTGCCGGCGGCGGAGGTGGCCAGCCCGGTTCGGCCGCCCACACCGTCCCCCCCAGACCTCCCGGGTTGGTCGGCTCCTCGTCGACGAGGGTGCGCCACCCACCCCGGCTCTGCTCGAGGGCGGCGTCGGCCCACTGCCGGGACCGTCCGGCGGAGGGAGGGCGACCCTCCCCGAACCTGGTGTCGAGCCAGCGGATGCGCTCCACCCCCAGCTCCGACAGCTTCTCGATCAGGAAGCGCTGGCGGTCTCGCGAGTCGGGCGGGGCGACGGCGACGGTGAGACGCACGCGCGGCCGATCGACGGTCACCTCGATACCCCGCTCCACCCCGTCTCCCGCCAGGACCCCCTCGCCCACGGTGCCCGACCCATCGGTGTACGCCACGGGGGCCCCGTCGGCAAGCCGCAGGACCCGCCGAAGGTGGTGAAGGCGTTTGGGGTGGAGACCGAGTGCCCCTTCCGGCCACGGCGGGTCGACCAGGATGTGGGGCACGTGGCGCATCAGCGCCCGGCCCGCCTCCGACGCCGGGCGGCTGGACGCTCGCCCCGCGCCTCGGCGAAGAGCCGGAGGGCCTCCTCCTCCTCGCGGTTCAACGTCTCGGGGACGCGGACCGAGACGACCACGAGGAGGTCGCCCCGACCCCGCCGTCCGAGCCTTCCCATCCCCCTGCCGGGCAGCCCGGTGACCCAGCCCGGCTGGGTACCCGCCGGCACCTGCAGGGTCTCGTGCCCGCCCTCGAGGAGCGGCACCTCCACCTCGGTGCCCAGGGCGGCCTCGGCGATCCCCACCGTGACCTCGTGGACCAGGTCGTCGCCCCGACGCTCGAAGCGCGGATCGGGGCGAACCAGCACCTCGACGAACAGATCACCGCGACGTCCCGAGCGGGGAGCCGCCTCACCCTGCCCGGTGAGACGCAACCGGGTGCCGGTCGACACACCGGCGGGGATCTCCACCTTCACCTCCCGGAGGGCGGCCTCGACCCCACTCCCGCCGCACGCGGGGCAGGGAACAGTCACCACCCGCCCGGTGGCATCGCACCGCCCGCACGGAGCCACCGACATCACCGTCCCCAACAACCCCCGCCGCGTCACCTGGACCGATCCCACCCCGTTGCAGGACGGGCAGGTCTGGCGTTCGGCCCCCGGGGCGGCCCCGTCACCCCCGCAGGACGAGCACGCCACGTGCGAGCGAAAGCGCACCTCGGCCTCGGTGCCGGCCGCGGCCTCGGCCAGATCGACTTCCACCCGAGCGAGGACGTCCCGGCCGCGGTTGGGAGGCGGTTGGGCGGCTGCGCCGAAGAGGCCGGAGTCGCCGAACACGGACCTGATGAGATCGTCGAAGCCGCCGAAGCCGGCGAAGAGATCGGACAGGTCGATCGTGTCGCCCCGGTCGTAGCGCCGCCGCCGTTCGGGGTCGGACAGCACCTCGTAGGCCTCGGCCACCTCACGGAAGCCGGCCTCGGCCTGGGGATCTCCCGGGTTGGCGTCGGGGTGGGTCTCGCGGGCCAGCCTACGGAACGCCCGCTTGACGTCCTCCTGGGAGGCGTCCCTGGGCACGCCGAGCACCGAGTAGTAGTCCTTGCGCATCGGCGTTCAGGAACCGATCCGGTCGCCGAGCTCCCGGCCCACGCTCTCGACGGCCGAGATCGCCCGGCGGTAGTCCATGCGCATCGGTCCGATCACACCGAGCCGGCCGGCTGAGCCGCTCGCCCGGAACGAGGTCGAGACAACAGCCAGGTCCACCCCTCCGCCGGCCGGCACCTCGGCGCCGATCTGGATGCTCGTACCCGCCGACCGGGCCAGGATCTCGCGCACCATCGTCTCTCGCTCGAGCATCTCCAGCACCTGACGGACGGTCTGCAGGTCCTCCCAGATCGAGGTCATCCGCTGGGTTCCGCCGACATAGACCTCGGCCGTGGCCGAACCCGCCCGGTCCAGGGCCAGCCCGGCTTCGCGGAGCACCGTGCGGACGGCCGTCGGGAGCTCGTCCGGCTCATCGGTCACGACCAGCTCGGTGCGACCCAACGGCCGGCCGGCGACCCGCTGGGCGAGCAACTCCTCGGCCCTCGCCACCTCGGCAAGGATCACCTCCTCCGGCAGCCGGATGGGCTCCTGGGTGACGCGGCCCGACTCGGTGACGAGCACGAGCAGCACCCCCGCCGGGGCCAGCTGTACGAGGTGGGCGGCCTTGATCCGCTCGCCGCCGGGGGCCGGGGCCACCGCCACGGACGGGTACTCGGTGATCTCGGAGAGCAGGACCGTCGCCGCCTTGAGCAGCCGGTCGGCCTGCACCTGCATCGACGAGAAGAAGGCGTCGATGCGGCGCTCGGCCGACTCTCTCAGGGGAGGCGGGGTGAGGTGGTCCACGTAGTAGCGATAGCCGCGTGGAGTCGGAACCCGACCGGCCGAGGTGTGGGGCTGGGCCAGAAACCCGTCACGTTCGAGGGCGGCCAGGTCGCTGCGGATGGTGGCTGCGGACACCTCGAGGCCGGTGCTCTCGAGCACGGCGCGAGAGCTCACCGGCTCGGCGGTGCGGATGTGCTCCTCGACGATGGCGCGGAGGACCTCACTCCGGCGCTCCTCCAGCATGATGCCAAGGTAGCAGCGGGCCGCTCTCATCGGGTTCGGGGCCCGTCGCCAACACCGCCCGCACGACCTCGTCGGTGAGCAGCGGGCGGGTCACCACGATCCGGTCGCCGGGACAATCGATCACCCCCGCCGCCTGCAATCGCTCCCCTGCTGGCGAGGCCAGCAGGCGACGGCCACCCGGACCGGCGACGACCCCGGCGGACCGGCGCAACCCGAGCATGAGTCGTTCCTGCTCTACCTCCCACGCCGAAAGCGCCTCAGCGGCCTGCACCGGCCCGATGCCGGACTCGACCCGTTCGAGGTAGGTGTCGAGCCGCCGCACGTTGCGCCGCCGGATCCCATCCCGGAAGCCGTGGGCTCCGAGCCCGAACCCCAGGTACTCGCCCCGCCCCCACACCGAGAGGTTGTACCGGCAGACATGGCCTGGCCGTGCGTGGTTCGACACCTCGTACCGCACGAAACCGGCCTCTGTCAGGATCGCCCGGGCGGCCTCCCACCGATCGGCCTGCTCGTCGGGATCGGGGCCCGGCTTCCCCGATCGGATGCCCCGCCACAGCTCGGTGCCGGGCTCGACCGTGAGCGCGTAGGCGGAGATGTGATCAGGGCCGAGGGCCACCGCCGTCCGGAGCGTTCGCTCCCACGAGGTGTGGCGCTCGGCCGGGCTGCCATAGATGAGGTCCAGCGACACCGAGGCGAATCCCGCCGCCCGCGCCACCGACACCGCCGCGACCGCCTGGTCGGGGGTGTGGAGGCGACCCAGGTCGGTGAGCACGGCCCGGTCGAACGACTGCACGCCCAGCGACACCCGGGTGAAGCCTGCCTCCACGAGGGCACTCGCCCGGGCGGCATTCCAATCCTCCGGGTTCGCCTCGAGGGTGACCTCGGCGTCTTCGACCAGGCCGAACCGTCCCCGGAGGAGCGCCAGCAGGCGACGAAGGCCGGCGGTGGGCACCCGGCTCGGCGTGCCGCCCCCCACGAACACGGCCTCCAGCTCGTACCAGGGGGGCTCGGCGAGCACCTCGGATTCGAGCGCAGCCAGGTAGCGGTCGGTGAGCCCGTCCCGGCCCGCCACGACCGCGAAGTCGCAGTAGGGGCACACCCGGGCGCAGAACGGGAGGTGGAGGTAGACCGACCTCCAGGTCGAGGCGGCCTCGGCGAGATCGGGATGGTCGGGCGGGGCGAGCTCGGCGGGCACCGACCTCACTCGGACACTTTGAGGGCGGCGACGAAGGCCTCCTGCGGCACCTCGACCGAGCCGACCATCTTCATGCGCTTCTTGCCTTCCTTCTGGCGCTCGAGCAGCTTGCGCTTGCGCGACACATCGCCCCCGTAGCACTTGGCGAGGACGTCCTTGCGCTTCGCCTTCACCGTCTCGCGGGAGACGATCCGGCTGCCGATGGCCGCCTGGATGGGGACGTCGAACAGCTGGCGGGGAATCAACTCGCGCAGCTTCCCCACCATCGCCTTGCCGTAGTCGTGGGCCTTCGATCGGTGGACGATGGCGCTGAAGGCATCGACCGGCACGGCGTTGAGGAGGATGTCGACCTTGACGAGGTCCGACACGCGGTAACCGGCAGGCTCGTAGTCGAGGGAGGCGTATCCACGGGTTCGCGACTTGAGCTGGTCGAAGAAGCCGAAGACCACCTCAGAGAGCGGGAGCAGGTACACGAGTTCGACCCGTTCCGGGCCGAGGTAGGTCATCGACACCATCTCCCCCCGTCGCGACGTGACGAGTTCCATCACGGCCCCGATGTACTCGGCGGGTGCGATGATCATCGTCCTCATGTAGGGCTCTTCGATCTCCGCCTGCTCGGAGGCGTCCGGCAGATCCTGGGGCGACCGGATCTCCAGCAGTCGCCCATCGGTGGTGGCCACCCGGTAGGCCACGGAGGGGGCGGTGGCGACGAGGTCCAGGTCGTGCTCACGCTCGAGCCGCTCCCGCACGATCTCCATGTGCAGGAGGCCGAGGAACCCGCAGCGGAACCCGAACCCGAGGGCCTTGGAGGTCTCCGGCTCGTACACGAGCGAGGCATCGTTGAGGCGAAGCTTCTCGAGCGCCTCCCGGAGACGCTCGAAGTCGTCGCCGTCGGTGGGGAAGATGCCGGCGAAGACCATCGGCTTGGGCTCGTCGTACCCGGGCAGGGCCTGGGTGGCGGGCGCCGCCGAAGAGGTGACCGTGTCGCCGACCCGGATCCGATCGATCTCCTTGACGCCGGTGATCAGATACCCCACCTCGCCCGCCCCGAGGACCGGCACGGGGACCGCCCGGGGCGTCACCACCCCCACCTCGGAGACGTCGTGGGTCTCGCCCGTGGCCATGAAGCGGATCCGCTCGCCCGCCCCGATCCGTCCGTCGACGACCCGGATGTAGCAGACGACACCGCGGTACGGGTCGTAGTACGAGTCGAACACGAGGGCCCGCAACGGCGCGTCGAGATCGCCGGTCGGCGGGGGGACGTCGGTCACCAACCGGTCGAGCAGGTCGTCGAGCCCCGCCCCGGTCTTGGCGGAGAGCCGCAGGATGAGCTCTGGATCACCGCCGAGAATGTTGACGATCTCCTCGGCCACCCGGTCGGGGTCGGCGGCCGGGAGGTCGATCTTGTTGAGGGCGGCGATCACCTCGAGCCCGCCGTCGACCGCCAGGTAGGCGTTGGCCAGGGTCTGGGCCTGGACCCCCTGGGCGGCGTCGACGAGCAGCAGCGCCCCCTCGCAGGCGGCCAGTGAGCGAGAGACCTCGTACGAGAAGTCGACGTGGCCGGGGGTGTCGATGAGGTTGAGCACATAGGTCTCGCCGTCGGCGGATCGGTGGGTGAGCCGTACGGCCTGCGCCTTGATGGTGATGCCCCGCTCCCGCTCGAGATCCATCGAGTCGAGCACCTGGTCGCGCATCTCCCGCTGGCTGAGCGCGCCGGTGCGCTCCAGGAGGCGATCGGCCAGGGTCGACTTGCCGTGGTCGATGTGGGCGATGATCGAGAAGTTGCGGATGCGCGTCTGAGGGATCAAGGTGTCGTGGGTTGGTGGTCCGAACGGCCACCGGCGATTGTACCGGCGGTCGGCCCGCTGCTACGCTGCCCGCCCCGGGAGGCACAGACGTGCCCCCGCACCCCGAACCGCCGGAAGCCTCCACGCATGGCCAATATCAAGTCCCAGATCAAGCGCAATCGCCAGAACGAGCGTCGGCGCGTCCGCAACAAGTCGATCCGGTCCGAGGTCAAGACGCGCACCAAGCTGGCGGTCGCCGCCGCCGAGACCGGCGATCCGGCCGCAGCAGCCGAGGCCTACCGCTCGGCCCAGAAGAAGATCGACAAGGCCGCCACCAAGGGCGTTTTCCACCCGCGCACCGCCGCCCGGCGCAAGTCGAGGCTGGCCAAGCGGGTCGCGGCGGCCGGCTGAGCCTGCTCAGCGCCTCCGGCTCCAACGGCACAACGCCACGGTGAGCCGCTCCATCGTGACCCGGTGGGTCTCCTCGGGCTCGGTCTTGAGCGCCCGATCCGCCCGGACGATCGCCTCGATCGAACGTCGCAGAGCCGAGTCCGGCACCCGTCCCCGGTTCCGCCACATCCGCTCGGTCCATCGGTCGCTCGGCCGGGCTCCCACCCACTCGACGAAGGTGGGGAGGTCGGGGGCGGAGGCGGCGAGCGCGGTGCGCCGCACCTGGTTCTCCAGCGCCGCCACGACGACGAGCGGGTGCTGGTGGACCAGGGCGTCGCCGAGTCGGCGGAGAGCTTCGCCGACGTCGCCCTTCTCCACCGCGTCGGTATAGAGGTAGACGGGCTCGTCGGGCCGGTTGGTGAACCGGGCGTGCACCGACTCGGCGGTCACCTTGCCGCGGACGCCCACCAACTGGTCGAGCGCCCGACCCAGCGATGCCGTGTCCGTCCCGAAGTGCTGGATCAGGGCGCCGGCGGCGGCTCTGTCTACGGTGAGCGCCCGCCGCTCGGCTTCCCCGGACAGCCACCGTTCCATCTCCCACTCGCGGGCCTTCTTGACGGTCTCGGTCTCTCCGATTGACTTCACCGCCTTGCCGAGCCGCGCCGGCAGCGTCCCCACCGTGACGAGCACCACGAGCACCGCCTCGGGATCCATCGCCTGGAGGAGGCCGGCCAGCGCCTCGCCCTCGGCCGCGGTGATCCACTGTGCGTCCACGAGAAGCAATCCCTGCCGGTCGCCGAACAGCGAGGCGGACTGGAGGACCGGAACCGCGGTCTCGAGCTCGACTCGGAGCGTGCCGGCGCCTTCCTCACCGGCGCCGCGCTCGGGCACATCGACGCGCACGATGGCGTCACGGGTCACCCCGCCCGTCTCGAGCCAAGCCCGCGCCCGGTGGAGCATCTCCTCCCGCTCGCCGGGCCCGGCGTTGCGCGGTCCCACGACGTTGAGCACGGCGGTCACGTCCCCGCACGCTACCGCCCGCCTCCGAACCGTGGGCCGGGGGCCACACTGGGTGTGTTCACCAACCCTGGGTTGGTGAACACACAGATCGTGGTCAGCGGCCCACGGTTGGCGGCGACGCGGGATGGGGAGGAGTGGCTCAGCCCACCGAACGGCCGTAGAGGCGAACCAGGTCGCACGCCATCTCCACGTCGTGAACCCGGATGAGGTCAGCCTCGTACTCAATCGCCATCGCGATGTACGCCGCCACCCGGTGGTCCTCCTGCTTGCGGGGGATCGGGATGAGCACCGGCCTCCCAAGCCGATGCAGCGCCGCCGAGCCGCGGATCACGTCGAGCTGGAGGCGGGTGTACGCCGCATAGTCCCCCCGGTAGTTGAGAGCTATGCCGGGATCGACGACGACCTCGGTGAGGCCGGCCGCCTCGAGCTCGGCGAGGCGAGACTCCAGGCGCTCCGCGGTGAGCACGGCCTTGTCGGCGGCGATCTCGACCTCCCCGACGTCGTGGGGGTTGTCGCCCTCGACGTAGACGAGGATCGCCCCGGCACGGTGGACGGCGACGAGCTCTCGCATCGCCGGGTCCCGCAGCCCGCCGGTGTCGTTGACGATGTGGGCCCCGGCCGTCAGCGCCGCCTCGGCGACGGCCGGCTTCCAGGTGTCGACCGAGACCAGGAAGTCGTCGGCGACGAGTGCCTCGATGGTCGGGCGCAGACGTGCGATCTCCTCGGCGGGGTCGAGCGTGGCCACGTCGAAGCGCGAGGACTGGCCGCCGACGTCGACGAGGGTCGCCCCGGCCTGGCGATGGCGCCGGGCAAGCGCCACCGCGGCTGCGGCGTCGGGAGCGAAGCTCTGGCGGTTGGCCGACTCGGGCGAGAGGTTGACGACCCCCATCACGTGGGTGATCCCGCCGAAACGAACCTCTCGGTCGCGCAGCCGCAGCATCGAGGAATCTGGCATCGGCGAAGTCTCCCCCGCCGCCCGCCGTACCTCAAGACGGAGGCCGCACCACCACGTCGCCCCACTCGTCGGTGCGGACGACCCGGGAGCCGGCGGCCTCCAGCGCCTCGATCACCCAGTCTGCCGGATGGCCGTAGTCGTTGGGCCCCACGCTGACGATCGCCAGGGGAGCGGCACTCTCGGCCAGCCATCGGGCGTCGCTCGTCGCCGCCCCCTGGTGCGGCACCTTCAGCACGTCGGCGCGGATCGATCCGAGCTCGCGCTGGGCGACGACCTCGACGTCGGCGGCCAGGAGCACCGACATGCCGGCGAGGTGGGCCCGCAGCACGATCGACTGGTCGTTGGGCCCGGCGTACCGACGGCGGGGGCCCAGCACCTCGAGCCGAATCGAGCCGACGTCCACGACCCGGCCCACCGGAGGGCGGGTCACCGCGACGCCGGCGCCGGCGGCCGCTGCGAGCGTGACCGTGTGGGCCGGTGTCGTGTGGGGTTTGGCGGCATCCCACGCGAGTGCCACCGGCATTCGCCCGAACACCCCGGTCAGGCCGGTGGTGTGATCGGCATGGGGGTGGGTGATCACGACGAGATCGATCGCCCTCACCCCGTGATCTGCGAGCTTATGGGCCAGCACCATGGGATCGGGCCCGCCGTCGACGAGCACCGTCGCATCGGGGGCCAGCAGCAGCACCGAGTCCCCCTGGCCGACGTCGAGCACGACGAGAGCCGGAGGCGTGGTCGCCTGGGGTACGGCGAGGGCCAGCCCGGCGGCCGCCAGCGAGACGGCGAGAGGCCGGCGGAGGTTCGGCACGAGCGCGAGTGCCCCTGCCCCGACGATCCAGGGGATCGACCCGGCCCCGAGCTGGGGCCAGGGGGAGGCCAGCCGCGCCACCGCCAGCACCAACCGGGCCACCCCCACCCCCACGTCGACAAGCGGACCGACTCGCGCCAGGGCGCCAATTCCACCGAAGGCGGTCGACAGGGTCACCAGGGGTGCCGACACCAGGTTGGTCAGCGGCGAGAGCAGCGGGACGGTTCCGAACGTGGCGAAGAGCAGCGGGGTCACCGCCACCTGGGCCCCGGCGGTGGCGGCCAGCGCCATCCGCACCCTCCCCCACCGCTTCGGTGCAAGCCGGGCCGCCACGACCACCCCGGCGGTGGCGGCCGCAGACAGGGCGAAGCCGAGGTCGGTCGCCAGGCTGCCCGAGACGAGCAGCATCGCCGTGACGCCCACCCCCAGGGCGACCCACACGTCGACCGACAGACCGGCCACCCGGGCCAGGAGCACCACCCCGGCCATCGCCGCCGCCCGCAGCACCGAGGGCTCCCAGCGCGTCACGATCACGAACAGGACCAGCCCGACCAGCCCGAGACCGGCTCGCAGGCGCGGCCGCCGCCAGGACGGGGCCAGCACCAGCCACCACAGACCCAGGAACAGGGCGACGTTGGAGCCCGAGACGGCGACGTAATGGCTCAACCCGGCCCGGCGCAGCGCCTCCAGGTCGGCCGGATGGACCCGCCGGGTATCGCCCACGAGGAAGCCGGCCAGCAGCGCCGCGCCATCGCCGCCCCGCCGGACGAGAGGATCGAGTGTCGCCTCCCGGAGAACTCCGGCCGCCCCGACCACGCCACCCGGGCCGGCCAGGCGGCGGGCCTCGCGCACGGCCATTCGACCTGCCACCGGATCGCCGCGGACCACCCGCGGTGCCGGGCGAATCGGCCCCCGCAGATCCCACCGCTCCCCCGCCCGCACCGCTGCCATCGGCTCACCAGACACGAGGATCGTCGGGCCCCGCCAGGGTTGTCCGTCGACGGCGAAGGGCCGGGCTGTCGCCCACGGCCCCATCCGGGATGGGCGAGCGTCGTCGAGCACCACCGCCTGAACGGTGACCGTGCCGGTCGGGAGCTCGCCGGTGAGCATCGTCGCCGCCCGACCGCCTGCGGCTGCGCCCGACGCGAATCCCATAACGAGCATGAACGCCCCCACCAGCGGCCACCGGGTGCGTGTCATGAGGGTGGCGATCCCGGCCCCCGAGGCCAGCAGCACGACCAGCCCGGCTCGCCCGGACAGTCCCGCCAGCGTGCCCGCCCAGACGGCCATCGCCGACCCGAGGGCGGCGCGCCCCGCCCTCCCCGGGATGGGCCGGCTCACGGGATCTCGACGAGGTCCCGGATCTGCGCCAGCCGGCCCTCGCCGATGCCGGGCACGTCGAGCAGGTCTTCGACGTTCCGGAATGGCCCGTTTGCCTCCCGGTGGGCCACGATCCGCTCGGCCAGCACCGGCCCGACCCCGGGAAGCCGCTGGAGCTCCTCGGCGCGCGCCCGGTTGACCGCCACCATCCCCGATCCGGCGGCGGCCGGACCGGAGACATCGCCCGCCGCCTCCGGGAGGGTCACGCCGTCGGGGCCGGGAACGACCACCCGGGTCCCGTCGACGAGTAGCTCGGCCAGGTTGATCACGTCGAGCCTCGCCCCCACCCGGGCACCCCCGGCGGCGGCCACGGCGTCCGCCACCCTCGTCCCCGGCGACAGCGCCACCAGACCCGGATTCTCGACCCATCCCGACACGTGGACGGTGAGCGGGGCAGGCGGCTCGTCGACCGGCAGGGCGGCCGGCTCGACGGGGACCTGCGGGAGCGGCTCGGAGGCGCCGGCCCCAAACCACGATGCGGCACCAAAGGTGAGCGCGACCAGCCCGACGACCAGCCCACCCACGATGGGTGCGGCCACCCTGACCCGCTCCGGATCCATACGCGACCCCCCGCCCCACCGACCACCTGCCCGCCGGTGTACCTACCAGAGGGGCGAGGCGGCGTCCAGGGGGATGCCAGGAGGCTCAGGCGAGGCCGGCGGTTGCCTTCCGTCTCGACAGCACGACCAGCCCGATCCCGGAGCCGATCGTCACGAAGGCCGCCACCCAGCCGTTCCGGCTCAGCCCGAGCAGACGAAAGGTGGTGTCGGTCCGGATCAACTCGAGCATGAACCGCATGAATCCGTAGGCGGCGAGGTAGACGAAGAACAGGCCTCCCCGGGGCAGCCACCCGCGCCGTTCCACCCAGAGGACGAGGGGGACGACGATGAGCAGGTTCCACGTCGACTCGTACAGGAACGTGGGGTGGAAGGTCTCGAACTCGGCGTACCGGGCGGGCCGGAACGGGGTTTCCACCTCGAGTGCCCAGGAAAGCGTGGTCGGCGTCCCGAACAACTCCTGGTTGAAGTAGTTGCCCCACCGCCCGATGGCCTGGGCCACCGGGATCCCGACCGCCGCGGCATCGGCGTAGGCGGCGAAGTCGCCGCCGTGGCGGCGGAGATAGACGAAGGCGGTGATCGCACCCGCCGTGAGCCCTCCGAACAGGGCGATGCCGCCCTCCCAGATGGCGATGACCTTCCACCACTCGTCCTGGAACCTGTCGAGGTGGGTGGAGACGTATGCGGCACGGGCACCGGCGAACCCGAGGAAGATCGCCCACAGCGACGCCCGCTCGGCCAGCTTCGGGTCCCCGCCGAAGCGCTCGTAACGGTTGACGGTGATCGTGACGGCGGCCACCACGCCGATCCCGATGAGGATCCCGTAGACGTAGATGCTCAACGGGCCGATCTCGAACACGCTGAACGGAGGCGGGGGGATGAAGCCGAGGTGCACGGCGGCAACGCTACTCAGGCGACGTGCGTAGCCGGGTCGAAGGGCACCGTCATCCGGCCGGTGAGTCAGGTGTCACGATGGCCCGGGCCCAGTGCCGCCCGGGCGACGGCATCGGCCTCGGCCTCGAGCGCGATGCGCCGGTACGCCGCATCGTGGCCGAGGCCCCTCAGCCTGCCCCGGAGGTAGTCGCCGACGTACCGGACCAGGAATCGCCCCCTTCCCAGCTCCCGCCATTGACGGACATGCACCAGCTCGTGGGCGATGAGCGCCGCCCGCCGGCGGGGATCACCGACCAGCACGTCGGGCCGCAGGTAGATGGCCCACGGCCACGTCATCCCGGCCACCGAGCCTCGCCAGGTCATGGTCATCCAGCGGGGGGCCGGTCGCACGGCCACCGAGTCCACGGCGGGGAGCCCCACCGCTCGC
Source organism: Acidimicrobiia bacterium (assembly GCA_046484325.1). Classification (GTDB taxonomy): domain Bacteria; phylum Actinomycetota; class Acidimicrobiia; order Spongiisociales; family ZC4RG35; genus JAWOJB01. The sequence goes on along the minus strand of JAWOJB010000017.1, from coordinate 38,724 downwards.
GCCACCACCTCGGCATCGTGGCCGCCGAGGTGGAGGAGCACCGAGGGCGGAAATCCGGGACGCATCGCGCCCGGTTTACCACCGGTGGGTCGGGAATGCCTCCCTTACACGGTTCGGCTCCGACTCACACCACCACGTTCACCAGCCGCGGGGGCCGGGCGATCACCTGACGGATCGGCTTGCCGTCGATCCAGGCCTGCATCTTCGACGAGGCGAGCGCCACCCGCTCGGCCTCCCCGGCGTCGATCGAGGCATCGACCTCGACCCGATCCCTGACCTTGCCGTTGACCTGCAGCACCATCGTCACCGTGTCCTCGCGGGCGAGGTCGGCGTCCCAGGCCGGCCACGGCTCCACCGCCAGCATCCCCTCCCCACCGGTGCGCTCCCACAGCTCGTGGGCGAGGTGGGGGGCCATCGGGGCGAGCATCAGCAGCATGAGCCGGTACGCCTCGGTGATGGTCTCGGCCCGGGCGCCGGCCCGCAGGTAGTCCTGAAGCTCGTTGGCGAAAGCCATCAGCGCGGCCACCGCGGTGTTGAACGAGAACCGGTCGATGTCGCCGGTCACCTTGCGCAGCGTGCGGTGGGCGACGCCGAGGATGGCCCGATCGGCATCCGACGGGTGGCGGTCCACCGTCTGGCCGACCTCCCCGGTGCCCATCCGCCACACCCGGTCGAGAAACCGGGCGGTCCCCTCCACCCCCCGGTCGGTCCACACCGCGTCGTCGGTGGGAGGACCAATGAATAGCTCGTAGAGCCGGATCGCGTCGGCCCCGTACCGGAGGTAGTAGTCGTCGGGAGGGACGACGTTGCCCTTCGACTTCGACATCTTGGCCCCGTCCTTCACCAGCATGCCCTGGGTGAAGAGCCGGGCGAAGGGCTCGTCGACCGCCACCAGGCCCATGTCGTGGAGCACCTTGGTGATGAACCGGGCGTAGAGGAGGTGGAGCACGGCGTGCTCGACCCCACCGATGTACTGGTCGACCGGCATCCAGTAGCCGACCTTGTCGGGGTCGAAGATCGCCTCGCCGTTGTGGGGATCGCAGTACCGGAGGAAGTACCAAGAAGAGTCGACGAACGTGTCCATCGTGTCGGTCTCGCGGGTGGCGGGGCCGCCGCAGCGCGGGCACACCGTGTGCACGAACTCCTCCACTCCGGCGAGGGGCGACCGGCCCTGGGGGGCGTAGTCCTCGACGTCGGGATGGATGACGGGAAGATCCTCCTCCGGGACGGGGACGATCCCGCACCCGGCACACTCGACCATCGGGATCGGGCAGCCCCAGTATCGCTGCCGGGAGATCAGCCAGTCGCGCAGGCGGTACGTGACGGTGGCCTCGCCGAGGCCGCGCTCCTCGAACCAGGCCGTGGCGGCGGGGATCGCCTCCTCCTTGGCCATCCCGTCGAGGAATCCCGAGTTGATCATCACGCCGTCGCCGGTGTACGCCTTGCCCTCCCAACCCTCCGGGCGGGCCACGGTCGGGATGATCTCGAGGCCGTACCGCTCGGCGAAGTCCCAATCCCGCTGGTCCTCGCCGGGGACCGCCATGATCGCCCCGGTGCCATAGCCCATGAGGACGTAGTCCGCCACGAACAGGGGCACCTGCTTGCCGTTGACCGGGTTGACCGCATGACGGCCGGTGAAGACGCCCGTCTTCTCGCCCTCGGCGAGGCGGTCGATCTCGGTCAGGCTGCGGGCCCGCTCGACGTAGGCGCTGACCTCGGCCTCATGCTCGGTTCCGGCGATCATCCGTTCGACGAGCGGGTGCTCGGGGGCGAGCACGGCGAAGGTCATGCCGAACGAGGTGTCGGGGCGGGTGGTGAAGACCTCGAAGGAGAGGTCGGTGCCTGCCACGGCCATGGTGAACCGGCAGCCCTCGGAGCGGCCGATCCAGTTCTCCTGCATCGTGCGGACCCGGTCCGGCCACTCGTGGAGGTGGGTCAGAGCCTCCAGCAGCCGGTCGGCGTAGTCGGTGATCCTGAAGAACCACTGGGACAGGTCCCGCTTCTCCACCGTTGTGCCGCACCGCTCGCAGGCCCCGTCGACCACCTGCTCGTTGGCCAGCACCGTGGCGTCGCGGGGGCACCAGTTGACCGGCGCCTGCTTCTTGTAGGCGAGGCCCCGCTCGTACAGCTTGAGGAACAGCCACTGGTCCCAGCGGTAGTACTCGGGGGTGTGGACGGCGATCTCGCGGTCCCAGTCGTAGACCGCCCCCAGGCGCCGCAATTGCGCTTTCATCCGGGCGATCTGGGTCTCGGTGAATACCCGGGGGTGGATCCCCGTCTGGATGGCGGCGTTCTCGGCCGGGAGCCCGAAGCTGTCCCATCCCATCGGCGAGAGGACGTTGTATCCCTGCATCCGCCGGTAGCGGGTGAGCAGGTCGACGTAGGTGTAGTTCCGGAGGTGACCCATGTGGAGGTCGCCCGACGGATAGGGGTACATCTGGACGTTGTAGTACTTGGGTCGGTCGGGGTCCTCGGTCACGTTGAAGACCCGTTCCGCCTCCCAGCGGTCCTGCCACTTGGCTTCGATGGTCTGGACGTCGTACGGCATGGACCGGCCAGGGTACCTCGGACCGCCGGACGGGCTCACGCCGCCCCGACTCCCGACCCCTCGGATGGCCACAACCAGCCCCGGCACCGAGTAGCGTTGGGCGACGACCCCTCGTCGAGAGACGCAGGGGCGTTCGGGAGGAAACCAAGGAGGAACCATGCGACGTACCCGATGGGTCGCCCTCGTGGCGATCCTGGCGCTCGTTCTCGCCGCCTGCGGCGGGGATGGGGCCGGGGACACCACGACGACCACGGCCGCCGAGACAACCACCACGGCCGGGGAGACCACCACCACATCGCCCATGACCGACTTCGAGGGCCTGGTCCTCGACGCCGGCGGATGCGACTACGGCGGCATTATTTCGAAGATCGAGGCCGTCGACCAGTACACGGTCCAGTTCGACCTGTGCAAGCCCGACCCGGCGTTTCTCGCCAAGCTGGCGTTCACGCCGTTCGGCATCCAGCCGCAGGAGCACATGGAGGCCACGGGCGGGTCGCCGCTCGCCAACCCGATCGGCACCGGCCCGTTCGTCCTCGAAGCGTGGAACCGGGGCGACTCGGTCGTGTTCAAGGCCAACCAGGACTACTACGGCCAGGTGCCGGCCTTCGAGACGCTCGTGTACCGGTGGGCCACCGAGGGTGCCCAGCGGCTGCTCGAGCTGCAGTCCGGCAACGTCGACCAGATCACCAACCCGAGCCCCGACGACATCCCGACGATCCAGGGTGATCCGAACCTGCAGTTCATCCCGATCGCCAACCCGAACGTCTTCTACGTCGGGTTCACCAACACCTTCGCCCCGTTCGACGACGTGCGGGTGCGTCAGGCGATCGCCCTGGGGATCGACCGGCAGCGGATCATCGACAACTTCTACCCGGTGGGCTCGGAGGTTGCGTCGCACTTCACGCCGTGCTCGATCGCCAATGGCTGCGACGGGGACGAGTGGTGGGAGTTCGATCCGGAGGCCGGACGGGAGCTGCTGGCCGAGGCCGGCTTCCCGGACGGGTTCTCGACGACGATCTACTACCGGGACGTGTTCCGGGTCTACCTGCCCGAGCCGGGCATCGTGGCCCAGGACATCCAGGCCCAGCTGGCGGCGAACCTCAACATCGACGCCACGGTCGAGCTGATGGAGTCGGGCGAGTTCATCGCCAAGTCCACGGGTGGGAGCCTCGAGGGGATCCACCTCCTCGGTTGGGGTGCGGACTACCCGCACGTCACCAACTTCCTGGACTTCCACTTCAACCGGAACCAAAGCCAGTTCGGTGACAACTTCCCGGAGATCTACGAGCCGCTCGAGGTTGGTGCGGCGATCGGCGACCCGGCGGACGCTACCTCGGTCTACACCGAGGCGAACAACGCCATTCGCGAGTTGGTGCCAATGATCCCGATCGCTCATGGTGCCGCCGCCTCGGCTGCGCTGGTCAGCGTGGAGGGGGCGAACTACCCGCCATTCGGCGCACCCCAGTTCGAGTTCTCGGACCCGGGTAAGGACACCTTCGTCTTCATGCAGAACAACGAGCCGATCTCGCTGTTCTGCGCAGACGAGACGGATGGCGAGTCGCTGTCCCCGTGCCAGCAGGTGGTGGAGCCGCTGTTCACCTACGCACTCGACTCGGGTGAGGTGGTCCCGCGGCTGGCGACCGAGTGCACCCCGAGCGACGACCTCACATCGTGGACCTGCGCGCTCCGCCAGGGCGTCAAGTTCCACGACGGGTCGGACTTCGACGCCAACGACGTGGTGTTCATGTGGCACGTCGGCCTCGACGCCGCCAACCCGCTGCACGTCGGCAACACCGGCGCGTTCGACTACTACGCCTACCTGTGGGGTGGTCTCATCAATGCCGAAGGCTGAGCCGACGGCATGACCCGGAGGGGAGGGGCGCCGGTGGCGTCCCTCCCCTTCTACTCTCCGGTTCGTGATCGGCTACATCGTCCGCCGCGTCGCCCTGGCCATCCCGGTCCTCATCGGGATCGTCGTGGTGGTGTTCGTGCTCGCGCGCCTGGCACCGGGCGACCCGTGCACCTCGGCGCTCGGCGAGAAGGCGACGGTCGAGGCGTGCGAGCGCTTCAACGAGGCCAATGGCCTCAATCGGTCGATCCTGGTGCAGCTCGCCATCTACATGGGGAACGTCCTTCGCGGAGATCTCGGCGACTCGATCCGGTTCTCCCGGCCCGTCACCGACATGCTCATCGAGCGTCTGCCGCTAACGATGGAGCTGGCGATCAGCGCCCTCGCCCTGGCGATCATCGTCGGGATCCCGGCCGGGCTCATCGCCGCCCGCCGGCACAACACCGCCGTCGATGTCGCGACGATGGCGGCCGCCAACGTCGGCGTGTCGATGCCCGTGTTCTGGCTCGGTCTGATGCTCCAGTTCGTCTTCGCCCTCGTGCTGAAGGACACGATCTTCGGCCTCCCCCCGTCGGGCCGGGTGTCGGCCGGGGTGTCGCCGGTGCCGTTCTACGTGGTGTGGGGCTGGGAGCTCGGCGAGGGCTTCCCCTCCACGATGGCCAAGTTCCTCGCCAACTTCTACCTCTTCAACACCTTCGTCACCGGACAGTGGGAGATCTTCCAGGACGCCGTCCGGCATCTCATCCTCCCGACCATCGCCCTGGCCACCATCCCGACGGCGATCATCGCTCGCATGACCCGGTCGTCGCTGCTCGAGGTGCTGGGCAAGGACTACATCCGGACGGCGCACGCGAAGGGTGCGGGACAACGCCGGGTCATCCGCAAGCACGCATTCCAGAACGCCATGCTCCCCGTGACCACCATCGTGGGGCTCCAGCTCGGGCTGCTGCTGGGGGGCGCCGTCCTCACCGAGACGATCTTCAACCTGGCCGGGGTCGGGAGATCGCTGTTCGAGGCGATCACCTCCCGTGACTATCCCGTCATCCAGGGCTTCACCCTCGTGATCGCCTCGATCTACGTCGTCGTCAACCTCCTCGTCGACATCTCCTATGGCTACCTCGACCCGAGGATCCAGCTCCGATGACCACCGCCCGTCAGCGGGAGCTGGCAGAGAAGCTGGCGGCCGACCAGCAGCGACTGCTGGAGAAGCCGGCGTCGGTGTGGCGGCTGGCCTTCCGTCGCTTCTTCCGGCGCAAGATCGGCGTGGCCGGCTTGATCCTGGTCGGGAGCCTCACCCTGGTGGCGATCTTCGCTCCGGTGATCGCCCCATATCCCCCCAACCAGGTGCTCATCGGCATCGAGGACGTGAAGAAGCGCGAGGCACCCTGCATCCACCTGTTGGGCTGTGACCCGGAGCGGCCCCAGCACATCATGGGGATCGACGGCAACGTCCGCGACCAGTTCAGCCGTGTCCTCTACGGGTCCCGGGTGAGCCTGACGCTCGGCATCAGCGTGGTCACGATCGCCATCATCATCGGGGCCGCGTTGGGGGCGATCTCGGGGTTCTGGAGCGGCTGGATCGACAACGTGATCATGCGAATCATGGACGTGATCCTCGGGTTCCCTGCGCTCCTCCTTGCCATCGCCATCGTGGCGGTCCTCGGTCCCGGGATCCGAAACGCCCTCATCGCCATCGCCATCGTCTCGATCCCCCAGTACGCCCGGGTGACCCGGGCGTCGGTCCTCTCGATCAAGGAGATCGACTACGTGGCGGCCTCCCGGGCACTCGGCGCCTCGTCCCGGCGGATCCTGGTCGGCCGGATCCTCCCCAACGCCCTCACCCCGCTGGTGGTCCTCGGCACGCTCGGCATCGCCAGCGTGATCCTGGAGGCTGCGGGGCTGAGCTTCCTCGGCCTGGGAGCCCAACCGCCCATGGCCGAATGGGGCTCGATGCTGGCGAGCGAGCGGAACAACATCTTCACCGCCCCCCACCTGGTGTTCTTCCCGGGCGTGGCGATCATGATCACCGTGCTCGGCTTCAACCTGATGGGCGATGGTCTCCGTGACGCCCTCGACCCCACACTCAACGAATGACGACCGACGGCCCGGTCCTCGAGGTCTCCGACCTCCGCACCCACTTCTTCACCAGGGACGGGGTGGTGAAGGCGGTGGACTCGGTGAGCTTCCACGTCGACCGGGGCGAGGTCCTGGGGCTGGTCGGCGAGTCGGGCTGCGGCAAGTCGGTGACCGCCCTGTCGATCCTGGGCCTCCTCGCCCACCCGGGACGCATCGTCTCAGGGTCGGTGCGCCTCGACGGAACCGATCTCGTCGGGCTGTCGGCGCGGGATCTGGCCGCCATCCGGGGTGACCAGATCTCCATGATCTTCCAGCAGCCCACCTCGTCGCTCAACCCGGTGATCAGGGCCGGCCTCCAGATCGCCGAGGTCTACGAGCTCCATCGGGAGATGGCCGAGAAGGTCCGCGAGGAGGCCGCCGTCGACATGCTGCGGAAGGTCGGCATCCCCGACCCCGGCCGGCGGGCTCGCGCTTATCCCCACGAGCTGTCGGGCGGGATGGCACAGCGGGTGATGATCGCCATGGCGCTCGCCTGCGAGCCGGACCTGCTCATCGCCGACGAGCCGACCACGGCACTCGACGTGACGATCCAGGCCCAGATCCTGGATCTGATGAGGGACCTCCAGCGCGAATCCGCCACGGCCGTGCTCCTCATCACCCACGACCTCGGCGTCGTCGCCGAGATGGCCGACCGGGTGGCCGTGATGTACGCAGGCGAAATCGTGGAGGAAGCGGACGTCCGCAGCCTCTTCCGCCAGCCCCTCCACCCCTACACTCAGGGCCTGCTGGGCTCGGTGCCGGTGCTCGGATCGGTGAAGCGCAGCCTCACGACCATCCCCGGCGTGGTCCCTTCGCTCGTCGACCTCCCGGCGGGGTGCCGGTTCGCCGACCGCTGCATCGCCCGGGTTGAACACGCCCTCGAGCGCTGCACGATCGAGAAGCCATCGCTCCTCGAAGTCCGGCCAGGCCACACCGCCCGATGCTGGCTGCACGATCCCACGACGAAGCCCCCCACCGAGGCCCCGGCGTGACCGACGAGTCCCTGGTACGAGTGCGTGGTCTCACCAAGCAGTTCCCGGTGAAGTCGGGAGTCTTCCAGCGGACGACGGCAACCGTGAACGCCGTCGACGACGTCGACCTCGACATCATGCGCGGGGAGACGTTGGGGCTGGTCGGCGAGTCGGGCTGCGGCAAGACGACGATCGGTCGGATGATCCTTCGTCTGCTCGAGCCGACGGCCGGGACCATCGAGTTCGACGGCGTCGACATCACCCATCTGTCCCCGACCGAGCTGAAGCCTTTCCGGCGCCGGATGCAGGTCGTGTTCCAGGACCCGTTCGGGTCTCTCGACCCTCGAGCCCAGGTCGGAGACTCGATCGCCGAGGGACTGCGGATCCACGGCATCGGCGACGCCGACGAGCGGCGCGAGCGCGTCGCCCAAATGCTCGAGGTCGTCGGACTGACCCGGGCGCATGCCGGCAGGTATCCCCACGAGTTCTCCGGCGGGCAGCGCCAGCGGATCGGGATCGCCAGGGCGCTCATCCTGGACCCTGACTTCGTGGTGGCCGACGAGCCGGTCTCGGCCCTCGACGTGTCGGTCCAGGCCCAGGTGCTCAACCTGCTGAGAGAGCTCCAGAACGAGCTGAACCTGACGCTGCTGTTTGTGGCGCACAACCTGGCGGTCGTCGAGCACATCTCGGACCGCGTGGCGGTGATGTACCTGGGTCGGGTGGTGGAGGTGGCCACCAGGGACGACCTGTACCGCTCGCCGCTCCACCCGTACACCGAAGCGCTGCTGTCGGCGGTACCCGTCCCCGACCCGGACCGGCCGCGCAACCGTCAGATCCTGCAGGGGGAGATACCGTCCCCGCTCGATCCGCCAGCCGGATGCCACTTCCACCCCCGTTGCCCGATCGCACGACCCGGTGTGTGCGACGTCGAGGTCCCGATGCTCGCCCCCGGCCCGGCGGATGGGCATGTGGCGGCGTGCCATCTCCGTACCGGCGCCTACACCCGCTGAGCCGGCCCTACCCTCCGGCCGTGGCCGAGCACGTGGCACCGATCGTCCGACTCTGGCACTACGCCGCCCCCCACCGGGGACGGGTGGCGCTGGCGACGGTCCTGTCCATGCTCAACAAGGTCATGGACATCGCCCCCGAGATCCTGATCGGGGTGGCGGTCGACGTGGTGGTCCGCCAGCAGGACTCGTGGCTGGCCTCGGTGGGGGTGACCGACCCCCGCGACCAGATCGTCGTGCTCAGCGTCCTGACCTTCGTCGTCTGGGCCCTGGAATCCGTCTTCGAGTACGCCTACGGCGTGGCATGGCGGAACCTGGCCCAGACCGTCCAGCACGAGCTCCGGGTGGACACCTACCGGCGGGTCCAGGACCTCGAGCTCGCCTACTTCGAGGATCGGTCGACCGGCGGCCTCATGGCGGTGATGAACGACGACGTCAACCAGCTCGAGCGGTTCCTCGACACCGGCGCCAACGACATCATCCAGACCGTCACCGGCGTGGTGGGGGTATCGGTGGTGTTCTTCATCCTCTCCCCGACCATCGCCGTCCTGGCCGTGCTGCCAATCCCGATCATCGTGTGGGGATCGATCCGATTCACCCGCCGGATGGGGCCGCGCTATGCGGCGGTCCGGGAGCAGGCCGGACGCATCAACGGCGTCCTCGCCAACAACCTGGGTGGGATCGCGACCATCAAGAGCTTCACCGCCGAGGACCGCGAGACCGCCCGGATCGCCGGGGAGAGTGATCGGTACCGGCAGGTCAATCGCTCGGCCATCCGGCTCTCCTCCGCCTTCGTCCCCCTCATCCGGGTGGCGATCCTCGCCGGCTTCCTGGTCACCCTGGTTTACGGGGGGTTCCGGGTGCTCGACGGGACGCTCGAGGTGGGTGCCTACTCGATCCTCGTCTTCCTCACCCAGCGACTCCTGTGGCCGCTCACCCGGCTCGGGGAGACCCTGGACCTGTATCAGCGGGCGATGGCGTCGACCAATCGGATCCTGGACGTCTTCGATACCGAGCCGGCCATGTCGGACGGCGACGCCGAGCTCCCGGCCGGATCGATCCGAGGCGAAGTGCTCTTCGACGACGTCACCTTCGCCTACGGCGGCGGGCCGCCCGTCCTCCGGGGTGTGACGATCGAGATCCCGGCCGGGCACACGGTGGCCGTGGTCGGCCCGACCGGCGCCGGCAAGACGACCATCGTCAAGCTGCTGCTGCGGTTCGCCGACGTCGACGGCGGCGCCGTGCTCCTCGACCGCTGCGACGTGCGCTCCCTCCGCCTCGCCGATCTGCGCAGGGCGATCGGTCTCGTGAGCCAGGACGTCTTCCTCTTCGACGGGACCGTCGCGGACAACATCGCCTACGGGCGCCCGGAGGCCACCCGGGAAGAGATCGAAGGAGCGGCCGCGCTGGCCGAGGCGGCCGGCTTCATCGCGGACCTGCCTGCCGGCTACCAGACCGTGGTGGGCGAACGCGGCCAGAAGCTCTCGGGCGGACAGCGCCAGCGCATCTCGATCGCCCGGGCGATCCTGTCCGACCCGGAGGTGCTGGTGCTCGATGAGGCGACGTCGGCCGTGGACAACGAGACCGAGGCCGCGATCCAGCGGTCACTGGAGCGGGTATCAAGAGACCGGACCACGCTCGTCATCGCCCACCGGCTATCCACGATCCGTCACGCCGATCGGATCTACGTTCTGGACTCAGGGGTGGTGAAGGAGTCGGGTACCCACGACGAACTGGTCGCCGCCGGGGGCATCTACGCCGGATTGTGGGCGGTTCAGACCGGGGCGGCGATCCCCTGGCACGAGACCCCGCTCACAGGAACGTGACGCCGCCGCCGAGGTCGTAGGAGGCGAGGTGCTCGTCGAAGGGGTCATCGGTCCGGTCCAACCACACGATGGCCGCCGACATCTTCTCCGCCGCCCTGGCAGCCATCGCCGCCTCGTAGGCCGGGACCAGATAGGGGTAGGGGTCGATCGACCGCCCGTTCCGCTGAATCTCGAAGTGGGTGTGGGGTGAGCCGCCCTCGGCGTTGCCGGAGTCGCCCAGCCAGGCGACGTGCTGGCCGGCCGCCACCTGGGTGCCGACCTCGATGCCGGGCACGACGGTGTTGGCCCAGTCGGCTCGACCATCGTTGGTCCCGGGAGTGTCGTTATTGAGATGGACATACCAGGTCTCCCACTCGTCACCGTGGTCGATGACCAGGTAGCGACCGGCGCGTCGCTGGGTGGCGATCCTCGTCACCACACCGTCGGCGGCGGCGTAGACGGGCGTCATCTTGGGGGCCATGAGGTCGGTCCCCTCGTGCCGCCTCCCACCGGAGCGGGGGGCCCCGAACGTCGAGGAGAAGGAGGTGACTTGGGGGTCCTGGGGGAACGCCTGGATCACGAAGTCCGAGGCCGAAGCCGGCATCGGGAGGAGGAGGGCAATGGACAGGACCGTGATCGCGAGTCCGGCCACCGTTGCGCGCGTGTGCGCTCGTACGTGTGGGAACACGGTTGGGTGACTCCTGGGTCGCGCACCGGGACCTGACTCACCGGTGCTCGGAAATGCCGGAACCCGGTAACCGACCTACAGGTCGATAACCGGGTTGACACCGGAAGGGTATCGGGCCCCACGATCCGTGCAAATCCACGCATCGCTCGGCGCGGTCGGCCCGACCCGGTGTGCTGCGATGATTGGCGGGAGCCGACCAGGAGCTAGGACCGTGGCTATCGAACGGGTGGGAGTGGTGGGGGGTGGCCAGATGGGCGCCGGGATCGCCGAGGCGGTGGCCCGAGCCGGGAGCTCGGTGCTGGTCTAGGAGCCCACCGCCGAGCTGGCAGAGCGGGCCCTCGAACGGGTCACACGGTCACTTGAGCGGGCGGTGAACCGCGGCAAGCTGACCGCCGATGACCAGACCGAGGCCCTCGCCCAGCTCTCGGTCGTCACCGATCTCGACTCGTTCTCCGACCGCCAGCTCGTCGTCGAAGCCGTCACCGAGGACGAGGAGCTGAAGAAAGACGTGTTCCGCAGGCTCGACGCCGTGGTCTCGGATCCCGAGGCGATCCTGGCCTCCAACACGTCGTCGATCCCGGTCACTCGCCTGGCGGCCGCCACCTCCCGCCCTTGCCAGGTGGTCGGGCTCCACTTCTTCAACCCGGTCCCCGTGATGGCCCTGGTCGAGTTGGTGACCACCGTGCTGTCATCGGATACCGCCGGGGACCGGGCCGAGGCATACGCAAGGGACACGCTGGGAAAGACCGTGATCCGGACCACCGATCGGGGCGGAGTCGTCGTCAACATGCTCCTGGTCCCGTTCCTGCCCGGGCGATCCGGATGGACGAGGCGGGGTTCGCCACGGCCGAGGACATCGACGCCGGCATGCGACTCGGCGCCAACCACCCGATGGGCCCGCTCCAGCTGAGCGACTTCATCGGGCTCGACACCATGAAGCTGGTCGCCGACGTGCTGCTCGACGAGTACAAGGTGCCGCTCTACGCCGCCCCGCCTCTGCTCACCCGGATGGTCGAGGCCGGCCGTCTGGGCGTGAAGACCGGCCGGGGGTTCTATACCTCTGGAGCGGTGCGCCTTGCGCTTGACGCACCGCTCTCACCCCAGCAGGAGCACCACCTGGGCCAGCAGGATCTTGGCCACCATCGCCACCGGGAACACGGTGACGTAGCCGGTGTTGGGGGTCTCGTCCCCCTCCTGCTCGACGGCGAACGCGAGCACCGCCGGCTGGGTCTGCATCCCCGCCACCACCCCGGCGAGAACGGCTGCCGGGAGCTTCAGCAGGTACCGGCCGACAAGCAGCATGGCAATCGCGGCCACGGTGGTGGTCGCCATGCCCACGACGAGTAACGGCAGGCTCTCCCCTGATCTGAGGGTCTCGGCGAAGTCGTACCCGGATCGCGTGCCAACCCCGGCGAGGAACAGGATCGCCCCAAGCTGGCGGAGCGTCAGATTGGCGTTGTAGGGGAGCTGCCACGCGATCGGTCCGGTCCGCTCGAGCGCCCCCAGCACCAGGCCCACGACGAGCGGCCCTCCGGCAAAGCCCAGCCGGAACACCGCCCCGCCGGGCAGTGGGATGGGGATCAGCCCCACCAGGAGGCCGAGGGTCACCCCGAGGCTGAAGGAGGCGGCGTCGATCTCGGAGAGCCGGCGGAACGAGTCGCCGAAGAAGGCGCTGACCTCCGCCATCCGGTTGCGGGGAGCGACCACCCGAAGCCGGTCGCCAGGCTCGAGCACCATCCCGGGTCTGGCGAGCACATCCACGTCGCCCCGGCGGACCCGGGTCACCACGGCGCCGAACCTCTCGGCCAGGCCGAGCTCGGAGAGATGACGGCCCACCACACCCTCTTCGGAGACGAACACCCTCCGGAAGTCGAGCTCGTTGCGGTCGAACGGCAGCTCCTCGTCCGAGATCTCGCCGACCCGCCCGCCGAGCTCGGGCAGCACCGTGGCCGGGCCGACCAGCGTGAGCAGGTCACCGGGGGCGAGCGCCGTGTCGGGCCCCGGCACCGAGACGGCCGTGCCCCGCCGGTGACGACTCGCCACCACTCGCCAGTCGAGATCGCCCAGCAGGGAGGCGAGTGTGCCGCGGGTTCTGGGCCCGAGGACCACCGTCAGGTTGGTCAGATCCTCGCTGGCCTCGCCACCGTCGTCTCCGCGCGCCCCGCCCCACAGCCGGCCCACCACCGCCACGGCCACGATCATGCCGAGCACCCCGAAGGGGTAGGCGATCGAGTACCCCACGACCGGGTCGGTGAATGGAGATGCCGCCGGTCCCGTCGACTCGAGTACCGCCGCCAGCGCGGGGGTGTTGGTAAGCGCCCCCGCGAAGACGCCGGCGGCCAGCGGGGCGCCGAGCCCGGCCATCGACGCCCCGACCAAGGCCACACCGGCGGCAAGAACGAGAACCAGGACGACGACGAGGTTCTGGCCGGCCCCCCGACGCCGCAGCGCCCCTACGAAGCCCGGCCCGGCCGCCACCCCCACCGTGTACACGAACAGGACGAGCCCGAACAGGTAGACGAAATCGGGGAGCGCCACCTCCGGGCCGAGCGAACCCACCGCCAGTCCCACGAACAGCACGGCCGAGATGCCGAGGCTGAACCCTGCCACCCGGATCCGGCCGATCAGATAGCCGAGCCCGATCACGGTGAAGAGGGTGATGAGCGGGTTCGCGGCCAGGAACCGGGTGATGGCCTCCACCGGGCCGACACTATCCCGTCTGGACGGCCGGCCCGTCTCGGTGGTCGTCGGAACGGTGTAGGTTCGGGGCGTCAGGGAATTGGAGAGGAGATCATGCGCGACCTTGCGAGCATGCACGGGATCGAGCCGACCAGGGAGGTCTACTGGGACCTACCGACCCCGGTGCTGTACGAGCACACGCTGCGGCGGGGTGAGGGTGAGATGGCCCACAAGGGGGCGTTGGTGGTGGACACGACCCCGTACACGGGTCGGAGCCCCAAGGACAAGTACGTCGTCCGGGAGCCCGAGAGCGAAGGCGACATCTGGTGGGGTGATGTCAACCATCCTATGGAGGCCGAGGTTTTCGAGGCCCTCTACGCCAGGACCTGCGAGTACCTCGGTGGCAAGGACCTGTACATCCAGGACCTGTTCGCCGGAGCCGACAAGGGCAACCGGCTCTCCGTTCGCACCATCACCGAGAGCCCATGGCACGCCCACTTCGTCCGCAACATGTTCATCCTGCCCCGCAGCTTCGACGAGCTGTGGGACGAATATGAGTCGTTCGTGCCCGACTTCACCATCGTGCACGCCCCCTTCTTCGAGGCGGTGCCGGATCGTGACGGCACGCGCAGTGAGGTGTTCATCTGCGTCAGCTTCGAGCGCAAGATCCTCCTCATCGGCGGCACCAAGTACGCCGGCGAGATGAAGAAGTCGGTGTTCTCGGTGATGAACTACCTGCTTCCGAAGCGCAATGTGCTGTCGATGCACGCCTCCGCGACCATCGGCGAGGACGGCAACTCGGCGGTGATCTTCGGGCTGTCGGGCACCGGGAAAACCACCCTCGCCACCGACCCCAAACGGCTCATGGTCGGCGACGACGAGATCGGGTGGGGCGTCGACGGCATCTTCAACATCGAGGGCGGCTCCTACGCCAAAGTCATCAAGCTGTCGGCGGAGGACGAGCCGCTGATCTTCGAGGCGGCCACCAAGTTCGAGTCGATCCTCGAGAACGTGGTCGTCAACTCCGAGACCCGGCGACCCGACTGGGAGGACGGCAGCAAGACCGAGAACACCCGGACCTCCTACCCGCTGGCCCATCTCCCCAACGCCGCCCCCGGTGGGGTGGGGGGCCACCCGACCGACATCGTGTTCCTCTCCGCCGACGCCTTCGGGGTCCTTCCCCCCATCGCCCGGCTCAGCAAGGAGCAGGCGATGTACTACTTCATCAGCGGATACACGGCCAAGCTGGCCGGGACAGAGCGCGGAGTGGTCGATCCATCGGCCACGTTCTCACCGTGCTTCGGGGCACCCTTCCTGCCACTCCCACCGTCGTACTACGCCGGCGTGCTC
Source organism: Acidimicrobiia bacterium (assembly GCA_046484325.1). Taxonomy (GTDB): domain Bacteria; phylum Actinomycetota; class Acidimicrobiia; order Spongiisociales; family ZC4RG35; genus JAWOJB01. The sequence goes on along the minus strand of JAWOJB010000017.1, from coordinate 23,712 downwards.
GCCGAGAAGATCGACGAATTCTCCCCCCGGGTGTGGATGATCAACACCGGGTGGACGGGGGGGCCATACGGCGTCGGTCACCGGATCCGGATCCCGCACACCCGGGCCATGCTGAACGCGGCCCTCGACGGCCTCCTCGACGACGTCGAGTACCGCGAAGACCCGGTGTTCGCCCTCCAGGTGCCCGTGGCGATCCAGGGCGTGCCCGACGAGATCCTCATCCCCCGCAACACGTGGAAGGACGAGGCGGCCTTCGACGTCCAGGCCAAGCGCCTGGCGGGAATGTTCCAGGACAACTTCGAGAAGTATGCAGCGGGGATGTCGCCTGCCGTACGGGATTCCGGGCCGCGGGGCTGACCCTATCCGCCGAGAGCAAGGGCACCTTGGCCTTGGCCCGATCGAGCTGATCATCGTCGGGTTCCCGGGAGACCGGTTCACCGGCGGCATCCTGCCGGCGAGCATGCGGGCTGCCCGGAGTGGTGGTCGACGCGGTGCAGGTCGCCGTGGCCGGGATCGAGCAGCACGGGATGACACATGCCCTAGCTAGGAGAGTCGGCAGACCGGGACTCGTGGCAACCACGGCCAGGACGGCGGTGATCGCCGGGACGACCACCGCCGTCAGCGGAAACGTCCAGCAGAAGCAGGCGAGCCGGGCCCAGGCTGAGACGCAGCAGCAAGCCGCTCGCCGGCGGCGTTCGAGTCCCATGCGCAACTGGCCGGGAGGCAAGCCCAGGTGGCGGCGATGCAGGCCCAGCAGGCACCGGCTCCCCCGGCGGCGCCGGCGGGGAACGACATGATGTCGAGGAGCTCGCCGACATGAAGGCCGCCGGGATCCTCACCGACGAGGCGCTCATCGCGGCGAAGGCGAAGCTGTTGAGCTAGGAAGCAAGAAGCAAGAATCGAGCAGCGGGTCCGGCGGCTACTCGGGCTCTCCCGTCATCACCCCGGTGGCGAGCAAGGCCTCCGGACTGATGAAGTCCTGAGCGACCAGCAAGCCTCCGCCTTCGCCGATCGCAGCACGCAACGGGATCGCCCATCGGTGCTCGACGACGGCCACGAGGACGGTACCGCCGATCGGGACGTCCTCGAGAATCGAGTCGATCGACTCCACGTCGAGCCCGTACTCCAGCTCCTCGGACGCGAGGGATACCTCGAGAACCATGCCCGTTCCCGTGGTCTCCCCCGTCCCCGCGAGCCCGAGCAACTCTGCCACGAACGCCCCATAGGGCAGGTCGGGGCGGATCGAGAGGTCGTCGCGCACCGAGAACACGACCTCTCCATCGTCGCCGCGTGAAAAGGCCAGGAGGTCGAGGAGCTGGAGCCCCTCGTGGTCGTGCAGCGCCTCGATCTGATCGAGTACCTCGCCCGCGAGATCGGGCTCGGCGAATCCGATCACGATGAGCTGCAGCGGGCCGATCTCCATGGGTCTCCTCGCGCCTGGTCGGGGCTGCACGACGCTACCAGCGGCCCAAGGGGCGATCGCGCGCTAGTCATCTCGTGCCGCCTCGGAATGGATCTCAGCGGTTGCCCCGACCCGACCGATGACACCCGCATGAGCAGGCCCACGACACCGGAGGAAGCCATGGCCACCATCACGGTCAGTACCGGACACTTCTCCGATGCGGTCGAGATGCGTTGCCTCCTCTGCGACCTCACGGCTCGCTTTCTCACCCCGGAGGGGGTCATGTGTCCGACGCACGCCCTCCTCACCGCCATCGCCCACCAGTCCGCCCCCCACGCCGAGACGTGGATGCCGATCCTTCTCAACGAGCCCGACGGCGCATTCGACCGGGACCACGGGAGGCCCCCGCATCGGATGACGGTGTCGGCCTGAACGTCGCCGCCGGGGCCCCTGGGCGGTGGGGTCCCGGCGCCCGACGTACATTGAGCAACGGTGTGGGGGGTAGCCACACCGTTGCTCAATGTGCTAGCGCATCGGTCTCGCGACGACCGGTCGGGCGCGCCTTGGCCATCCAGCAGGGCGGCAGCAGTCTCAGGGCGTGACGATGTCGAACCAGAACTCGAACGTGTCGAGGTTGTCGACGAGGGCCCGGATCAGGGCGAGGTCGCCTTCGATGGCCACCTCACCCGAGGCCATCAGGTCGGCGATGGCACCGCCCATGAGGATGAGGTCGAGCGCCGTCCGGGTCATCCGGATGGCGGCGTCGGTCCCCTCGCCCGCCCCGGCCCGGTGGTGGTGGGGGGTCCCGTTGCTGAGCTCCAGCGTGTACCGAGCTTCGTCGACGGTGAGCCCGATGGTCCCGGCGGCCCCGGTCGCCGCTGCCACCGGGCCGTTGAGCCGGATGGCGAGGGCATCGAGGAACAGATCTATCGACATCGAGGCCACCATGCCGGGCTGGGCGCTGTTGGGGGTGGCCACCTTCCGCACCCCGTGCCGCAGCTCGGTGGCGCCGGCCAGGTAGAAGTTGCGCCAGGGACCCGACTCGGCCTGGTAGCCCATCTGCTCGTAGGCATCGGCGAGGAGCCGGCGGGCGTCGTCGTTGGCGGGGTCGGCGAACACCACGTGGTTGAGTACCTCGGCCACCCACCGGTACTCGCCCGCCTCGAAGTCCGCCCGCGCCTTCTCGACGACCGCCCCGGCTCCTCCCGCGTACTCGACGAACCTGCGGCCGGCCTCAACCGGCGGGAGCGGGTGGAGGTTGGCGGGGTTCGCGTCGAACCAGCCCAGGTAGTAGTTGTAGACGGCCTTGACGTTGTGGTTGACGCTGCCGTAATAGCCGCGGTTGGCGAACCGCCGGGCGATGCCGTCGGGGAGCTCGATCATCTCCGCGATCTCGGCCGGCCCGTAGCCGTGGTTGGCCATGCGGAGGGTCTCGTCGTGGAGGTATCGGTAGAGGTCTCGCTGACCCCGCAGGGCCTCATTGACCTTGGCGTTCCCCCAGGTCGGCCAGTGGTGGGAGGCGAACACGACCTCGGCCTCTCCCCCGAAGAGGCGGAGGGCCTCGTCGATGTGCTTCGACCAGGCGAGGGAGTCGCGGACCTTGGCGCCCCGCAGCGTGTACAGGTTGTGGAGCGTGTGGGAGGCGATCTCGCTCATGCACAGCGCCCGGTGGTAAGGCAGGTAGAAGCAGTATTCGGCCGGCGCCTCGGCTCCCGGGGTGTTCTGGAACACGAATCGGATCCCGTCGATGTCGAGTTCCTGGGGTGTGTGGTCGATGATGTCAGTAGGCGGGAACAGGGCCATCGGCCCGGAACTGGTCGACGGGCCGAGCCCGGCCCCGACCGCCCCCTCCGGGCCGGGCGGGACGGCGTTGCCGTACATGTAGGACGCCCTCCGGGCCATGACGTTGCCTGCGAGCACGTTCTCGGACACCGACTCGTCGAGGAAGCCGGCCGGGGCCACATATCGCACGAGTCCCGCCTCGACGTCGGCCCGGTCAACCACCCCTTCGATGCCCCCGAAGTGATCGGCGTGGGAATGGGTGGACAGCACCGCCACCACGGGCAGGTCGGCCACCTGATCTCTCACCAACCGCAGCGCCTCCGCCGCCGGGGCCGCCGTGACGAGGGGGTCGACCACGATCCACCCCGAGGCACCGCGGATGAAGGTCATCACCGCCAAGTCGAAGTTCCGAACCTGATAGATCCCTTCGACCACCTCGAACAGGCCGGTGATCCCGACGAGTTGCGACTGGCGCCACAGGCTCGGGTTGACCGTGGCAGGCGCGTCCGCCTCCGACACGAACCCGTAGGCGTCGAGGTCGAAGGCCACGCTTCCGTCCGGGTTGGCAATCCGGCGATGGGGGGTGTCGGCGATGAACCCACGACGGGCATCCTCGAAGTCGGAGGTGTCCTCGAAGGGCAACCGGTCGAGGAGCCGTGCGTTGGCCTCGGCGGTCCAGCGGGTCGCGGGTTTGGGGTCGGTCATCGGTGTGTCCCTTCCTGGAACCGCAGGAGTCACTCGAGCGGGGGCCGTGTCGCCGCCACACTATCCCGGTGCCCGCGCAGGTTGACCAGCGACGTCAGGACGCTTCTGCGCCGACACTGCCCCGACACGGCGTGGACCGAGGACCTGCGTGAAGTCCGGGACCCCCTGGAGATCGAAGACAGGGCATGAGCCTCCTTCTGCTCGACACGACCGTTCTCGTCGACGTCGAACGCGGCGGCCTGGATCTTGACGACGCGATTGACGATGACGTCGCCATCGCCGCCGTCACCGTTGCCGAGCTGCTCGTGGGCGTTGTCCTCGCCTCGGGCAAGCGTCGCAAGGCGCGTGCGGCCTAGGTCGACGAGATCATCGAGTCATTACCGGTGTTGGCCTACGATCACACCGTGGCCGCCGAGCACGCCGAGCTCCTCGTTGCCGTGCGCCAGCAGGGTCGGCCCCGCGGCGCCCACGATCTGCTGATCGCGGCGACTGCTCGTGCCACCAACCGGAAGATCATCACCGCCAACCAGCAGGCGTTTACCGGTTTGCCCGGAGTCGCCACCATCGCCCGTCGCGAGCGCCAACATGCCGATCTGCTCGGTTCGCGACGGTGTTCGTTATCGCCCATACCGGGTGATCTGTGTGCACTGTGGGGTCGATAGGCGTTCGGGCCGGGCTCCTGGGCTCGGCTAGATGCGATTCACCACCCAGAGAACCACCACGATCAATCCGATGATCCCGAGAACGAACCAGATCGTTCGACTCACGTCTACCTCCTCCTCCCGATTTCCAATGCACCCGGTTGTAGGTGCGGAGCTTCGCTTACGTTTGGTGATTATCTACCAGCCGGTCTGCTCCACGAACCTACCCGGGAGCGGCGGTCGGCGGTGGTGAGTTTGGATGCCCGAACCATACTCGAGAGGGCTGCGGCTGGAGCGTGCAGGTGCTTGGTCACTGATCGGCTGACTCGTCAAGGCGCTGGTCGAGGGTGTCACTGCTCTTCCCGGAGGCGCTTCAGTTGGTCCTTGTCTCGCAGCGTCCGCCGCCTACGCCTCCGGTAGACCAGGCCGAACAGTTCGTCAAGGACGACGCCGATCAGCAATGAGCCAAGGATCAGCACGATCAAGGGCGTTGAAAAGTCCCAGCCGAGGAAGGAGATAGTGGCGGTGCGGGTGTTCTGGGCCGCCAGGATTATCACCGCCACCGCCAGTATGACCCCCACGATCAGACCCCAAAAAAGGCCGGTCCCCACAAACACCCGCTCCTGAGCCGCTACAGGCGCGGTCTTGTCGGTTTCTGTCCTTGCCTCGACATCGGATGATCGGGCGGGCTCTTCTGTGTTCATGTCGATAATCCCATTTCTCACGTGTACCGGCGTTCAGGTAAGGCCCGGAGTCCCGCTCAACCTATCTAGATACATCACTTGAGGTACCCGTGGGAGGACAGGGCTCTGCTCGTCTCCAGGGTAGGTTCTGATCGGGCGGGTGGTCTTGAATTTGAGCATGTCTCTGGACGGGTTCATCGCTGGGCCGAACGTTGGGGTCGACCGGCCGATGGGCGAGGGAGGCGAACGGCTCCAGGAATGGCTCTCCACCTGCAGCAAAGGCGACCAGCGAGATGCTGAGGTCGCCGTCGAGATGTTCGCGACTGCGACTACTCGGGCCGTGGTGATGGGCAAGCGGACCTTTACCATCGGAGAGGGGCCCTGAGGCGATGCTGGCACCTTCGGCATCCGGTGCTTCGTACTCACCCACAAACCGGCCCACACGCTGGTCGAAGGGACAACGACGTTCACCTTCGTCACCTACGGAATCGTAGCGCCCTGCCCAAGCCAACGCACCCGCCGGTGACAAGCACATCAATCTGATGGGGAGCCAACACCATTCAGCCGTTCCTCAGCGCCGGGCTGTTTGGAGATCCAGATCAACCTCTCTTGTTCGGCGGAGCAGCGAAGGCGTGGTTCCGTCTGGGTCACCGGAGGAGCCCGTCACCGCGGCAGGCGACATCAACTCTTGGACTCGCTCACCATTTCCTCGCGGGCCTGCCCCGCCCTCGATGCGGCGATGGCAGTCTTCACCTGCTTCTGCTCTTCAGGCGGGTGGGAACACGGCGGGCATCCCCAGCGACTCGACTCACAAGACACCACCGAGCTCCGTCGCCAGGGCCTGGTACAGGAGCTCCTCGACTTGGGCTTCGTTCACGACGTTCCTGCAGTTTCTGTGCGCCACATGAGGACGGCCGAGGCACCGAGAGTCGGGCTATACCCGCGCGCGGGTCCCAATGCTGCGGTAGACCAGCAAGGCGATCACCGCACCGACGATCGAGCCGATGATGCCTGCGGCCTCGATGCCGAACTCGCCCTCGAAGAGGAGATTGCCCAGGAAGCCTCCAACAAGCGATCCGACCAAGCCCAGCACCAGGGTGCCTGCGATTCCCATGCGGTCCTGCCCCGGCACCAGGGCACGAGCGATCAGTCCGGCGAGAAGGCCAATGATCAGCCACACAACGATTCCCACAGATCCCTCCTTGTCGATACGTTGCCCGCTCGTACCCGGGAAGGCGGGTGCCTAAACAACCTCAAGGTGTGCCCGCCCGGCGAGGGCCCTGCCGGTCATGATGAGACCTGCCATCGCCAGGGACACGGTGGCGGCTCCAAGCAGCACCAACACCCGGGCGATGAGCTCGGTGCCGGCCAGCCCGTTCGAGGCGTCTGCGATCACCAGGTCCACCTGGTCAGTCGTCGCCCGATAATGCCGTATCACCGACCGCGCGTCGAGCACCGACTCGCTCATCCTCTCCACCTGGGACGCCAAGAGCAGCGCCTGGCGGCGGAACCCGTCGGCCTGGGGAACGAGAGTGGCGATCGTCTCGGCGTTGTCCCGCAGGCTCTGCGGCAAGGGAGCCAGTTCCTCGTCGAGGTTGCGGAACGCCTCATCGAGTGGCACCTCTGGGTCGTAGGGCACTCCGATGAACGCGAGCCCGGAGAGGGTGCGGTCGATCACGGCTGCGGCATCGATCAGGCCGGGCATGGCGGTGCGGATCTCCTCGACGCTCTCGGGCAGGTCCCCGCCGATGATGCCGGCGGCCTCGTCGACCGCGGCAGCCACCGTCTCGGCGCTAGCCGAGGCCTGGTCGGTCGCCGCAGCGGCCACCTCGAGCGTCGAGTTGAGTACGGCGAGGGCTTCGTCGGCAGTGTCGAGGGTGGCTTCGACGGTGTGCATCGCCTCACCGGTGATGAGCAGCGTGGCGTCGATGCCGCGGAAGAAGTCGCTGATGGCGAACCACCCGCCGATGGCGAGCACGAGGCCCGTGACGAGCCCGACCACCCCGATCGTCGAGATCGCACGCCCTGTCGCGCGCACGCGGCCGTCCGGCGCCGTCGAGACGGATTCATCCAAGACCATGAGGCGGTCGTACCCGGGGGCTGCTCGGCACAAACCTCCCGTGGAACCTGTTGTTTAGAGCCCTTCCCCGGGGGGTACCGCGGCCTTCGTGACCGATTCGCCTGCAGATTCACCAGCACTCGCCACCCACGCGGTCTCAGCGCGTGGGCTCACCCACACTTTCGCCCCGGGCGTCGGTGTGAGCGACATCGATCTCGACGTCGAGCCGGGGACGATCTTCGGCTTCATCGGCCCGAGCGGATCGGGGAAGACGACCACCGTCCGCTTGATGACTGGAGTTCTCGCCCCCGACTCCGGGGATCTGCTCGTCTTGGGCGAGGTCCCGTCGCAGTTCGGCCGCTCGCAACGGGCGCGGCTCGGCTACATGCCCCAGCTCTCCGTCCTCTACCCCGAGCTGAGCCTCTGGGAAAACCTCGGATTCTGTGCCTCCTTGTACGGGATGCCCTGGCGAGGACGGCGCCGGCGCATGGAAGATGTCCTCGAACTCGTGGAACTCGACGACGTACGCGGACGCCGGCTCGCCAAGGCGTCCGGGGGGATGCAGCGCCGGCTCTCGCTGGCCGCGACCCTGGTCCATGATCCCGATCTGCTGTTCCTCGACGAGCCGACGACCGGGATCGACCCCGTACTGCGCAGGAAGCTCTGGGACCATTTCACGGCGATGCGCGACGAGGGGCGCACCCTGTTCGTCACCACCCAGTACGTGGGAGAAGCGGCCTACTGCGACCAGGTCGGTGTGCTCGCCGACGGGAGATTGGTCACCGTCGACACGCCGGACGGCTTGCGCCGCCAGGCCTTCGGCGGGGAGGTAGTCGAGGTGTCCCCGGCCTCCCGTTTCACCGGGGTCCAGATCGACCAGCTCGTGCAGGCGACGAGGGCGTCGCGCATCGAGCGGGTCGGCGAGAAGTCGATTCGCCTGGTGGTGGACGATTCGGGGGAAGTGGTGCCCGAGATCGGCAACTGGGCGGCGGAGGCCGGCATCGACCTCGAGTCGGTGGACGTGTACACACCCGCATTCGACGACGTGTTCGTCGAGTTGATCCACAAGCTCGCCCCCAAGGAGCTCGAAGTTGTCTGAGCGCGGCCCAAGAGTCGTCCGCGTGGCGGCGTTCCTCCGCAAGGATCTCTTCGAGGTGATGCGTCAACCTCGCATTCTCCTCACCCTCGTGCTGGGGCCTTTCCTGATCCTCTTGATCTTCGGTGCCGGGTTCGCGCCCAATCCGCCCGCCCTTCGCACGGTGCTCGTGGTTCCCGAAACGATGGCGGACGATGGCGCGGCGCTCGCAGAGCGAATCGGTGGCCGCATCGACCTCGTCGAGACCACCACGAGCGAGTCCCACGCGCGAAACCGGCTCGCTGAAGGATCCGCCGACGTACTGGTCGTGATCCCCGCCGACGCGGCCGCCCTGATCCGCGACAGCCAGCATGCCGAGATCGGCATCTACCACGATGTGCTCGACCCGTTCGAGCGGTCGATGCTCGTCTTGGCAGCCGACTCAGCGGTCGACGAGGTGAACCGCGAGATCCTCGAACAGGTCATCGCGCAGCGGCAGGCTGACGCCGACGACTTCGAAGATCCGTTGACGGTCGCGCGTCGTGCCCTCGATTCGATGTCCACTGCGCTGGACCGCGGCGACGAGCTCGACGGTGGCGACCGGGCTGCGCTTCGAGGGAGCCTCGCCACGCTCCGCTCCACGACCTCTGCATCCGAGACCGTGCTGGCCCGGACCGGCGGGACCGGGGTTTCGGAACGGCTGAAGCGGGTCGAAGAAGACTCCGCTCGCCTCGAGCGGGGGGAGACCTCGCGCGAAGAGTCGACCGAGATCGTCTCCCGGATGCAGGAGGACCTCGCTCAACTCGAAGCGGACGTGCGCCTCGCCAAGGAGATCTCGCCGGAGGTGCTGGTGAGTCCGTTCGTGGCGAAGACCGAGAACTTCCGTGGCGTCTCGGTGCCCTACTCCGACTTCTACGTACCCGGCGTCGTGGTCCTCCTGGTCCAGCACCTTGCACTCACATTCGCCGCTCTCTCCCTCGTCCGCGAGCGCACCCTGGGCACCGTCGAGCTGTTCAGGGTCTCTCCGCTCTCGGGGGGCGAGGCGCTCATCGGCAAGTACCTCGCCTACTCGCTCCTGGGGGCACTGGTCGCCACCGGGCTGACGGTCGGAGCCGTGGCCGTGCTCGGCTTCGACCTCGCCGGCTCCTGGTGGTGGTACTCGGCCGTGGTGTTCCTCGTGCTGCTCGCAGCGCTTGGTGCAGGGTTCGTGGTCTCGGCGATCGCCCGGACCGAGAGCGAAGCCGTGCAGTACGCCATGATCATGCTCCTCGTCGCCATCTTCTTCAGCGGCTTCGTCACCCCCCTCGATCGCCTGCACCCGGCGGTGCGGCTCGTGTCCTACCTGATCCCGGCAACACACGGCATCGCCGGCCTGCAGGACGTCTCCTTCCGTGCCGAGTCCCCCAGCGCCCAGGCGGTGGGGGGCCTGGCGATCCTCGCCGGGGGATTCCTGGTGGTGGCATGGACCTTGATCAGGACCAGGGTGATGGCCGGGGCCACCAGAACGCGTCGGACCACAGGCAAACACGCCGGCTCGCAGGTCGAGGACGCGTTCTCGACCGCCTCCTGAGCGTCGGTCTTCTCGCCGCCGAGTCGGGCCCGCACCGATCAGACGGTCGCGAGCTGGGCGTTGGCAGCTCGGAGTACTCCGCCCGCAGCCCCACCTTGCGCTCGAGGGCCAGCGCACAGCCGACGCCACGGTATTGCTCGTCGACCCAGCGGGAGAGATGACCCCCGCGAAACCGCACGTTCTCACCGAAGGTGCTGCCATCGGGCAAGGCGGACATCAGATCGGTGGCGAAGCGGTCGATCACGCCCCTCCAAACCTCGATCGACGGTCCCGGTACCCAGATTCACATCGGGATTGCCGTCTGGGTCGGCGGGAACCGAGTCCGGCCCATCGCGTAGGTGGTTGTACGAGTGCAGGTCGAGCACGACCAATCTGCCGTTCGCAGCGGCGCGGTCGAGGACGCTCTCGAGGTGCCGGTAGAACCCGTCGTACACGGCCAACGATCCGGCGACCAGCGAGGGTGACGGAGGTCCAGCCCACACGTCCAAGCCCCAGGCCTGATCCGGTTCCAGGTACACGGCCTCGTCCCCGCCGCCGGTTGATGTCCACCTCGAACCGCGATCGATTCACCGTCAGCGGTGGAGAACGGGACGGTCAGGGCGATCCGTGTAGGGGTCCTCCTCGCGGAGCCGCTGGGAATCGCTCAACGCGATGCAGCCGGCCACCTCGGGACGCAGCTTGTGCCCGGCGTGGATGGCCGTGCCGACGATCGGCCCGGGTGGCTCGATCGAGCGGTACGGGGGACCCGCCGTCGGGGCGATGGACGTCACGCCGGCCGTGCTCTCACCTCAGCACGGGTCGCGCCCCAGCGGCAGGCGACGGCGTGAACGGACAGCGGGAACCGGGCGTTCTTCATGGACGCCGGGTGGGTACCCGAGCGTGGAAAGGCCTAGACGCCGACTCGGATCGCAACCAGGGCGACGTCGTCCCGGATCTGGCTCGGATGCTCCTGGAGGATCGCCATCATGTTCGACAGGGCCGACTCGGCGCTCCGAAAGCTCCTTCCCTCGATCGCACTCCGTGCGCTGTCGACCGGCGCCTTGTCCGGCAGGGTGTACCCGTCGGTGTACACCACGACCAGGTCGCCCGGGACCACGAGCCGTTCGAACTCGAACGGCTCGAGCAGGGTGACCGCGCCTACCGGAGGGGCAGGGCGGCCGAGCAAGGCGGTGACCCCGTCCACGTCGAGGAGCAGCGGCGGAGGGTGGCCTGCCAGTGCCACCTGCACGAGGAAACCCGCCCCTTCCCGAGTGAACCGCAGGTAGGCGAGAGTGCAGAGCCTGTCCGGGTGCTCATCCCTGAGGGCCGCGTTGAACCGTTCGAAGACGGTCAGCGGCCGGGGGTCGAGGGCCACGATGGAACGGAGCGTATGCCGGGCCATCCCAACGGCGGCGGCGGCCTCGATGCCTTTGCCGGCGATGTCCCCGACCAGCACCGCGCATCCACCCCCCGGCAGGGCAACAACGTCGAAGAAGTCGCCTCCGATGGTGGAGAGCTCGGTCAGCGGCCGGTAACGCGCGGCCAGCTCCAAACCCGGGATCTGCGGCAGGGTGCGTGGCATCAACCCCCGCTGCAGCGTTTGAGCGATGTGGTGCTGCTCCTGGTAGAGGCGAGCGTTCTCGAGACCGATGACCGCTCGCTCGCCGATCGCCTGCAGCAGGTCGACGTCTGCCTCGTCGAAAGGCCCATCCTTGTCGGCCCTGCCCACCGTCAAGACTCCCAGCGGTCCGCCGGGAGCGATGAGAGGAATCCCGACCGCCGTGCCGATGGGTGGGATCTGGAAGGGCTCCTCGATCATGCCGGTCAGATGGGTGAGTTCGGGGTCGGGCCGGGTGAGGAGTTCGGTCTTGCGCGAGGCAACCACGCGACGGTGGAACGCCGAAGTGGCCGCCTCGGCTCCCGCACCTGGCTCGATCATCGACACGCCACACCCATCGCCGACGGCGCCTGCGGCGAACAGAAGGTCTTCGCCCTCCAGCACGTGCACGCTGCACAGGCTCCCGATGCCGGGAACGACGAGCCCCAACAACGCCTCGAGGTTCTCGGTACGGTCGAGGGAGGACCCGAGGACTTCGTGGGCGGTGGACGTCAGCCGCTCGATCTCCTCGCGCCTGATCTGGTCGGTGATGTCCAGGAAGAAGTTGATCGCCATCACTACCTCGCCCGCGTCGTTCTTCACGGGGCTGGCGTGGACTCGTGACCAGCGAGGACGGAGGGATCCCTTGAGCCGATACCCGACAACCTCCTCGACGAACGGCTCGCCGGCCAGGACGCGGCGGCCGGGGAGGGCGTCCGGTGCGAGTTCGGTCCCCGAGGCGTCGACCAGTTCGAATCGGCCTACGAGGTCGGCCTGCGAGGCGGCGAGCATCTCTTCTGCAGTGTCGAAACCCACCAACGAGGCCGCCCTGTCGTTGGCGTAGAGCAGCCGCCCGGAGTGCTCCTGCAGCGTGACGGCTTCGTTGGCGTGCTTGAACAAGGCATCGAGCACGCGCTTGCCTTCGTGGGTGGCAAGTTCGATGAAGCGGTCACCCGGCACGTGGATTTCCCTCCGGAGTCCAGCCTATCCCGGCAGGCCTCGCTCAGACCCTGTCGTGGGCTGGTTCGAACATCGCCTCGCGGACTTCCGACCGCGAACCGAGGGTGGTGACGAGTCCCTCGAGCTGGTCCTGATCGGTCACGGCCAGTACCTCGACGTGGCGGATGGGCGGCCGTTGCTCCTCGTCATCGCGGATGTCGAGGTCGATGATCCTCGCTCCGGCCCGCTGCAGCCCGTTCAGCAAGGGACCGAGCGTACCGTGCCCCACCTCGTAATCCATCCTGATGACGAACCCCGAGCCCCAGGTCGCGAGCGGCTTGAAGAACCGGAGACCGAGGATGAAAGCGAGAACGGCGCCGCCTCCGATCCCGGCCACCGCGTACGCTCCGGCCCCGGCAGCGAGCCCCAGGGCGGCGCTCACCCAGAGGGTTGCCGCGGTCGTCAGCCCGCGGACGCTCATACCGTTGCGAAGGATGGCCCCGGCGCCGACGAATCCGATGCCGGTGACGACCTGAGCAGCGACCCTGCTGGCATCGGCGTCCGGCCCGAAGGCCTCGGCTCCGACGATGGTGAACAGGCATGCGCCCAATGCGACCAGAGCATGGGTGCGGACACCGGCGGCCTGGCCGGTGCTCTCCCGTTCGAACCCGACCAGGGCGCCGAGCATGCCCGCAATCGCTACCCGGGCGACGATCTCCATCATCCCGACAGCCATCCCGACAGCCTCCTTCGTCTCCAGAGAACAACCGGTCGGGCCATGGGTGGATCCCCGTTGCCCGTCTACCGCTAAGTACCCAGCACGGACCTGGTGTCAAACCGGAGAGGTTTGCGGACGGGGACGACGGGGTAGTCACGTCCCACGACCGAAGGAGGAGAACGATATGACTGACGAGCGTAGAACGACGAGCGAGCGCGAGGTCCGTGAGGTGATCGTGACCCCTGAAAGCAGCAGTTCTGCCGGCGTGGTGCTGGCTGCGATCCTGCTCGCCGGGGTGATCTTCCTCGCCATTTGGTTGTTCGCGATGAACGACAACGGTGGGGCGGCCGGCACGACCGTCCCGGACGACTCCGGCACTCCCACCGAGACGGTGGCCCCGGGTGATGACGTCGGTGAGTTGCCGACCGAGCCGACTCTTGCTCCCTAAGCGAGTCAGGACGAGCGGAAGATCGTGAGGATCACCGCGTCGTCCTCGGAGGGGGCGCGATCCAATACCTCTCCGAGGAGAGCCTCGGCCTCCATGTCCGGGTAGCGATCCCGGGCGGAGACGGCGAGTTTGCTCATGCCGGCAGCGAGAGCCTCGCCCCTCCGCTCGATCACTCCGTCCGTGTACATCACCAGGGCGTCACCGGGACGGAGTGTGGATCTGCCCTCTGTTCGTGTTCGCGACGGGGCTATGAAGATCCCGAGTGGCGGATCGGGAGTCGTAGCGAGATTCTCGAGGGACTCCCCGGCCCCGATCAGCGGGGGCGGATGCCCGGCGGAACTGAACACGACGTCGCCGTCACCCGCACCAAGAAGCGCCAGGAACACCGTCGCCATCTCGTCCTCGAGTCCCTGGCTCAACAGGTTGTCCGCAGCATGAAGGATCGCCGCCGGTTCGTCGCCGGTGAACGCGTAGGCCCTGATGGCCGCCCGAAGCATGCCCATGGTGCTGGCCGCCCGCAGCCCGCGGCCGGCGACGTCACCCACCGCCACCAACAGTCGGTCGCCCGGCAACGCGACGACGTCGTACCAGTCGCCACCGATGACCCCGCCTTCCCCAGCGCGGTAGGCGCCCGAGAACGCCCAGCCCGGCACCTCGGGGAACTTCATCGGCCGCAAGGCGTTCTGTAGCGTGGTCGCCACGGAGTGCTCCCTTTCATAGGAGGTCGCGACCTCGAAGGCGTCCGAGATCGATCGAGCAGCCGTATCGATCAGAGCCAGCTCGCGTTCGCTGGGAGTGTCCCCGGACGCGAAAGAGAGCCAGAGGGCACCGATGGCTCGCTCGTCGCCGAGAGGAGCGACCGCCCACGACCCAGCGCTGCTATCGATGATCGTCACCAGCCTTTGCCGACTCATCACGTCGGCGGATGGACCGTCGCGCCGGGTGATGAGTTCCACAGGGATGGCCGTCCCCGGTATCCCCGCGATCTCGAGGTCTCCGGTCGCGTTGCGCAACACCAGAGCAACCGAGGCTGCCCTGGTGATTATCGCCCCCGTCCGGTTGACGACCTCGATCACCGAAGCCCGGGTGGCGCATCGCGCCAGCTCAGCAGTCAGGAGCCCAAGCTTCTCTGCATCCAAGCGCGCCGCCTTCTCCAGTTCGTGGAGCTGTGACCGTTCGAGTGCCTGGGCGACGACGTCATCCACGCTGCCCACGAGTGCTCGCTCGTGGGCGGACAGCGTCTCGGCGCCCTGGACCAGCAGCACACCTCCGCCCTCGGACTCCGCTTCGGGGGCGACGGGTGCCAGCGCGACGGCGTGACCCCCGAACACTTCCGGTGCGAGCGTGGCAACGGCCTCGGCGATGGCGTCGGGGGTGTCGGCAGTCGCCAGGGCGGCGGTGAGCGACTCGAGGGAAGCCAGTTCCCTGGTGTGAGCGACGAGATCGTCCTGGAGTTGGTCCAGGCGCCGAGCGGTGAGGAACGCTCCCATGCCCCCGACGAGGACGATGGACCCGACCAGTGCCAGCTGTCTGGCGAGGGGACCCCGCGCCGAGGCCGTCAGCTCCGCCGCGGGCCGCTCCACGGCGATGGTCCATCCGGGAGTCGGAGCCTCAGCTGCGGCGACCGCCCGGTGCTGGGTCCCCGCCACGCCACGAACCCCAACGAGGGGCTTGGCGACGGCGGAGAAGGCGATCTCCCCATTGGGGGCGGGGGCAGGCTCGGCGACCGGGCCGTTTGCATACACGAGGTGACCTGCCCGGTCGATGATGTTCACTTCGCCCCGCAGCGGCCGCAAGGTGGGGAGCAGCGCGGGCAGGCCGTCCATGAGGACGGAACCGACGAGCAGACCGGTCTGGTCCCCCTCGGAGTCGAATGTGGGAACGGCCACGATCACGGAAGGTTCGCCGGACCGTCTTCCGCTCAGCACTTCGCTCACCACGGGCGTCCCGGTGCTGAGCACCTCTTTCACGTATGGCCTGTCGCTCAGGTAGATCGACAGGCCATGGGGTTCTTCGGTCGTTGCCCACAGCATGCCGTTGCGGTCGATCCATCCGACGCCACCGTCGAACCCGAGGATCTCGCTGGCGAACGGCTCCAAGCTGGAAGCCATCGTTGCGGGGTCCCCTGAGACCACCGCCGGGGTCTGGGCGAGCGCCTGAAGCACGCCGACACGGCTCACGAAGAAGCGCTCGGCGAGAAGCGCACCGTCCTCGGCGGCGCGGTCGAGTCGCTCGAGATCCGCGGCCAGCCGCTCGTTGTGGCTCTGCCAGGCATTGAGGACCGCGGCAACCGCCAGCGCGGCGCCAACGAGCGAAGTGACGAGCACCAGCCGGCGACCCGGCCGAAGGACAACCTGCCGAATGAAGTCGCGCTCCGAGCCGTTCGTGCCCGCGGCCACCACCCAACAGTAACGCTCAGGGTGGTCGGAGGTTTTGCCGGCTGCAGGTTCGGGTACCGACCGGACAGTCATTCGAGAGGAGGTCGACCGTGACCGACAACACACAGACGGCGCGCGCCCGGCGTGTCGCCGCCCGCACACATGGGGGCGCCGACATCCCGGCATCTCTCTCAGGGATGCTGGCCTCCTTGGGCCTGCTCACCTTCCTGGCTGCGCTGATCGCCGCAGGTGCCAACCGCCTCGCCTACCAACTCAACACGATCGACGTCGGAGGGGAGGTTCTCGAGCTGTCGCTCGCCGGAGCGGTGGTTGCCCTGATCGTGGTCTTCGTGGCCTTCTTGTTCGGGGGTTGGGTGACGGGCCGTATGTCCCGCTTCGACGGCGCGGTCAACGGCATGGGAGCAGGCTTGTGGCTGCTGCTCCTGGCGGCGGTGTTTGCCTTGCTCGCCGGCCTGGCAGGTGCCGAGTACAACGCCTTTGGGTCCGTCGGGCTGCCGGATTGGTACTCGGCGATCCGTCGCGACGTGCGCACTGCCGATGCGCTCGTCCTGATGGTGCTGTTCGCGGTGGCGGTCCTCGCCGGCGGCTACCTCGGCGGACGCATCGGGGAGAACTTCAACCGCCGGGTCGACGACGACGTGGTCCACGGCGCCCCCGCGGACGTGCGCTAGAGAAAGGAGAGTCGCATGTACATTGGATTGGGAACACTCCTCTTGATCATCATCATCATCTTGCTCATCACCTGAGCACCCGAGTACCTACGCCCGAGGGGTCGATGATCACGGCATGGAATCTGCCATCACGTACAATTGTGGGCCGGGAACAGGGATCTGGCTTTGAGTCAACACGGGCCCTCCGAGGGCAACGCAGCGCCGGGCACCGGCGACGGAGCGCAGGCCGGGCAATTCGAGGCGATCTTCGAGCCGGCTCCGGCGTCGGTTCCCGCCGCCCGCGGCTACGTCGTTTCTCTCCTCGGGAGCTCTGACGAGGACGCCCTGTCTCGGGTCGCCATGCTCACCTCGGAGCTGGCGACGAACGCGATCCTCCACGCCCGTACCAGCTTCGTCGTAAGCGTGAGTCGGGCCGGCACCCACGTCCGCGTCGAGGTCAGCGACGCCAACACCCAGCCGGTCGTCGTCAAGGACTACGGCCCCACTTCTCCGACCGGGCGAGGCATGCACATCGTCGGGGCGCTGGCCGATCGCTGGGGGGTGGAACCGACGCCCGAGGGGAAGACCGTGTGGTTCGAGCTCGACTTCGAGGCCGTCCCCGCATGACAACCCCGGACGACCTGGTGGAAGTCCGCCTCATCGGTGTGCCGATCGAAGTCTGGCGTCGCGCTTCGGCCCACCAGGAGGCGATCCAACGCGAGTTCGACATCATTCGAGCCGGCGAAGCCGAGGAATCGGTGCCCAACCGGCTGCGCAGTCTGATCGACGATCTCGACGGCCTCTTCGGGGGAGTGAGCGAGTCGACGTGGGCAGAACTCCACGAGGCAGCAGACCGCGGTGACGCTGCGGTCGACCTCGTGTTTCGCGTCCCGGTCGCTGCCGGTTTGGCGGCGCGGCAACTGGCCGACATGCTCGACGAGGTGGACGAGTTCTGCCGTGCAGGCGAGCACCTCGTGAGCCTGGCCACTCCGCCCGAACTGCTGGCCTTTCGAAATTGGTTCCTCGGCGAGTTCACCAACCAGGCGGGCGAGGGGCTTCGCCCCGTCCCCTGGGAGGCGCACGACGATGGCCGGGCAGCGACCGGGCTTCCGGTTGAACCTCCCCCCGATACCTCAGGGATCGCCAGGGTCGCCTTCGCCGGCCCCCTCGATCTCGCCACCGCGGAGCAGCTCCGCGAGTCGATACAGGAGAAGCTGGATCCGAGTGTCTCCCAACTCGTGGTCGATCTGAGCAACATCGGGTTCGTCGACTCCATCGGAATCAGCCTGCTCGTCTCCGTGCACAACCGCCTCGTCGAACAGGGTGCGAGCATGCGGCTCATCGCTCCTCGGCGTCTTCAGGACCTCCTGGAGCTCAGCGGACTGACCGAGATACTGAGGCCGGAGGAGCCGCTCGCCGCATCCGATCCGGCCGCCTCAGCGCCCTGATCACTCCCCTGCCGGTTGCGTCGAACCCGACCTCGGGAGGGCCCGATCAACGCCGGCGGAGAGAGAACATGGTTGGGAATCGTCATGCCCGGGTACCCGCTCGGCAGAGGTAGCCGCAAGAGTCGAGGAGGCACCCGATGATGCGAAGGATGGGAAAGCGGATGCGGCTGTTGGCGGGCATTGCCGTCGGCGCCGCGGTGCAATACCTGACCGATCCCCAGATGGGGCGGGCGCGGCGAGCGTGGTTGAGCTACCACCTTGCCGCTCGAGCCCGGGATGCCCGTGCGGCCTTGCACCGAGAGACCGGAGAGGCGACTGATCAGGCGCGCCGACGGCGCCTGGAGCGCATCCGGCGAGTCGAGGGTGCGCGAGAGATCGTGGACGATCTGGCTCTCGCCTGATTCCAGGGGAGCGCCTGCACCGTCAGAGAGGGGTACCAGATGCCCGACCGAATAGGAGAGGTGATGACCCGGCGCCGTCAGCGGTGAAAGGCGACACCTCGATTCCAGGAGGCGGCTCGGATCATGAGCGACGCTGACATCGGCGACGTGATCGCCCTGCAGAGCGACGGAACCGTGTGTGGCATCGTCACCGACCGGGACATCGTCGTGCGGGCGGTGGCGGACGGAGCCGATCCTCGACGGGAGGTCGAGTCGGCAGTGTCATCTCCATCGGCCCGGACAGATCGATCCCCGAGGCGGTCTCGCTGATGCGCGAGCACAACATCCGGCGGCTGCCGTTCATCGACGACGGATCGTCCCTTGTCGGGATCTGTCCCTCGGTGACCTGGCCATCGCCGGGGATCCATCGTCGGCCCTGGCGGACATCAGCAAGGTTCCGCCCAACAACTGATCGAACGCACCTCTGGCGCGCTGTCAGCTCGCCTCGTGGAAGATGTCTTCGGCCTCTTCGATCGAGTCGACGACATGAAAGAGAGTGTCGATGCCCGTCAGTTCGAGGATCCTCGTGACGGCGCGTTTCGGACCGAGCAGTGCAACTCGTCCGTCGAATGCCCGATGGGCTTCGAGCAGGGTCTTGACGCCGCTGGAATCGAGGAACCCGAGTTGCCGGCAGTCGAACACCAAGTGCTCGATCGCTTCCAGGGCCACTGCACGGTGTGTGGCGTCCAGCACCAGATCGACGCTGGCGATGTCCACCTCCCCGTCGAGACGGATCACGGCGCAGCAGTCATCCGGGACGAGGTCGACGGATAGATGCGACACGCTTGGAATTTCCACCCTTCCTCCAAACCGGGCCACGATAGCTGCTCCCCGGCACCGGGGGAGCTCGCTGCCCGGTGATCGACCATTGGCTCGCCCTTGCCGTCGTGCACGACATGGCGTTCGGAAACGTGGGGTGGGATGACCGCGCTCGAGCGGCGCACCTGCGTCGGTCGTGGCTCCACGGCGTGGCGTCCTGACCGCCCCACCACCGTCGCACGCGCACGTCTGCTCGGAACGCACGTCTGCTCGGAAGAGGTCAGTCGACAGCGAAGCCGCGGACTCTCGGGAAGCGAACGGGCGCGTGAAGGTGACAGGTAGGACGCCGGTTATACCGACTCAGCACCGTATCGCAATCCTCCACAGAGCAGCTTCGCCGCCCTTCGACGGCCCGCGGTCTGCCTTTGACGGCCCGCGGGATGCGAGCGGCCTTCGCTCCCCGCACGGAGATGGTCTCGTCCATGCGGTTCAAGTACCCGGGACCTCCACCATCGAAACGACAAGTGAGCTTCGGCCTTGCCTGGGTTTGACCGACGACGGAGGCGGGTACGGCAGCCGGCATGGGGAGCCTCGAACTCGGCCTCACCGTCTCCAGCGAGGAGCACCCGCCGGCGCGCATGGTCGACATCGCTGTCCAAGCCGAAGAAGCGGGATTCGACTTCGTGTCGTTGTCCGACCACTACCACCCGTGGGTGAGCTCACAAGGCCACAGCCCTTTCGTGTGGTCGGTGCTTGGGGCGATCGCCGCGTCGACGTCTTCCATCGGGGTCGGCGTCGGGGTCACCTGCCCGATCATGCGCATTCATCCCGCCATCCTCGCCCAGGCAACCGCCACCACCGGAGCGCTGCTCGACGGGCGATTCGTATGGGGAGTGGGCACCGGCGAGGCGCTCAACGAGCACGTCCTCGGGGACCGGTGGCCACCGCACCCCGTCCGTGCAGAGATGCTGGAAGAGGCGGTGCACGTCATTCGCCGGTTGTGGTCCGAGGAATCGGTGACGCACTACGGCGCCCACTACACCGTCGAGGACGCCCGGGTGCTGGATCGCCCCGACAAGGAGATTCCCATCGTGGTGTCTGCATTCGGACGGGAGGCGGCCAGGCTGGCAGCGGCCATCGGGGACGGCCTCTGGATCACCGGCTCGTCGTCCGAGACGCTCGACGCCTACCGGGAAGCGGGCGGGGAGGGTCCCGTCTACTCCCAGATCACGGTTTGCTGGGGTCCCGACCGCCAACAGGCGATCGAGACCGCCCACCGCCTCTGGTCGTTCTCTTCCCTGCCCGGCCAGCTCAACCAGGATCTGCGCACCATGCTCCACTTCGAGCAGGCTGTCGAAGTGGTCACCGCAGACGCCGTCGCCGAGAAGACCCCGTGCGGTCCCGACCCTGAGCCGATCCTCTCTGCTGCCCGCGAGGCGATCGAGGCCGGAGTCGACCACCTGTACTTCCACCAGATCGGCGACGACCAAGAGGGCTTTATCGACTTGTGGAAGACCGACCTGCGTCACGAGCTCGCCGGGTGAGCGCCCGGTCGGTCGTCCTCCCCGATCAACTCGGCGATGTTTGGATGTGGTCGGCAGCGGGTACCCCCAAACCACAGACTGTTCCAAAGGAGGAACCCTTGAGTGTCGCTGTGTTGATACTGATCCTGGCCCTGGTGCTCGGCGGAGTGGGGCTCTTCGTCGAGGCTCTTCGTTGGCTCCTGGTCGTTGCCCTGATCCTGTTGATCGTCAGCGCGGTCACCGGAAGGCGCAGAGTCGTCTAGCACCAGAAGCGGGAGTGGGCGAAGGTGGGCCGGGTCGGACCCGGCCCACCTTCTTTGTTCGATCCGGCTCACTCGACCAGGTCGCGCAGTCGCTCGATCGCCTTCGCCAGGAGGCGGGAAACGTGCATCTGGGAAATGCCCATCTCTGCGGCGATCTCGGTCTGAGTCATGTCACGGTAGAAGCGCAGGTACAGGAGCTCGCGGTCGCGCGCCGGCAGTGCACGCACCCCCTCGGCCAGCGCCTCCCACTCCTGGGACTGCAATGCCCAGTCGGCCGCGTGGATGGACTCTGCGAGCGTTGCCCCTGTCTGCTCGTCGGGGGCGTCGATCGATTCCCAGCGATACGCCGAGTTGGCGGCGATCCCTTCGATGACCTCCTCATCGCTGAGCCCGAGCTCGGCACCGATGTCCGATGGAGCCGGCGCCCTTCCCAGCTTCTGGGCGAGGATTTCGGAGGTCTTGGACACGAGCAATGACCGCTCCTGCAGCCCGCGCGGCACTCGCACCGACCAGGCCCGGTCACGCAATTGGCGCTTCAACTCGCCTTGGATGGTTGCGGTGGCGAACGGACGGAAGGACCCCTCTTCGGCGTCGTAACGACTCATCGCATTCAGCAGCCCCATCAGTGCCACCTGCTCGAGGTCGGCATCCCCGACTCCCTTCCCGCGAAATCGCCTTGCGATCCCCGATGCCAGACCGCTGAACCTGGCGAACGCCTCCTCGCGGTAGCGGTCGTCCTCCATCGCCCTGGCCAGGATCTCCTCATCGGTGAGGTCGGCGAGTGCAGCTCCGGTGCCGGCGGCACGAACCTCGAACCAGACCTCGAACCGATCCTGGGCCGTGGTCGTGTCCCATCGGCTGGAGAGGCTCTCGACGAGCGTGAGACCCATTCCCCGGGTCTGTGTGTCGACGTGGCCGGCAGAAGGGTGGCCAATCCGGACTGTCACCACGGCAGGATCGTGCTCCACGGTCATCGAGATCTCGGCGCCCTCGTCGAGGCCCCCGTGCCGGACTGCGTTCGCGATCAGTTCGCTGACCATCACCTGAGCCTCTGCCAGACGAACCGGGTTCAGGCGTCCCACCGAGGCGAGGGCGCGGCGCGCTTCGACTGCCGCCTCCGCGCGAGCCGGAAACGAGAATCGACTCACAGCAGGGCGGCGCGGATCACCCAATCCGCCTCGTCGACTCGGACCCCGTCGTCGGTGAGCCGCCCGACGATCTCACGGGTTTCCTCCGGGATCGCGGGAAGGGCCGCCGGCCCGCCGATGATCGCGGTGAAGACACCGCCGTCGATACGCAACTCGAGGTCGATGGGGCCGTGGTCGCCGGTAACCAGCACCGTGAGCAACTCGGAGACGGCTAGGCGAAGATCCTCGATCAGCGATTGGGACTGGTCCACCGTCCGCAACGTGGTTCCCACGAAGGCCCTGGCGACTGTCAGGTTGAGCGGCTCGGCCTCGAACCGCATGCGGAGAGAGGTAGAAGTCACGGTCGGAGCGCCTTCAGGGTCGGTGGGTCGCCAATGTTGCGGCGGGCTCGATCGTACATATCATGACCTGGGTGACGACCAGCCCGGTTGAGATCCAGCTGCCTGCCCTTGCCGAATGGGGCCTGGTGGCTCGCAGCGTCATTCTCGCTTACGCCGGCGCCAGGGGTGCTTCCTCGACCTCCCTCGACGAGCTGGGAATGGCTTGCGGGCACATGTGGGAGGAGGTGGCCGACTCCCCCGGGGTGGTGTCCACCTCGATCACAGCCACCACCCGCGGCGATGCCATTCACCTGGTGCTCGAAGGCACAGGCAACGACCTCTTGCCGGGCGAGCCCCGCTGGTTGTCACCGGTCTCAGCTGCGGTCGTGGGCCACGTCGCCCGACGGGTGTCGGTCAGCCGGTCCAACGAACGCGTCCGGATCGAGGCAGACCTCCCCCTCGGCGCCTGACCCCACGAGGGCGCTGGTGCCGGCCCTTGTCGCCACCTCATCGCTCGTCTCGCGTCGGCCGGGGTTTACGCAACGGCCGCCACGGGTACACCACCGGGAGAGGTCGAGGAAAGGAGCAGCAATGCACACCGACAGTGACCTCAGTTATGACTGGAGTGAGCGGCTGGCCGACGAGGGACGCTGGCAACAGGCCCGCGGCCGGATCCGGGAAACCTGGGGCGACCTGACGGATCAGGAGCTCGAGCAGGGCCGTGGCAGCTGGGACCGCCTGGTAGGAACCATCAAGGAGAAGACCGGCGAGACCACCGAGCGAGTCGAGGAGACGCTCCGCGAGTTCTTCTCGTAGCAGACCTCGGATCGCCCGAAAGGGAACGGGTATGTCCCGTTCCCTTTCGCGCGCTGTTGGCGCGACCCCAGAAGCGAGCGGAGCCGGTGGTCAGAAGATCAGAGGACGGCCAGCCATGGCACTCGCGAATCTGCGTACACCACAGTGAGGCTCTTGTTGTACCGGCGGCCGCTCACCGACTTTGCCTGCGCGTTCAACGGTGAAGGTCGCTGAGATGGCCAGCTCCCATACTCCTACCGGTGGGGCCGGCCGGCCTGCGCTCTCCGTGCCCGAGGTATGCCAGGTGATCGGGGTCTCGCGTTCCACCGTGTCCCGGCTCATGAAGCACCAGCGGCTACGTGCTGTCCA